>DATDLS010000530.1:0-37202 GCA_036519195.1 Occallatibacter sp. | reverse complement strand
ACATGAACCAACTTGAAAAAGTAAGTGGGAACCTTGTGGACCGGGTGCGGCGCAGCTTCGATTGGTTCAATGGCAAGCTCATCATCCTGAAACTGAAGAGAGCCAAACTGTCGAACAAAGAACATTGACCCGGACATCCTGCCCCTCATATCCATACATCGGTCTCATTGGCGGTTTCTTCGTGCTTTCCAGGCTCCTGGAGAGAACTGGCTCATCGAATACGTTCTTTCGGGGTGCCTGCAAGAACTCTCGATGCAAACTGACTCACCGCCCGAAGGCCATGATGGGGCCGGCCCCAGGGCTGAGGGCAATGGACCCCCTGCGCACGGAATCAGATCATCGAGCGATCGATGGTCTGGCAGGAATGGATTTGGGGCGGCTTGGCTGAATCTCACGGCGGTCGATTCAAGCCGCCGTGACGGAGGAAGTCTTCCGAGTGGAAGAATGGACACGCACGCCGCGGATTGAATGCGCGTAAAGCAGTTACCTTGCTCCGACCAGCTCTTCGCTCTTCGCGCTCTGCCCGTAGTGGCTCTCTACGTACTTGTTCAGAATCTGTTTGAACTCCGCCACAATCGTGTCGCCTTTGAGCGTTGTGGCCAGCTTGCCGTCAATATAGACCGGCGCCTTGGGCTCCTCAAACGTTCCCGGCAAACTAATGCCCAGGTTGGCATGCTTGGATTCGCCCGGCCCATTGACCACGCATCCCATCACCGCCAGCTTCAGCTCTTCGACGCCGGGATACTTCCTGCGCCACTCCGGCATGGAGGTACGCAAGTAGGTCTGAATTTGCTCGGCCAGTTCCTGGAAGTAGGTGCTCGTCGTCCGCCCGCAGCCGGGGCAACTGGTCACCTGCGGCATGAAGCTGCGGATCGAAAGCGACTGCAATATCTGCTGCGCCGCCTGGACTTCTTCCGTGCGGTCGCCATGGGGCTTCGGCGTCAGCGAGACGCGAATCGTGTCTCCGATTCCGGAAAGCAAGAGCGGTGCCAGCCCAGCCGTCGAGGCGATCACGCCCTTCGAGCCCATGCCAGCTTCGGTCAGCCCAAGGTGCAGCGCATAACTGCAGCGTGCAGCGAGGCTCGTATAAACGTCAATCAGGTCGCGCACCCCGCTGACCTTGGCGGAGAGAATGATCTGGTCGGCCCGCAGCCCGTAACGCTCGGCAGCCTGGGCAGACTCAATCGCGCTCACCACCATGGCTTCCATCATCACCTCGCGCGCCGCAAGTGGCTGCGCCAGGCGAGAATTCTGATCCATCATGCGGGTTAAAAGAGCTTGATCGAGAGAGCCCCAATTGACGCCAATGCGCACCGGCTTCTGGTTTTCGACGGCGCACTCGACCATCACCTGGAAGTTGTCGTTATCCTTTTTGCCGATCGAGGCGTTGCCGGGATTGATGCGGTACTTGGCCAGGGCCCGCGCCGCGGCGGGAAACTTCTTCAACAGCAGATGCCCGTTGTAATGGAAGTCGCCCACAATGGGTACGCGTATGCCGCGCTTGTCGAGACCTTCCGTGATGTACGGAACGGCAGCAGCTGCCTCTTCGTTGTTCACCGTCACACGGACAATTTCCGAGCCGGCCAGAGCCAGGGCAGCAACCTGCTCAATGGTACCGGGAATGTCGGCTGTGTCCGTATTGGTCATGGACTGCACGACCACTGGAACCTCCCAGCCGACGCGAACGTTGCCGATTTTAACCGTAGGGGTTTTCCTGCGCTCGATCTCCGCCATGCATTTAGTTTACCTGTACTTGCTCGCGGGGCAAAGCCGGTTTGACCAAGGGAGACTGACGAAAATGCGGTACTCTGGGGCAAAGACAAGCCGGGCGAGCGAGTTGGAGGCGGGGGAAATGACGAACGGGGGCATAGGGGGGAGGGACCGGGAAGCGGGGCCGGCTGCCGCCGGGACAGGGCCGGCGCTCCTGTTGCGCGGGGTACGCAAGGCCTTTGCCGATGTGCAGGCTGTCGACGGGCTCGACCTGGAGGTGGCCCGCGGCGAGTGTTTCGGCCTGCTCGGGCCCAACGGAGCAGGGAAGACCACAACCATCGAGATCTGCGAAGGGCTGACCCAAGCCGACTCGGGAACCATTGAACTGCTGGGCAGGGACTGGCAGACCCACCCCGCCCAACTGCGCCAGCGTATCGGCATTCAGCTGCAGGAAACGCAGTTTCCTGACAAGCTGACTGTCGAAGAAACGCTGCGCATGTTTCGCAGCTTCTTCGATCGCGGCATCTCGGTCGACGAATCCATCAAGATGGCGCAGCTGGAAGAAAAGCGCACCTCCCGCGTCGGCGGACTGTCCGGCGGCCAGAAGCAGCGCCTGGCCATGGCCTGCGCGCTGGTCGGAGATCCGGAGCTGCTGTTTCTCGATGAGCCGACCACCGGGCTCGACCCGCAGGCCCGCCGTCATTTATGGGATCTGGTCGACGAGCTCAAAAAGGCCGGCCGCACCATCATTTTGACGACCCATTATATGGATGAAGCCCAGCGCCTCTCTGACCGTGTGGCCATCATGGATCACGGCAAAGTGATTGCGCAGGGCACGCCCCACGAGCTCATCGGCACCGTCGGCGGGGAAGACATTGTGGAGTTTGCCGTGAGCGACGAAGCGCTCAGAGCCGCGCCCCGAACAGTCAACGCGGAACTGCTCAAGGCCATTCCCGGCGTCAATTCCCATCGGGTCGATGCCGGCCTGCATCAGCTTTCTGTGAGCGAGCTGCATCTCGCCGTTCCGCAGATTTTCGCCGCACTCAAGGAGCAAGGCCTGCACCTGAGCGAGTTTCGCACTCATTCAGCGTCGCTCGAAGATGTGTTTGTCCAGCTGACGGGGAGGAATTTGCGCGATGAGTAAGTTGGAATTCAGCAGCCTCTACCAGTTGACCATGGTGCGCTTCCGCCTGTTTCTGCGCGAACCGGAGGCCATCTTCTGGATCTTTCTGTTCCCTATTTTGCTCGCCGTCGGCCTGGGCATCGCCTTCCGAAATCGCCCTGCGGATGTGCTCGCGGTGGGCGCAACGACCTCACAACTGACTCAGGCTCTGATCGCGGACAAGGGCTTGACCGCGGCCACTATGGACGAAGCCGAGGGCACTGAGGCGCTGGCAACGGGAAAAATTCTTCTGCTGGCCATTCAGCGCGAGGAGGGCGTCGGCTACAAATACGACGACACCAACCCCGATGCGCGCACCGCGCGCCTGCTTGTGGACCGCGCCATTCAAGCCTCCGCTGGACGCCACGACGCGGTGCACGCCGGCAATGAACTCATCCATGAGACAGGAGCGCGCTACATCGACTTCGTTGTGCCTGGCCTGCTGGGAATGAACCTGATGGGCTCGGCCATTTGGGGCATGGGCTTTGCCATTGTTGAAGCCCGGCAAAAGAAGCTGCTCAAGCGGCTGGTAGCCTCGCCCATGCCCAAGTGGCAGTATCTCGCCTCGTTCCTGCTCTCTCGACTGGTCATGCTGGTCATCGAGGTCGGAGCGTTTCTTGGCTTTGCGCGCCTGGCCTTCGGTGTTCCGTTTCGCGGATCGCTGGCGCAGTTGATTGTGCTGTGCCTGATGACTTCGCTGGCTTTTTCAGCGCTCGGTCTGTTGGTTTCTTCGCGCGCCAGAACCATGGAAGCCGCGTCAGGCTTGATGAATCTGGTCATGCTGCCGATGTGGATTCTGTCGGGCGTCTTCTTTTCCGCCGCTCGCTTTCCTTTAGTCATTCAGCCAATCGTGCGCGCACTGCCGTTGACTGCCGCCATCGACGCCATGCGCGGCAACATGCTGCAAGGCATGAACCTCAGTCAACAGCTTCCGCAGGTCGGAATTCTGCTTGCCTGGTTTTTGGTGCCCTTTATCGTGTCTCTGCGCATTTTCCGCTGGAGATAGGCGTGCGCGAAGGCGCCATAGCGTGTCTGATTTTTTTGAAATCCGCAACCAGCAGCTTCTTGGTGCAAACCGAATCACGCGTTGCGAGAAAGCGGAAACCGCGGCGTCACCGCATGGAACGCCTGGCGCAGGCCGGCCACATTTTGTTCGAAGTTATATTCGTTCGCAATGCGCAGGCTCTTAGCTCCATTGCTTGAACCATCGCAACCAGCTCGGGCGCTTCGATCTCTGGGATGGGGCGGTCACCAATCGCCGGTAAAATATGCGCCTTGATCCGCCGCTCGACATAGCCGACATGGCGTGGATTCTTCCCTTCGCGCCAATGTTTGAGCCGGCGCGCTGCCACCTTCTCGAACGAGTTCTCTCCGGCCCGTGCTCAGAGATCTTCTGTGCCTTCCGTGCCGCCATCGGGCTGACCCCGGTCTTCAGGAGCCTACGCTGCTCGGCATGCTTCTCTGTCGCCATCGCCAGCGTGATTTCTGGATAGGCGCCGAACGCCATCAGCCTCTCTTTACCGCGGAACCTAAACTTCCAGCGCAAAAGCTTCCCGCCACGCGGCGTTACGAACAGATGGAGGCCTCCGGCGTCGGTGAGGCGATACGGCTTGCTTCGAGGTTTCGATTTGCGGACTTCGGTGTCTGTCAGAGCCATCAGATATACCCCCAGAAAAACCACCACCGAGGGCTTTCTTTCATGGCAGGGTATGAGACGACCTGATACAGCAACCGATGGATTCTAAAGGCGATTTTATTTGTCGGCGAGATTGTATGAGACGCTATGAAGTAAGTATTCGGCCTTGGATTGAAAAGCCTCCGCCACGCTGCTGAGAGTCCACCCGGCAATGAGCAAGCTCGGAGCCGGGGCCGGCTCCAGCGCGCCCAGATCCCCAAGCGTTCGAAAGTGCACCTGTTGATTGGCCGTTGCCACATTCGAGATGACCGCGCAAGGGAAATCGGGCGGCAGGCCTTGATCCAGCCACTCGGCGGCGAGCAGACGGAGGTCGCGGCCGGGCATGTAGACCACGCGCGTGGTATCTTCAATCTCCGGCAGCGGCGCGTGGTTATGTGACTGCGCGTGATGGCCGGTAGAGAAGGTTACGTTCGACGCGCGATTACGATCGGTGAGTGAGCAGCCGAGTGCGGCAGCGGCGGCCGAAGCGGCAGTAATACCGGGAACGATTTGAAGGGCAATGCCGGCAGAGGTCAAGGCGGCGATTTCTTCAGCGGCCCTGCCAAACAGAAGCGGGTCGCCGCTCTTGAGGCGGACGACACGGCGCCGTGCGCGGGCGTGATGAATCATCAGTTCATTGATTTCTTCCTGGGTAATTGTCTTGGTACCGCAGCGCTTGCCAACGTTCACAATCTCGGCCTCGGGCATGGCCAGCCGAAGAACCTCTGCCCGAATCAGATCATCGTGGAGGATGACTTCAGCAGCCTTAATCAGGCCGAGAGCCTGAACCGTCAGCAGATCCGGGGTCCCGGGCCCGGCGCCGACCAGGGAGACGACGCCGGGAGCGCTCGAGAGCCCATCCGGAAAATGCCCGCGGGATTGGAGCCCCGGCGCCGCCTCAAAGTGCCTGACTTCGGCCTCGGAGCCACGAGCCGATGGCAGGCTCGCTCGGGCCAGCTGCCGCGACGGGCATTGAGACGACGCGCAGAGGGGAAGTTGGGCAAGTTGATGCAGAAGCTGCTTGCGCTCCTCACTCGGAGGATGGATCGATAACACTTCGCGGCGCAACGGGCCCAACTGTTCCAGCCATGGGCCCAGGTCAGGGGGCAGCTGCAGATCGATCTCGCGGCGGAGACGTTGCGCAACGGCAGGGCTTTCGCCGCTCGTTGAGATGGCGATCTGCAGATTGCCGCGCGTGACCAGCGATCCAAAAAAGAAATCGCAATTCGGAATGTCATCGACGCTGTTAGAAAGAATGTTTCGTTCGACCGAGCCCCTGTGAACAGCGGCGTTTACCTCGGCATCGTTGGTCGCGGCAATGACCAGTAAATTACCGTCCAGATCGGAAGGTTCAAAGCAGCGCTGAACCCATTCGAGCTTGTTTTCGCGCGCCAGATTGCGAATCTCGACGCGTGCCTCCGGAGCCACCACCCGCAGCTTTACGCCGGTCGCGAGCAGGCTGCCAATCTTGTCCAGAGCGACCGCTCCGGCGCCCACCAGCAGGCAATTGCGTCCATCGAGTTTGAGAAAGACGGGCAGCATGCTCATGACGGGAAACCTCAATCCGCAACGCCGTGCGGGACGCGGCCGGCAGGGATATCGCGTTCGACGGGCGCAAGCGCTTCGCCGGCCAGATGGGCGCGCAACTGGTCGTCAGAATGGCGGCCAAACCAGGCGCGCAGGTTCTCGCCCGGGTTGCGGCTGGATAGATACTGGCGCAGCAGCCGCTCGATGGCTTCGGGCACCAGCGTCGCGGGGCACCGATAGCCGACGGGACGGGCAACGGCTGCGTGCTGACCGACCGCGCCACCCAGGCAGAAGTAATAGGCGTCAATGAGCTTGCCTTCGTACTTGATCTTTTTCCCCTCGATGCCGATGTCGGCCACCCAATGCTGACCGCATCCGTTGGGACAGCCGGTCACGTTGAGCTTGAGCTGTTGATCGAAACCCGGCAGGCGCTCTTCCAGCTCATCGACGATCCAGCGCGTGAAGCCCTTGGTCTCGGTAATAGCCAGCTTGCAAAACTCAGTGCCGGTGCAGGCAATAGCGCCGCGCCAAAAGGACGAGCCCTCTACTTGGAGACCGATCGATCCGAGCTCGCGCACCAGCTCAGCAGTCTTGTTGTTGGGAACGTCGATCAACAGCAGATTCTGCGAAACCGTGGTGCGCAGGCCGCCGCTGCCGAACCGCTCGGATAATTCCGCAGCGGCTTCCAGCTGATCTCCGCTAAGCCTGCCGCGAAGAACCGATGCGCCAACCGAACTCAAGCCGGGCTGGCGTTGCGGCGTGATGCCCACATGATCGCGAAAGATATCGTCCGGAACCTGTTCAGGTACGCCGGGCAGCAGTTTGAAGTCAAGACGCCGCTCGACCTCGGCAAGGAATTTTTCCCCGCTCCAGCCTTCCTTGAGGAAGAGGTATTTCATGCGCGCCCGCTCGCGGCTCTCGCGCAGACCCTGCTGGTCGCGAAACACTTCAGCCACCGCGCGCACCACCGCTGGAGCCTGCTCAGGAAGAATGAATGCGTCAAGGCGCACGGCGATGTGCGGCTCGCGGGAGAGCCCGCCGCCGACGCGCAGCGAATAGCCGACCTGTCCCTGATGCCGCACGGCAGTAAGGCCAATGTCGTTGATCTCCGGAACGCTGCACCATGATGGGCAGCCGGTGACCGAGATTTTGAACTTGCGGGGAAGATTGTAGAACTCATGGTTGCCGGCCAGCAGTCGGGCAATCTCGCGCGCCAGGGGTGCGGCATCGATCAGTTCATCGGCCGCCACTCCGGCCAGCGGGCAGCCGGTGACGTTGCGCACCACATCGCCGCAGGCGCCTTGGGGCGAAAGGCCGATGGCGCTGAGCGCATCCACCACCTCAGGAAGCGACTCAATGGTGAGCCAGTGCAGCTGAATCGCCTGGCGCACGCTGATGTCGGCCAGGTTTCGTGCATATTTTCTGGTGAGCCCGGCAATGACCCGCAACTGGCTGGCAGAGAGGATGCCATTGGGAATGGCGATGCGCATCATGAAGTAATCCGACGCCAGCCCCTCGCCGCCTTGACCGCCGGTTGCCCCCACGCCGTCGCCCTGCGTGTAAATGCCCCACCATTTGAAGTAGAGCGAGGCCCATTCGGGCACTACGCTGGAGCGGCCTTGGCGGGCAAAAGCGCGTACTTCATCGAACGCCTGCCATGGGTTCTTTTCGAGCTTGAGTCGCTCGGTGCGCTGCGCTTTGGTTTCTTTCGGTCGTGTAACTTCAGCCATGACTTTCCTTCTTGGGTGGAAATAGAAAGCCCGCGGCAGCGGGGCTGCATCGCGGGCTCTCAGGAAACCTTGGAAACTTGATCAAACCTTCAGAGCCAAGTCACCTCTGCGCGCGAAGCGGAGCGGAGCGGAGTGAGGCAGCGACAACAGAGTCTACGGCGCATACAACGATGATAGCCGGAGGAGGCCTGAAAAACAAATACGGTTTTTAAAATTCGATCCCAGGGCGAGTGTCTGGTGCGTGGTAGGTGGCTTGGGGGCAAACCCAGGACCGGTGCCCTCCAGATCCAGGCTGGAGCCCTCTCGCATGGGCGTTTCAGGGGTGCAGACGCTCGACTGCGCCGGTGAGGCTGGTCACATGCTCCACTTCGTGGCTGCGGCACCAGGACTCCAGGCCCCGGGCCAGGCGATCGGTGGCGCGGGGGTCGGCGTAGCTGGCCGTTCCCACCTGAATTGCCGTGGCGCCGGCAAGCAGAAATTCAACCGCATCTGCGGGAGTGACGATGCCGCCCAGCCCGAGGATCGGGATACTGACCGCGCGCGCGGCTTCGTAAACCATCCGCAGGGCGATGGGCTTGATGGCCGGTCCGGAAAGCCCGCCGGTGGTGTTGGTCAGGCGGGGACGGCGGGTTTCGACGTCAATCGACATGGCCAGAAACGTGTTGGTCAGGCTCACCGCATCGGCGCCAGAATCGGCAACCACTTTGGCCATGTGAGAGATGGAGGTGACGTTGGGCGAGAGCTTGACAATCAGCGGTCGCGTGCTCACCTTTTTGGCGCGGCTGACAAGGTATTCGAGCGATCCGGGGTCTGAACCGAATGCCATGCCACCAGCATGAACATTGGGGCAGGAGACATTCAGCTCATAAGCGGCGATGCCATCGGCCTGGTTGAGCCGCTCAATCACGCGAATGTATTCGCTCGCCGTGCATCCAAAGACGTTGACGATGACCTTGCACTGCGGATAACGCTTGAGCGGCGGGAGTTTGCGCGCAATGAAATCCTCCACGCCCACGTTCTGCAAGCCAATCGCGTTGAGCATTCCGGCTGCAGTCTGCACGATGCGCGGTGCAGCGTGCCCCCTCATCGGTTCCAACGAAATGCCCTTGGTGACGAACCCGCCGATCCGCTCCAGCGAGACGATCTCCTCAAACTCAATGCCGTAGCCAAAGGTGCCGCTGGCGGCGATGACCGGGTTAACCAGTTCGATGCCGGCCAGGCGGACTTTCATGTCGGGTTTCACGCGGTGCCAATCATCCTTGCTCTTGGTCGCCGGCCCTTGAGCAGCAGACAACCTCCTGGTCTGAAGTCCATTCTACGCGCTTGAAAGAACGGAGAAGAAGGAGGCCGGCAAGCGCAACTTGCCTAGATCGGCTTGGGCATGGTGTTGCGCGCGCCGGTTACGTTGTCCGGCACGTCGGTAAACTGTTTTCCTGAGCTGAAAGCGAATTTCTGAAAGTTCGAGCCAACCCTGCGGATCGCATCCTGGGCGCCATCGTCCCAGCGGATCTCGGCCTCTCCATTGACGTAGGTCCACCGGCCATGCACGTGGCCCAGCGAGCGCATGGCGTCGCCGCTTTCCTCAAGCGAGATATAAAAGGTCCTGCCGTTGCCGTCGCCCACTTCCCATTTGCCGACGAAGTGGCCGCGCGAAGGGCCGGGCATGGACACAGTCCCCGAGACGTCCCCGCTTGGAAACTCGATACGTTCAATGTCGGTCAGGCTAAAGCTCTGCCGGTGCCCGTCTTTGAAGACAATCACCAGCGAGCCGGACGCAGGCTTGGCGGCCGGCGGGGCGGCAAAACCGCTGGCCACGGTGACCAGAAGGACCGAGCAAAGGCCGGCAACCCGGGCAAGCTTTGGCATGAAATTCTCCTTGAACCACGAACCACGAACCACGAACCTTGAACCTTGAACCACGAACCACGAAGTACGACCCGCGGCGGCGGCCGTCAAAAGGAGCCGCGTCCCTCTTAGATACGGGAACCGAAGCGTGATTGTTCCTCTCGATCGCTGGTCAGGCGGACAATTGGGAGTCCAAGGAGCGGGCGCGGCCTGCCCCAAAAACACAGTTCGAAGCAAATATCGCGCCTGCCCCCTTGACATCCGACAAGAGCAGGGGGCATTCTATTGTCGATTGACGAGGGGAGCGCGATGCCGCCAGCCACTGATCTATTACAAGGAACTTTGGACGTGCTGATTCTGCAGACGCTGGCTGCCGGGCCAATGCATGGCTGGGGCGTTGCGCAGCGCATTCAGCAGGTGTCGAACGAGGTGTTGCAGATTGGCCAGGGGTCGCTCTACCCGGCACTGCACCGGCTGGAGTACAAGGGCTGGATCAAGTCCGAGTGGGGCGCGTCGGAGAACAATCGCAAGGCGAAGTTTTATGGGCTAACTGCCGCCGGGCGGAAACAGCTCGAGGCCGAATTGGAGACCTGGGACCGGCTTTCAGCAGCGGTCGCGCTGGTGCTCGGGACGGCTCCGGAGGCGGCGCGATAATCCCTATGATCCCTAACTACATCCTGCGTCTGAAGCTTCTTGTTTCCGCACGGCCCGCGAGCGAGGTCGACGAGGAACTGAGCTTTCACATTGAGCAATCGGTGGCGCGCAATATGGCCGCCGGGATGACGGCCGACCAAGCGCGGCGACAGGCGCTGATTGAGCTCGGTGGGCGGGAGCGCACGCGTGAGCAATGCCACCAGGCGAGGCCCGGCTGGTGGCTGGGCACAGTGGGAGAGGATGTGCGTTACGCGCTACGCGGCTTTGGGCGCAATCCGGTGTTCACGATTGCCGTGATTGCCACGCTTGCGGTGGGCATCGGCGCGACCACGGCAGTCCTCAGCGTGGTCGATCGCATTCTCTTCCGCGCTTTGCCGTATGCGCACGACGAGCGGCTGGTCTCGGTGGGCCTGGTTGCGCCCATCATCCCCCAGGAGTTCATGATGGGCGGCTCGTACTACGAGTGGCGCGACAACCAGAAGCCGTTTGAGGCCTTCACCTCGGAGACGGGCGCCTCCTCGTGCGACCTGACGGAGCCCAATCCCCGGCATCTCAGTTGTGTGAGTGTGGAGGGGAACTTTCTTGCGACGCTCGGTGTCTCGCCCATGCTGGGAAGAAACTTTGAACCGGAAGAGGACCGGCCCAATGGACCCAAGGTCGCTCTGATTTCCTATCAGTTGTGGCTCACCCATTACGGCCTCGATCCGGGGATTCTCAACCGGCTGATCAAAATCGATGGCAAGCTGGTGCGGGTCATTGGCGTGCTTCCGGAACAGTTCGAGATGCCCGCCCTGGAACCTGCCGACATTGTTGTACCCGAGGCTCTGAATGTGGCCGAGGAGCGCAAGGCCGACCCGGGCACAGTGATGTATGCGTTCGCGCGGCTCAAACCGGGGCTGAGCGTTGAACAGGCCGAAGCGGCTCTCCAGCCGGTCTTTAATTATTCGCTGAGTCTGGCCCCGCCGCAGTTCCGCAAGGAAGTTCATCTCCGCGTGCGATCGATCCGCGACCGCCAGATGCACGATGTGAAACTGGTGGGCTGGGTTCTGCTGGGCGCAGTGCTTGCGGTGCTGCTGATCGCCTTGGCCAACGTGGCCAGCCTGCTGATTGCAAGAGCCGCACAGCGGGAGCGCGAACTGGCGGTACGCTCGGTTCTCGGTGCCAGCCGCGGGCGCCTGGTGCGACAACGGTTGACAGAGACTCTGCTGCTCTCGATGGCGGGAGCTGCAACGGGACTGGTGATAGCGGAGTTTCTTCTCCGCGTGTTTGTAGCCATCGCACCGGCGGGGATTCCGTTTCTCGAGAGAGCTCACCTGGACTTGCGCATCATTAGCTTTACGGTCGCCCTTTCCGTTCTCTCCGGTGCCGTGTTGGGGATTTTTCCTGCGCTCAAACGGCCGCGAGCGTCGGTGCTGGCTGCGCGATGGTCAAGCTCCAGCGCAAAAGCCTGGACCCGGCGTTCGCTGGTGGCGGGACAAATTGCCATCAGCATGATCCTGCTTTCGGGGGCGGCGCTGCTGCTCGGCAGCTTCAGGAACCTTGAGCGGCAGCACCTGGGATTTGAAACGCGCGGCGTGCTGGAAGCACACATCACGCTTCCGCGCTATCGGTACTCGGCGACGGGCCAGCAGATGGAGTTTTTCCTCGAAGCGGAGGCCGCACTGCGGCGTTTGCCAGGTGTTTCTGCGGTGGGCATGAGCGACTGGCTTTCCCCCGCGGGAACCGACGAACAGCAGATCTTCACGAACATCCGGGTTCGGGGCAAGCCGCACGCGACCGGGGGGACCGGCGGCATGGTTACGTGTCGATCGGTCACGCCGGACTACTTCAGTGCCCTCCGGATTCCCATCGTTCGCGGGCAGGCCTTTAGCGAAAAGCAACGAAGCTCGACGGAACACTTGCTGATCCTGAGCAGCCTGCTTGCTTCCCGACTCTTCAGCAATGAGAATCCTGTCGGCCAACATGTGCAGCCGGTTCCGAACGGCCCATGGTACACCGTCGTGGGCGTCGCGGCGAACGTGAAAAACTCAGGGCTGACGGGCGCGGACGAGCCTGAATTCTACCGCCTCAGGAGGAGCGTGGCCGAGGATTGGACCCCGTGGAACGTGATGGTGCTCAGGACTTCCCAGTCGCCGACGGCCGCGGCTCCGTGGGTGCGCGCGCAGATTGCTCAAATCGATCCAACGGTGCCGGTTGAAATTGAAACGCTCGCCGAGAGCATGAGCAAGCTGGCCGACAGGCCGCGGTTTGAGACCTCGCTGCTGGGATTCTTTGCTCTCTCGGGGCTGCTGATGGCCGTCATTGGGCTCTACGGGGTGATCGCGTTTGTGGTCGCGCAGCGAACCCAGGAGATTGGCGTGCGCATGGCGCTGGGGGCGACACGGATGAACATTCTCAGGCTGATTGCCGGTGAAGGAGTGCGGCTGATCGCGCTCGGCGGCGCAGTTGGCCTTGTGGGCGCGCTATCGACCGCGCAATTGCTGAAGAGTTTGCTCTTCCATGTTGCGCCGCGGGATCCGGCGACCTATGCGGCGGTGGCCGTCCTGCTGGGGATTGTGGCGCTGGTGGCCACGCTGCTTCCCTCGCGCGCGGCCACGAAAGTGGAGCCGGTCGTCGCGCTGCGCTGCGAGTAAAATCTCTGCGGGTCAGAAAAGAAAGGGCGGCCGATGGGGCCGCCCTGGGTGTTGACGAGATCTGACGAATTTAGGCCGGCACGGCCTCTGCGGCGGTCACTTTGACGGGCGTCAGCCAACCAAACCGATCGGGCTTCAGCCCGTTGGCAATGCCGAAGAACTCGTCGGCGATCTTGCGCGTGATTTCGCCCACCTTGCCATCGCCGACCACGATCCGGTCAATGGTGCGGATCGGCGAGACCTCCGCCGCGGTTCCGGAGAAAAAGACCTCGTCGGCAATGTACAGCATCTCGCGCGGGAAGGCCTGCTCGACCACCGTCAGGCCCAAATGCCGCGCCAGCGTCAGCACTGAGTCGCGGGTAATGCCGGAGAGCGCAGAATTTGAAAGCGGGGGCGTATAAATGACGCCATTGCGCACCACAAAAATATTTTCGCCCGAGCCCTCACTGACCAGACCGTTCACGTCCAGCGCAATGCCTTCCTGGTAGCCGTTGATCTCGGCCTCCATGCGGATCAGCTGCGAATTCATGTAATTGGCGCCGGCCTTGGCGAGGGCGGGCATGGTGTTGGGGGCCAGCCGGTTCCAGCTCGAGATGCAGACGTCGGCGCCGCCGTGGCCGCCAATGTACTTGCCCCAGGGGAAGTTGGCGATGTAGACCTCGATCGGCGAGCCCTTGGGGCTTACTCCCATTTCGCCGTAGCCGCGCAGCGCGATAGGCCGGATATAGCAAGGCGCAACGCCATTGGCTTCAATTACTTCGACAACCGCGGCGCAAAGCTCGTCGAGCGTGAAGGGCAGCTGCATGCGATAAATCTTGGCCGAGTCGATCAGCCGTTGCATGTGCTCGGGAAGGCGGAAAACGGCCGAGCCCTGCGGCTGCGCGTAGCAGCGGATGCCCTCAAAAACGCTGGAGCCATAATGAATCACGTGGCTCATGACGTGGATATTGGCGTTCTCCCAGGGAATCAGGGTGCCGTTGTGCCAGATTTTGGACGTTGACTGAATGGGCATGGGAATCTTCGAGTGCTCCTTCGGCCGCGCTTGCGGATGAATACTCTTCAGGGTAGCGCGAATTACGCCAGGCTGTCACTGCGCCGGATGGGCTGCCGGCGCCGAAAGGGGGAAACCGCAAGGTCACACTTGGAGCCGAGACCGGCCGCGCCGCGGACACGTTTGGCTCGAATCGACCCTTGTCGACCCTTGTGGACGAGCAGTCCCAAAAACTGAGCAACGGAGTGCAAAGTGATCGCATAGATGGTCGGTAGCGCATTGTATGATTACGGGCGTGGCCGCATCTGTTCCGGCAGAGCCCACAAAAACTCAGTTCTGTACTGGTCTTCACCCCCGAAAGAGCGCGATTCGCAGCGCAAATCGTTCCGTTTTCCCAGCCTTGACCGTTTGCCTTCAGGAGATTCTCGTTGAGAACGCATTCTGCCTTCCGTTCATCGGTACGTTCAGCTTTCCGCTCCAGCGGGATGCTCTGTCTCGCCGGTCTTGTCCTCCTGCCGGCCGCACTGCGCGGTCAGGACGCGGCTCGGCTTCCCCTCATGCCGTTGCCTTCGCACCTGACCGGGGGCGCGGGCGAGTTTCTCGTCAACGGAGGCTTTTCCGTGGTGGCCGAGGGATATGCCGACCCCCGCGTGGCGCAGGGACGCGAGCGATTTCTCAACAAACTCTGGCGAGAGACCGGCATTCCATTTCAGACCAGCGCGGCGGAGAGCGGCGCAACCTTGGTCATCAAGACCGGCGGACCCAGCCAACAGGTGCAGCAGCTCGGTGAGGACGAGTCCTATCATCTTGCCGTCACTGCCACGCATGTGGAACTGACGGCTCCCAATGCGCTCGGCGTCCTCCACGGACTGCAGACGTTTCTCCAACTGGTGCACATCACTGCGCAGGGCTTTGCCGTTCCCGTGGTCACGATCGACGATGAGCCTCGCTTTCCATGGCGCGGCCTGATGATCGACGTCGGGCGCCACTTCATGCCGCTGCAGGTGATCAAACGCAACCTCGACGGCATGGAAGCCGTGAAGCTCAACGTGTTTCACTGGCACCTGTCGGACGACCAGGGCTTCCGGATCGAAAGCAAGCAGTTCCCGCTGCTTCAGGAGAAAGGCTCGAATGGCCATTACTATACGCAGGAGCAGGTGCGTGAGGTCATTGAATACGCGCGCATGCGCGGCATTCGCGTCGTGCCGGAGTTTGACATGCCCTGCCATGCAACCTCGTGGTTCGCCGGCTATCCCCAGCTGGCCAGCGGCTCCGGGCCCTATCAGCCCATTACCAAGTGGGGCATATTCGATCCGGCCATGGATCCGACCCGCGAATCGACCTTTGAATTCCTCGACAAGTTCTTTGCGGAAATGACCGCGCTGTTTCCTGATCTCTACTTCCACATTGGCGGCGACGAGTGCGACGGCAAGGAGTGGGATGCCAACCCGCGAGTGAAACAGTTCATGCGCGAGCACGACATCAAGGACAACGCCGCGCTCCAGTCTTACTTCTCCGGCCGGGTCGAGAAACTGGTCGCCGGCCACAACAAGATCATGGAAGGCTGGGACGAAGTGCTGCAACCGGACACGCCGCCGGATGTGGTGGTTCAGTCATGGCGCGGACCTAAGGCTCTTGCCGCGGCGGCAAGGCAGGGCAATCGCGTGCTGCTTTCGAATGGCTACTACATCGACCTGAACCAGCCTGCATCCGAGCATTACCTGGTCGATCCGCTGAGCGGCGACGGCGCCAAGCTCGACGCCGAACAACGCGCGCGCGTGCTGGGCGGCGAAGCTGCCATGTGGAGCGAGTTTGTGACACCGGAAAATATCGACAGCCGCATCTGGCCGCGTACGGCCGCAATTGCCGAGCGCTTCTGGTCGCCTCAGGATGTACGCGATGTGGATTCGATGTATCGGCGCATGGCGCTGGTAAGCGAAAAGCTGAATGACGACGGGCTGGAGCACAACTCCTTCACCCTGGCCATGCTCCAGCGCATGAGCGGCAACGCCAATCCGGAAGCGCTCGAGGTACTGGCCGCGGTGGTCGAGCCGCCCAAAGGCTATGCACGCGAAGAACTGAAGCAGTACACCGTATTCAGCCCGCTGAATGAGCTTGTGGACGCGGTTGCTCCGGAGAGCGAGACGGCGCGCAAGTTCAATCAACTGGCGACGCTCGTCGTCCAGGGCAAAGCAACTGCTGAGCAGTGGCAGGAGGCCGAGACCTGGCTTGAGTTGTGGCGTGACAACGACGCCAGGCTTGCGCCATCACTCAAAGATTCTGACCTGACCCTGGAATTGGCTCCGTTGTCGCGCAGCCTCTCCGAGGCAGCTTCGGTGGGCCTCAAGGCGCTGGACGATTTGAAGCTTCACCGCACCATGAGCGCCGAGGTGCGCGAGCGGAATCTGGAATTGCTGAAGGCTGCCGGCAAGCCGAAGGCTGTGCTGCTTGATAAGATCGTACCCTCGGTAGAACTGCTGGTGAAGGCGAGCGGGAACTGATGGACCGGCGGGGCAACGGGGGAGATGGCGCGTTCGGAAGGGCGGGCGAATTTTTTCCGTTCCGCCCGTCGAGCTACTTCGGCGGCAGCGCGAGCATCAGGCCGCCGTCGCGGTTGAGCCGGTTGTCGCCGCGCGGAAGCTTCATCGGCGAGCCGCTTCCGAGAGTGCGCTCGTAAATCTCGCCGTAGTTTCCCGTGGCATGAATCACCCGCACAACCCAGTCATTTCCGAGTCCGAGCGCGCTGCCCACCTGGTGCGAGGCGCCCAGCAAAAACCTGCGCTCCGGATCGCTCTGTTCGGCCTCGTGTGACTGAAGGTCGAGCACATTGCTCGCGGTGATGCCGCTCTGCTCGGCTTGGAGCAATCCTTCGATAACCCAGCTCACGATTGACAACCACTCGCGATCCTCATCGCGCACCGCTGCGGCCAACGGATCTTTCGAAATGGTCTCGGGAACAAGTCGCGTACTCCTGCCGTGCAGCTTCATGGCCGCTCGGGTCTGTGCCAATCGCGTGCGGTCGCCGGTGAGCGCGCCGCAGTTGCCGGTGGAGAAGGCAGCCTGCATCTCGCCTTCTTCCTGAAAGGGAAACGGCACAAAGTCAAGATGCTCGCGCGCGAACCAGGCGCGCGTCGTTTCTTCCACCTCGGTTTCGGCGAGAAAGCAGATTTTCTTCCCGTTCAACTGGCGTGCGCGCGTCACCGAGCTCGACGAGAGCAGAAGAAATCCCACACCGTCCCACAATACCGGGCGCGTGAAGGCCACGTGCATGGTGGTTGCGTGCGTGAAGTCGTCAGGGAGCGTCGGCACCATATCCACTTCGCCGCCATTGAGTGCGGCGATGGCGGCCGCGTCGTCCGGATACTGGCTGACCATAACCCGCGCATCGGCGCCAAGCACAGCGATTGCGACCGCACGGCAGAGATCGGCGTCGAAGGCGGCGCGATTTCCGTTCTCATCGGCGGTTGTGTACTCGGCTTCTTCAATATCGATGCCGCAACGCAGCACCTCCCGAGCGCGAATGCGGGCCAGTGCCGGGGAAGAGTCTCTGGCATGCGCAAATTGGCATGAGGCGAGCAGGATGCCAAGAGCCCCGCATGCCGGCCCGTTCCATCGAACGCGTGGGAGATTGAGTTTGGCCAACAATTGCCTCAGTGCGATGCTCTTATGGGGTCCAGTTGCCTGAAGTCGGGATGCCGGGCGTTGTATCCGGGCGCGGATTGAAGTCCGCAGGTACGGGGTTGGGTAGCGCATGGTCCGTGGGTGTGATCTCCAACGCGTGGCAGCCGTTGCCGCCTTCATGCGGGAAGCGTTGCACCTCGGCCGGGGGAATGGTCGCGTAGGCGGCGCTGAGCGGAGCGCGTTTGCCCTCGAGCCGGAGCGCGTCGAAGGCCGATGTCATGTCGCCCACGTCGGGAACCTTGTCATCGGCCGGTCCCAGGTTGGGCTGGTCGAACTTCTCGGCGCCAATCTGCCGCGCACGCTCCTCATCCGGCAGATCAGCCAGAGGCACCAGCCCGAACAGCTCATCGACAAATTTGATGATGGAACTGTGCTCGCTGGGCACATGCGAGAGCCCGTGCGCCACTGAAAACGGGGAGATGACGATGGCCGGAACGCGTGGGCCCTGCTCGAGCGGCAAGCCGCTGGCGTCGTGAGAGCGGATGCGCGGCCGGGTGTGGTCGTAGAATCCGTCCGACTCGTCATAGGTAATGATGATGGCGCTCTCGGGCCAGTACGGGCTGGCAGCGATTGCGTTGATCTCCTTGGCCAGCAGGCCTTCGCTGATCTGTGTATCCGAGTATCCGGGGTGATCGTCGTTGCCGGAGAAAACCTGGGCCAGTTTCGGATTCGGATCCTCAGGTTTCCAGCCGTCGATGTTGCCGTATCCGCCGCGAATGTAAAAGACGCCGGATGAAGGCAGGTCGTGGTGCGCAATCGTCGCGAAAAACTCGCTGAGCCCATGCATATGTGCGCTGGCGATGGGATTGTTGGCCACGTAGCCGAAGTATTGCGGTGCATTGTGGTGGGCCACGTACCCTTCATGCGATGCCTTGCCCGCAGCGTCGTTGATTTCGTGATCGTAGCCTTGCTGAAACCAACCCCAGTTGACGGCCTTGACGCCGTGCCCGGCAATCTTCTCGATGTCCTCGTGCACGTCGGGAAGGTCAAAGGCCGGATCGAAATCCGCCGCGGTGGTCTGCTTGATGGCGCTACCCATGAACGAAAGCGGCAGACTGGCGAAGGTCAGGTTTTTGGAGACGCCCCCACTGGGATGGACGGCCTCGGGCTGCTTGAGGCGGTCGGCAGTGTCGAGCGGCGATCCCCAATAGGGCTCCGGATCGCTGACCACCGGAACCACGGCGGCTTTGCCTTTTCCGCCGGTGGTGGCCTCCTCCGGGTGCAGCATCCACTGGGTCTCGCCGCCCTGGCCGCTGATCAAGGCAATCGCGTTGGGTGTGGACGGCCCGATGATGGTGTCCATAAAGTGATCGAACAGCGTGAAGCGGTCTGCATAGCGCCAGAGGAACGGTGCGGTGTCGCAATCCACATGCGCCATCACCAGCTCGCCAAACTGCTTGCGCTCGAGCGAAGGCGCCTTGGACGGGGTGCCATCCTTCACGGTTACGCCTTCTTCGCTGAGCGAGTATTCCGTATTCTCGGCCACGCCGTTTTGATCGAGCGCAATTTTCCTCGCGATGCTCACGTGCGAGTGGTTCACCGAGGCTACGTCAGCCGGATAGAGCGGAACGGTTTTGCCGTTGGCGTCGATGATGGTGGCCGGAATCCGGAAAGGCGTAACCGTCGTCAGCGTGCCGTCCGTATTGACCAGCGTCTGCGTGTAGCCGGCAATCTGATCCGGGGAGCGCGGTCCGGCCGGGCCGGCATAGATGCCATCGGCTCCCGGGTAAGTGGCGAAGTAAAAATCGAAGGAGCGATTCTCCTGGAAAAGGACAAAAACGTACTTGATCCGGCGCCGAATCAGCTCGAGTTTCTGTGCGGCGGTAAGAGCGGGCTCGTTGGCCGGATCGATCACCTCGGCCGTTACGCGGGCGCTCGAGCGCGGAGCGATGGTTACATCCGGCGGCGCAGGCTGGGAATTCTCTTGCGCCCGACCGAATCCCAGGGCTATGGCAGAAAGTGCGAGAAGCGCAGCAGAGGTTCGCAGGAGGGCCGTCGAATACATAGATCCAAGGTATGCGGTCGGGCGTTCGGCCTGCAACCGGCGCCTCCGCGGTCAAAAAGCCCGGGGATGAGATGCTCCTCTTTTCTCCGCTGTGCTAAGGTTCAAACCGGGATGGCGGAAAAGAAAACAGGGAAGAGCGAAGCCTCGGAGAGGCCGCGGCGGCTGTTGCCCGGCCTGTCCGTGAAGGATGGGTTCACGCAGCATCCGTTCGATGCCCGGTTCGGCGTCAGAACCAGCGGCCTGGTTGCGGGGCGGTATCTGAAGAGCGGTCACCGGCACGACCGGCACGCGACGGCTTACTTCGGGGTCGCGCCCTCGGTGCTGCGAGCGCTGGTCAAGCGCTGGCAGAAGCTGAGCCAAGCACCGATCGGGGAGACAGTCTTTGTTGATCTGGGTGCAGGAATGGGCCGCGCCGTGCTCGTCGGCTCAGAGCTCGGATTCAAGGCAGTGGTCGGTGTGGAGTTGCATCCGACGCTGGCGCGGATCGCTCGAAAGAACGTGACCCTCTGGCGCGCCGCCGGACGCTCGAGCTCACCGATTCAGGTGGTCGAAGGCGACGCGGTCGAGTTCGCGCTTCCCACCGGGCCAGTCGTGGTGTTCCTGTTCAATCCGTTTGGCGCAGCGGTCGTCCTCAGACTGCTCAACAGCTGGCATAGCTCTCTGATCGACCGGTCAGCGCCGGTGCACATTCTCTACGTGAACAATGAGCAGGAAGGCGTGCTCGAGAGCGCGCGGCGGCGCGGATGGACGCGGCTGTTTCTAGGCAAAGTGCCGCGATCGAAGGCCGATGCCATCGCCGACCACAGGATTATGGCCAACCAGCCGGAGGGAGAATACGCGTCTTCGAACTGGGAAGACTGCTCGATCTGGGGTTGGGAGCCTCCGCGTGAGGGCCGCGCCCGCGGGCGCCGTTTGACGAGTCGGAGAAATTAAGGCGAAGCTGGTAGGCAGTCTGAGCGTGCGAGCGCAGCTCAAGTTTGGAGTTCGACCTTGAAGGAAGCACCGCGTCTGGTATTGGGTTTGGGCGAGCTGTTATGGGACATGCTGCCGGAGGGGCCGCGTCTGGGGGGCGCACCGGCGAACTTCAGCGTGATGGCGGCGCGACTGGGCAACCATGCCGTGCTGCTCAGCCGCATTGGTCGCGATGATCTGGGCCGGAGAGCGCTCGACGCCTTAGAGCCGCTGCCGGTCGATACCAGCTTTGTCGAAACCGACCCGGCCCATGAGACGGGACGCGTGACGGTCTCCTTTCATGCGGATCAGCCGCAGTACACCATTCACCAGCCGGCTGCCTGGGACTTCATGGAGCTTACGGACGAATGGCTGCGGTTGGCAGAACGGGCCGATGCGCTTTGTTTCGGCTCTCTAGCCCAGCGCAGCCTGGAATCGCAGCAGACCATTCAGACGATGGCGGCGCAGACTTCGTCCAAATGCATTCGCATCTTCGACGTCAACCTGCGCACGCCGTTTTATTCCGGCGAGGTGATCCAGGAGTCCTTGGAACTGGCGACAGTGTTGAAGATGAACGACGAGGAGGTTGCCCTGGTTCTGCGCCTGCTCGGACTTGCCGAGGGCGAAGGGCGGGAAACGGACGTGCTTGGCCAGAGCGCAGAGCGGCTGCTGAGCGAGTTCCCGGCGCTCAACATGGTGGCCATCACCTGCGGCGGCGAGGGCAGCCTGCTGGTGACGCGAAATGAGTGGGACCGTCATCCTGGCTTCCCGGTCGAAGTCGCCGACACCGTCGGTGCCGGCGACGCCTTCACCGCCGCCTTGACCCATTACCTGCTGCGCGGCGCAAGCCTGGCGATGCTGAATGAAGCTGGCAACCGTTGGGGAAGTTGGGTAGCTTCGCAATCCGGAGCGATGCCTGAACTGTCGGAAGCTCGGCAGGCGGAGATTGCCGCCGAGATCGAACGTTGAGAACGGGTCGGGACGGAAACCGAATCTGTCGAAGCGCGTGGCGGATTGGAGAGACAAAGATGGAAATCGATCTCCCTGGACTCGGTAGCCGCCTCTGAGGAATTAAATGATTGAATCACTTTTGTTTAGAGGGAATATGGTCAGGGAAAATAACCCTGGCTTGGGGCTCATAGGTAGCAGATTTGCGCAGCAATGCATACTCGATCCCGCACATATCTCTCTGAATTTGCATCGACAAAGATGAAGTGCCTGCTGTAGTGTTTCTAGTTGTCGGAGCGGTGACCTGATCGCACATCCCAGGTCGCCCGAAGAGGCGTTCTGATGACTGGACGGCGCAAATCATCGATCAAACTTGATCCGCCCTCCGACCCGGTTCCCGCCCGGTCTACGGCCAAATACAAGCGGGTCTTCGAATACCTGCACGGGCACATCCAGTCAGGAGCTCTGAAAGGCGGTGACCGGCTGCCCAGCGAAGCAGAGTTGGGCAAGCTGTTTGGCGCCTCCCGCATCACGGTGGCAAAGGCCGTGCTTGATCTGCAACGTGCGGGACTGGTAACGCGGCGTCCCGGCGCGGGAACCCACGTGCTGACTACGCATCTGTCCGAGGGACGAACCTTCGGCCTGCTCATCCCGGAACTGGGGCTGACCGAGATTTTCGAGCCCATCTGCCACGGCATGATGCGTTCGGCTTTTGCACGGCCTGACGCGTTGCTCTGGGGCAATGCGGCCAGTTCGGTCGGCGAAATGGCCAAGGAAGCCGGGCAGATGCTCAGTTCCTTCATCCGCCAGAAGGTCTCCGGCGTCTTCTTTGCCCCGCTCGAGCTGAGCGAGGACAAGGACGCGGCCAACCGGCGCATCGCGCGCGACCTGGAGCGGGCGCAGATTCCCGTGGTGCTGCTGGATCGCTGCTACATGCCTTATCCCGAGCGCTCGGCGCATGACCTGGTGGGCGTCGACAACCGTCGCGCGGGTTATATTGCGACCACCCACCTGCTGCGCCAGGGAGTGCGCCGGCTGGCGTTTCTGGGTGAGGCCCATGCCGCCGGAACCGTGGACGCGCGCATTGCCGGATTCCATGAAGCGCTGACCCGGTTTGGCGTTGTGCCGCAGCAGAACCTTGCCTGGCGCGGCAGTCCGCTCGATGAGCCGTTGGTGCGGCGGCTGCTCGATGCTCTGAGACCGGAAGCGATCGTCTGTTCGAACGACCTCACCGCGGCGCGTCTGATGCAGACCCTCATCGCTTTCGGCGTGCGTATCCCGGAACAGGTTCGCATCGTGGGCATGGATGACGTGAAATACGCCAGCCTGCTGCCAGTGCCGTTAACAACTATCCATCAGGATTGCGCCGGCATCGGCATGGTCGCCATGGCTACCATGCTCGAGCGCCTGGAGCATCCCGAGTTGCCGGTGCGCGACATAACCGTTCCTACCAGCCTGGTCTTGCGCCGCTCCTGCGGAGCCCATCTTGCCGGGCCGGTCGGCTCGCACGCCGATGCTCATGCCGCGGGCCTTCCCGTTCCTGTCGGTGCAGCTTGAGAAGACAACACTTCTCCAGTCACAGGGGCCGAGCGTATAGTCGTGGGGTACCCGGCCCGCAACGCTCATCTCTGCCGTCCCCGGTGAGCCCTGGGGGGCCGGCCAACGGAGTCAGGATCAAAATGAAGCATTCGAAAGCGATCGCGATACTGGCAATTTTGATCGGGTGTCTGATGCCGGCTGCGGAGGCCAAGAAGCACGACATTTCTCCCGCATTTCAAAGCGCCAAGACGGCGTATGTAGAGGCTGCCGATGGACCCGATTCCAATCCCGGACTATTTTCGGGCGATCGCCAAGCCATTAAAGATGTCCAGAACGGGCTGCGTCTCTGGGGCCGCTATACCGTGGTCGATCATCCGGAAGGCGCGGACCTGATTTTTTTGGTGCACAAAGGACGAGCAAGCGGAACAAGCGAGGACTCCCAGCCGAATCTCCCCACTCCCTCGCGGCCGCCCGGTGGAGCGATGGCCCCGCGCGCTCCCGGACAGATCGGTGATCAGGACTCGATGAGTTCGGCGACCGAGATGGGGTCGGACAATGACCGCCTGATGGTTTTTACCCCCGATGCGTACCTCAAGCGCAAAAACCCCATCTGGACCCGCGAGAGCAAAGACGGGCTGGACGCGCCTTCGCGGTTGCTGCTTGGCCAACTCAAAGACGCGGTTGAACTTGCCTATCGTCCCGCGCCCCCCACCGGCACTCCACCCCGGTGAGCCTGGCTCAGACAAGCTCAACCGTGGTCCGGGAGAGGGAGTTCGCCTCGCCTGGCTGCGATAAAGTGGAAGAGTGATCGTCAACATCGCCAGGCGCGCGCATGACCACAACTGGGAGCTGGATCCGATCACCCGTTCGCTGCTGGATACGGACTTCTATAAGCTCTTAATGCTGCAATTCATCTGGAAGAACTTCCCCAAGACGCAAACCTCGTTCACACTGCTCAATCGCACCACTTCGGTGCGCCTCGGCGAGATGGTCGACGCGGATGAACTCCGCGAGCAGCTGAAGGAAACGCGGCGGCTGCGCTTCCACAAGTCGGAACTCATCTGGCTGGCGGGCAACACGTTCTATGGGCGCCGTGGCATCTTCGAGCCAGCATTTCTCGAGTGGCTGGAGAAGGGTTTTCGCCTTTCCGAGTTCGATCTGTCGGTCGAAGACGGTCAGCTTTCGCTCAAATTTCACGGCCTGTGGACGGAAACGACGCTGTGGGAGATCTATGCGCTCTCCGCCATTGACGAGCTCAAAACCCGCGCCAGCCTCAAGCTCTTAAGCGAGTTCGAGCTTGATATCCTCTATGCGCGCGCCAAGACCAAATTGTGGGAAAAGATGGAGCGGTTGCGCGGCGTCCCCCGTCTAAGTGTGAGTGACTTTGGTACCCGTCGGCGGCACAGTTTTCTATGGCACGAATACGTGGTCAAGGCCATGAGCGACGTGCTGGGCTCCAATTTTGCCGGCAGCTCCAACACCTATCTTGCCTATAAGCATGATCTTGAGGCGATTGGCACGAACGCCCATGAGCTGCCCATGGCCCTTGCTGCCCTGGCCGACGACGACCAGGCGCTGCGTTCGGCGCAGTATCGCATCCTGGAATTGTGGCAGCAGAGTTACCAGGGCGAGTTGCTCATCCTGCTGCCGGATACGTTTGGCACCACCCAGTTTCTTGAAGATGCGCCGGGCTGGGTAGGGAGTTGGACCGGCCAGCGCATTGACAGCAAAGACCCGTACGTCGCCGGGGATGAGTACATTGCCTGGCTGGAGAAACTCGGCGAGGATCCGCGCCAGAAGCGGCTCATCGCATCGGATGCGCTTGATGTGGAACAGATCCTCGGCCTGCACGCCTATTTTGGCGGCAGGATCCAAAACCGGGCCACACCTGCGGATTTTCAAAGGGCGAGCGACTTTCACGATGAAACCAAGTGGATCGCGGAGCGGCGGATCCGCTTCAGCGCTGGTTGGGGAACGATGCTGACCAATGATTTTCGCAATTGCGATCCGCAGGGCGGCGACGGGTTCAACCCGGTGAGCCTGGTATGCAAGCTGTCGGAAGTGGACGGCAGGGCTACGGTAAAACTGTCGGACAACTACTTGAAGGCCATGGGGCGCGCCAGCGAGGTTGAGCGCTACCGAAAGGTCTTCGGAACAGCTGGAGTGGCGAATGTGCCTCTTCTGGCGTGAGTTTCGGGACAATTCGATTCCAATAGGAAACCGATTCTTGCATCGGAAGCAGCTTAGCGTTAACTTCTGAGTGAGCAAACACTCAAAATAGCCGAAGTTCAGGAGTATCCTGTTGGCGCGACCCAGAAGTGGTGACAAGCAGAAAGCAATTCTCGATGCGGCGTTGAAAATCTGCGCGGAACGTGGGATCGGAGGCGCGCCCACCTCGGCCATCTCCAAGGCGGCAGGCATCGCCGAGGGATCGCTGTTTACCTACTTCAAAACCAAGGACGACATGCTGAACGAGCTATACGCTACGCTGCGACGCGAGTTCAGCCGCCATCTGACTGATTTTCCCCACACAGAAGACGCCCGGAGGCGATTGAGGTTCATCTGGGATCGGTTCCTTGAGCTTGGAGCCAAGCATCCGGAGCAATTGAAGGTGCTCAGTCAGTTGCGGGCTTCGGGAAAGCTGTTTAAGGAAAATGAAGCGCCCAATTTTGCCATCGTGGAACTAATCAAGGCGATCGCCGAGGCAACCGGCAGCAACGGTCATGGCATTTATCCCCCCGAGTACCTGGTGTTGATGGTCCGCGCTCAGATGGAGATCACCGTGGAGTTTATCAATGCGCATCCGGAGTCTGCAGAGATTTGCCGCGAACACGGCTTCGAGATACTTTGGAAAGGTCTAACCAGTTGATTGCACGGCCGGCCGGCTATTTTTTGTCTACTGCTTGCCTGAATCGCGATGAGTACTTGTTTCTCAGGGTGGTTTCTTCCGATGGCAGTCCAGAAACACGAACGATAGAAACAAAAGATCGAAGAGGAAAGTTCAATCAACCATCAAGAACAGATACCGCTCGGGAGATCGGGCGCAGGAGATATCCCTAGGCAAACGGGCCGGATGGTGGTGGTAACTGGCGGCAGCGGCGGGCTGGGCTTTGCCACCGCTTTAGCTCTTGCCCAGGGATGCGCAGACGTCATTGTTGGCGCGCGCAACGAGTCCAGAGGGAGAGAAGCCGCGGCGCGGATTCGCGCTCAGGCTCCGGCCGCCCTGATTCGCTTTGAAAAGCTGGACGTTGCCGATCTGGCCTCGGTCACTGCGTTTGCCCGCCGGCTGCGCAGCATCGGGCATCCGCTCGATCTGCTCGTGAACAACGCCGGTGTGATGGCGATTCCGGAGCGGCAGTTGAGCGTGGATGGGTTTGAAATGCAGCTCGCTACAAACTACCTGGGGCACTTTGCGCTCACCAGCGCTTTGCTGCCGCTGATGCGCCTCAGCCGGTCCCCGCGGGTGGTGCAGGTGAGCAGTCTGGCCCATCGATTCGGGAAAATTCGTTTCGACGATCTCGACGGCGAACGCCGCTATGGACCATGGTCGGCATACTGCCAATCGAAGTTGGCCACACTCCTGTTCGCGCGCCAACTGCAGCGCCAGAGCGACGCGCGCAACTGGGGCCTGCGCAGCAGCGCCGCCCATCCGGGCTACGCGCAGACCGACCTGGTTAACAATGGCCCGGGAGCGAGAAGCCTGGTCGCGCGTCTCAGCCGTACGCTGGGCCGCCTCGTCAGCCAGTCTGCCGCCGAGGGAGCGCAGCCGATCGTGTTTGCGGCCACTTCAGAAGTCGCTGAGCCGGGAGGTTTCTACGGACCGGGCGGAATGCTGGAACTGTCCGGAGCCCCGGCGGCGGCCTATGTCTCCGCACGGGCGCGCGACGACGAGACAGCTCGCCGGCTGTGGGAGGTATCGCAGCAACTGACCGGTGCACAGTGGACTGAGAACTGATCGACCAAGCGAGCCCGGTCCCCGTCAGGGAACGCTTCGCGACTTGACGATTCAGTTTGAAGGCGCTGGCGTGGCAGGCGGCGGAACCGGTCTCTGCTTGGCGCGCAGATATGCGACCAACTCCGCGACCTCGGCATCGGTGAGCGAGTCGGAAAACGGCGGCATTTTTTGTCCGCCATTGAGAATCTGGTGAGTGATGTTGGCCGGGGTCCAGAGCTTGTCTGTGCGGATGCCGGCGAGGTCGGGCCCTTTTTTGCCGCCGGAGCCGCCGGCGCCATGGCAGTAGGCGCAGCCCTTGTCACGGAAAAGAACGGCGCCGGCCTGTTCAGCGGCCGAGGTTTTGGAAGCGGCGTGCGCCTCGGTTGCCCCAGCAACCACAAGACCCAGAGCGAGGACGGGAAAAAGCTGTTTGAGGCGCAGAATCACTGGGAATATTCTCTCATGGGCGCGCTGTCCGACCGTCAAACTTGGTGTCGGCAATCAGGGATAGTCGCCAAGAATGGGATTCGGTTTGCGGCCGATTCCGGGCCAAGAACGAGCCGGGATTTGACTTCAAGAAAAGCCCTTCGACCGGGGCCAAGTCCTGATCCGGGATCGCGAATTCAGGATCGCGAATTCAGGATCGCGAATCCAGGAACGCGAATTCAGGAACGCGAATTCAGGATCGCGAATTGGCGGGAGACTTTTTCGCTCTTTTTGCTCAGCCTTTTTGAGTGGATCTGTTTCGGTCTTGGGCATTTGAACTCTCCGCTGATCGGGGAAGTATGGAGATAGGGAGATAGGGAGATAGGGAGAGATTTTGCCCTGAATCGCTCCTGAAGGCAAGGCAGATTCGATTCGGCGTTTCGAAAAGGGGCGGGAAGAGTAATCTGGCTGACGATGGCGTTCAATGCGGGTTGGTACGCGGCCGAGTTGCGGCGGGAGTTAGGGGAGCGGGCTCGGGCGTGGTCGGCAGGACGGGCACATGTGGAGAGCTACGGCGGCTCGCCGGTAATCGTCTTTTCGCCGGAGGAGAAATTGGCGGGCACGCCGAGGCACGGGAATTTCTTCAACGAGGCCTATGCCGCGATTCAGAAGCGGCCGGAGTGGAGGCGGCGGTTTGAAAAGATCCATGCGCAAGGGCGGGCGCTGCCCAAGGCGGAATCGGGACGAAGATGGAGAGAACTTGACTCGAGCATGAGCTCGGATGCCTTGTTGATGAATGTGTTCTGCATTGCCGGGGCGTCTTCGCTGCGGCAGACTTTGGGAGTTGATTCCCAGCAGAGCTCGGTGCTCTTCGCCCAGCCCGTCTTCGGATGGAAGGCCCGGGTGCCACTGGCCTCCGGGCGATTCGACCGTACGGAAGTGGACATGCGTTGGGGTTCGCTTCTGGTCGAGGCCAAGCTGACAGAGAGTGATTTTCAAACCCGCGCTGTGAAGCTTGTTGAGGCCTATCGGGACTTCGATAGGGTGTTCGATCGCGATCTGCTGCCGCGCGTCGAGTTGCGGGCCACGCGGCGCCGTCGCGCCGTTGAGTTTGCCGAGGAATTCACTCAAGAGTGGGAAGACACCTCTGAAGACCCCAGGGCAGCCATGGATTTTCAGCAGGCAATCGTGGCCCGCGCGCGCGAAGCGGAGCCGGCAGAGGCCGGCTATGCGGGGTATCAACTGATTCGCAATGTCCTGGCAGCCTATGCGGAAGGATCGAGCTTCTCGGTGCTGCACGATGAGCGAAGGCCGGATCTCGGCGAAGCCTGGTTTCAGGTGATGGCCGCCGTGAAGTCGGCCGAGATGCGGACCAGGTTGAAAGTGATGACGTGGCAGGAACTGGCCGGACTCGTGCCGGAAGACCTCGAGGTGTTTCTCGACTTGAAATACGGAATTGTCCGCGCGGGGCGGAAGCCTTCGTTGCCGCAAGAGCAGGGTGCTGGTTAGACAGATCGAACGGTCCGATCCCGGGCGCAGGACGGGCCGGCGCGGCGAGCAATGGGGCATCGAATTGTCAGCCTATTCGCCGGCGCCCGGAATGTACTTGTACTCGATCTTCTGCGGCTCCTTTGGCTTGTCCCCGGTGAGGTCGTGGGTGTGCCAGACAACCGACTCGCTGGCAACTTCAGGATGCTTGCGTAGGAACTTCAGCGCGTACTCTGAAGCGGTCGGATCGTCCTTCTGATCGGCAAATTTTGCGGACTCGATGGCCGCCTTGGCCTTCTCGCCGGTGCGGCGATAAAGGATGGCCAGCTGATAGTGCGCGGCCAGGTCATCGGGATCGATCACCTGCAGGCGCTCGTAGGCGTCCCGAGCTTTCATGTAGTCGTGCTCTTGATAATAGCTGAATCCGAGTTCGCGCAATCCATCCTTGAAACGCGGATACTTTTCGACAGTTGCCTGAAGGTCGGCGACGGCTTCCTTTACCTGGCCGGCGTTGCGTTCGACCAGGGCACGATAATAAAGCGCGCGCGGGTCGCCAGGCAGCAGCGCGAGCGCCTTGGCCAGGTTGGTCTTGGCGTCGTCATACTTTTCCCAGGAAATTTCAACCACGGCCATGTTGGTGAAAGCGTCCGCGTAATCAGGCCGCAGCGCGGCCACGCGCTCAAACGCATCGACCGAGGCCTGGTATTGCTGTGCATCCAGCAGCCCAATGCCGTAATTATTCCAGCGCATCCATTCCTTGTTCTCGGTCGGGTCCGGAGATACCGGTCGGTTTTCGCCAATGTTGAATGTCTTGGTTTCTGAAGCCATGTCAATGATCGGCAGCGGGTAATGTTTCTTGTCCATTGCGTAGTCAATGAAGTGCTGGTTGAATCGGCGATAGCGAATGGTGGCCGTCATCGAGAACTGGCCGCTGATTTCCCTGGGCAGGCGGAAGCGATAGCGCACCAGCTGCGAGCGGCCGGACTGGAAGGCGTTGTTGTAAGCCAGCACCCGGTTGTGCCAAATCTGATGCAGGTCGTTCAGCTCGCCCTTCACGTTGATCAGGCGATTGGTAAACGAGTGCGCGCTGGGGTCAAGGTAACCATCGGGCTGAATGAATCCGCTCTCGGCCAGTGTTTTGCCTGCGCCGTCTTTTACCGTGAAGTCGACCCAGGCCTCGTAGAAGTCGCGCTGCTCGGGAATGAAGGTGTGGCCGATGCCCTTGTTCTGCACCACCACGTCGGCAACCAATGTTTCGCCCGGAGCCACGGAGAACGCCGTCAGGCCGAGCGGAGCCACCAGCACGGTGTCGGCCGGGGTAGCTTCTGCGCCTTCCTTCTCCAGGCCGAAAATGTCCACATTGAACACGCCCTTGCCGTCCTGGGCATTCTTGAGGAACTCAGCCACCTTCTGGGCCTGTTCATCGAAATGGTAGTACTGGGGGACAAGCGTGTTGGCGGCGGCCCAGCGATGTGAAACCAGCTTTCCGTCCTTTGCGCCGGGATCTTCGGCTCCGGCCGGCAGCGGCTCGCGCACCATGTGGCAGGTCTGGCAGGTGGAGACGGAGTCTTTCCGATAGAAGGGAAGCGGCGACTGCTTGGTGAAGCTTGCCCCCTGCCACTCGTCATAGAGCGAGATCGCGCGCAGCCACTTATAGTCATCGAGAGACCGCGGAATGGCAGCTTTGTGGCAGGCGGCGCAGAACTCGGCGGTCTTCAGGAGCGGGCGCATGACGGCTTTCGAGTGGCGATCGAGATGGGCCAGAATCTCGGCGTCGGAGACTGGCCGGGTAATCGGCGCGCCGGCCTCGTCCACCAATACCGCGGGAACGCCCATCAGGTAGCTGCCGGTGCCAGTGGTGTCGGTCGAAACGATGGAGTGGCAGCTGGAGCAGGTAACGCCCTCATCTTCGAAGGGCCGCTTTTTAGGCATCCCCTGGGACAGATCTCCGGAAAGCAGCGCTACGGGGTTATGGCAGCCCTCACAGTGGCGCGAGTACTGTACACCTTTTTCGTCGATCAGCATGTTGACGTTCTTCAGGTACCAAGGGGCGCGAAAGCTGTTTGAATGTACTGACTCGCGCCACTGGTGATAGGCCTCCTGGTGGCAGTGACCGCAGTACTGAGCCGTAGGGAAGGACTTGGGGCTGAGGAACTGTCCAGTCGAAGAGGTGGCGTTCGAGGGCAGGAACGGAGCGTCCTTGCCAAAGGCGTAGTTGTAATGGGAGGCGACTGAGTCATGGAACGGAGTCGTCGGGCCAATGATGCCGGGGTGGGGCGCGTAGTCCGGGTTGCCGGGGGAGCCAGCCGCCGCCTCAGCCTGGGCAGTTGCCGGGCCCGACGGTGGGTCGGTCGCTGCCTTGGCGTCTCGGCTCGGCCAATGCAGGCAAACAACGGCGAGAAGCGCGGAGGCTGTCAGTCTCCGCAGCAGGGAATTGAACCCGTTCTTGAGTCTGATTTCGAACATGATCCGGGGTTCTCCCAGGGAAAGGTCGTCATTTTCTCAACGGAATGCCGGATGGAAATCCGCAGAGCTAGCCAAACGGTAACAGGCCGGAGGGATAAGCTGTCTTCCATCAAAAGATTGAGGGCCTCTGGCGGGGATTTGAGACCGAAACCAAGGCGGAGCTCTGATCTGCAGCGGGCGGTTCATAGAGTGGGATGAACAGGCTCAAAACGAGGCTGAACTGTGAATAAGGCGGCCCGTAACTTAGCCAAATCGGACCCAAAACTGGTACGTTGATGGAGAGGGTTTTTCATTTCAGAAGATGGCCTCAGGTTCCTATTTTTCCCTCGCAGTTTTGTTCGTGGTGGCGCTGGGCTTCGCTCTGGCGCCCCTGGCGATGGCTTGGCTGTGGGCGAGGTTGGTCTCCCCGGCCAAGCCAAACGCGATCAAGAATGCGATTTACGAGTGCGGGCTGGAGTCCAGGGGCGATGCATGGGTGCAGTTTCGTTCCGCCTATTACCTCTACGCCATCATCTTTCTGATTTTTGACGTAGAAGCAGTTTTTCTACTGCCCTTTGCGGTGGCGTTTACCGGGCTCGGTGTGGCGGCTTGTCTCGCCATGCTGGTGTTTGTAGTGATGCTGGTCGAAGGCCTCGCCTGGGCCTGGGCCAAAGGCGTGCTGACCTGGGCGTGAGAAGGCGGCTCAACAGCTCCCGGCTGACAAAGACCAGTTTGGCTTAAGGGTAGGTTGAACGGTCAACCGACAGCTTTAGGAGAGGAGCGACGATGGAACAAGGACTGAAGATTGAACTGGGCAAACAGGGCGTCTTCGTGACTACCATCGAAGAGCTGTATAACTGGGGCCGTCGCAGTTCCATCTGGCCCATGCAGTTTGGCCTCGCCTGTTGCGCCATTGAGATGATTGCTACCACCATGGCCCGCTACGATCTGGCGCGGTTTGGCGGGGAGGTTTTCCGGCCCTCGCCCCGCCAGGCAGACCTGATGATCATTTCCGGGACGGTCACCAAGAAGATGGCGCCGCAGGTGGTCCGGCTCTATAACCAGATGGCCGAGCCGAGGTATGTGATTGCCATGGGCGCCTGTGCCATCTCGGGCGGCCCCTTCAAGCAGGGCTACAACGTGCTGAAGGGCATTGATCGCTACATTCCTGTCGATGTGCATATTCCCGGATGCCCGCCGCGGCCCGAAGCGCTGTTGCATGCCTTTATGACGTTGCAGAACAAGATTGACGGCCAGTCGCTGACAGGCCTGGACCGCCCGCGCCATCTCGATTCGGCGGCGCAGGGAGAGTTTCCCGTGCCGGTACAGGGCGAACACGACCTCGAGCCGACATCCAACAAGGGCGTGTGGCCGGTGCCGATTACCATCCGGTGAGCAAGGCAGGACTCGAGACGACGGGGCGGGGAAAAAGGAACTGGAAACTGACGGGCTTTTGCGGTTGAGGAACAGGCTTTGAAGACGGTGGAAGAAATCAAGGCGGCGATTGAGGCCTCAGTGCCGGGCGCGGGTGTCGAGGTCGTGCTCAACCCCAGCGTCAGCGGGCAGCACTCGCTGCGCCTTCGCCCCAGCCATGCTGTGGCCGTCGCCACGTTTCTGCGCGACGATAGGGACCTGGCGCTCGATTTTCTTTCCAACGCCACCGGCGTCGACTGGCCCGATCGGGAGATCTCGGAAAAAGTCAAGGTCACGCGCACGGTTGTCAAGACCGTCGATGGCGTCGAGCAACAGGTGGAAGAGGTCGTTGAAGAGACGCGCAAACGCATCGAGCCGGGCTGCCTGGAAGCCGTCTATCATCTGTTTTCGGTTGCCAAAAGGCACGGACCGGTGGTCATCCGCCTGAAGACCGTCAATCGCTCTGACCAGGTTGATTTGCCGTCGCTCACGCCCATCTGGCGCTCAGCTGAGTTTCAGGAACGAGAGATCTTCGACCTGTTTGGCATCGTCTTCACCGGCCATCCCGACCTGCGGCGGCTGCTGATGTGGGACGAATTCAAAGACCACCCCATGCGCCGCGATTATGTCGAGCCGGACGACTATGAATACGAGCCCACGGCGCATGATGAAGTGCTGGCGCGCGCTCAGGCGCACCGGGCCAGAGCGGCCGCCGGCCAGGAGGGCGTGGACGCATGAGCGGCTCGGCAATTGTTCAGGACAAGAACCCGGGCTGGAACCGGCCTCCGCTGATTGAGCCGGAGGGCGAGGGCGAGCTGCTCGAAGTGGCCATGGGGCCGCACCATCCGTCGACGCACGGGGTGTTTCGCATGGACGTGGCTCTGGATGGTGAGCGCGTCATTCGCCTCAAGCCGGTCTTCGGTTACCTGCACCGCAACCACGAGAAGATTGCCGAAGGGTCGAGCTATCTGGCATCGATGCCGTTCACCGACCGGCTGGACTATATGTGTCCGATGACCAATAACTGGGCCTATGCGATTGCGGTGGAAAAGCTGACCGGGCAGGAGGTCCCGGAGCGGGCCGAATATCTGCGCGTGATTGTGGGCGAGCTGACGCGGGTGGTCAATCACGCCTCGGCGATCGGGTTTCTGACCCAGGAGATGGGTGCCAGCGGCACGCCGTTGATGTATGCGTTCAAGGAGCGGGAGAAGATTCTGGACCTGTTCGAGGCGCTGACCGGGGCGCGCATGATGGTGAATTACATGCGCTTTGGCGGGTGCCGCGTGGATGCGACGCCGGCTTGGCTCAATGCGACGCGCAAGGTGGTGGCGGGGCTGCCGAAGTTTGTCGACGAGTTTGAGAATTTGCTTCGCGGCAATGAGATATTGATGGCCCGTTGCCAGGGCGTTGGCATTCTGCGGCCGGAGCTGGCGGTCAACGCGGGCGTGACCGGGCCGATGCTGCGGGCCTCGGGCGTGAACTACGACATTCGCAAGGTCGACGGCTACGGCATCTACAACCGCTTCAAGTTCCGCGTGCCGCTGGGCGATCATGGGGACATCTATGACCGCTTCATGATTCGGCTGTTGGAGATTCGCGAGTCGCTGGGAATCCTGGAGCAGGCGCTCAAGGGCATACCTGCTGGGCCGGTGATGGATCCGAAGGCCAAGTTGCGCGGGTTTCGTCCGAAGCCGGGCGAGGCGTACGGACGCATCGAGGCTCCCAAGGGCGAGCTTGGTTTCTATCTGATCAGCGATGGAGGGCCGAATCCGTATCGCTATCGGATCAGGCCGCCAAGCTTGATCAACCTGACGATTCTTGAGGATATGTGTCTGGGCAGCAATGTGGCGGACGTGATCCTGATTTTTGGAAGTGTGGATATCGTGCTCGGAGAAGTGGACCGATAATGCACCAGGCAGCGAACAGCGGACAGCGCACAGTTGGCGGCTGGAGATTCACAACGGTTCGTTGCCTGTTGCCAGTTCTTCACTGTCGGAGGTTTTTTTGTTAGGCGAAGGCATACTGAAAGGTCTGAGCGAAACGGCACGCAACTTTGCGGGCAGCTTTGTGTCCGCCGAGCGGCTGACCACGGTTCAGTATCCTGAACAGCGCGTTGCGCCCATCGAGGCCACGCGCGACTTTCCGTTTCTCGTCTACGATGGCGCCGACTGGGAAGCAGGCCTGCGCTGCGTGGCCTGCCAAATCTGCGAGAAGGAGTGCCCGCCCAAGTGCATCTACATCGTCAAAAGCACCGACAAGAAGCCGGATGCTTTGGGCAAGCCGCAGATTTATCCCGCCCGTTTCGACATTGACATCTCTGTCTGCATGAGCTGCCAGATCTGCGTGGAAGTCTGCCCGTTTGAAGCCATCAAGATGGACACCGAGTTCGAACTGAGTACCACGGATCGCTTCGCTGGCCTGCTTTATGACAAGAAGGAACTGGCCAAGTCCAACGAGCATTACCACAAGATTCATCCCACCGAAGCAGGGGAAGTGGACGCGCGGCTGGCCGAAGAGAAATTCAAGGCGGAAGCCAAGGCTGCCGCTGCCGCTGCCGCGGCTGCCGCCAAGGCCGCTGCGGCCAAAGCAGCGACCCCTCCCTCAGCCGCTCCAACTTCGCCCCAGCCGCCAGCCCCTGCGGCTGCGGCCAGTCCGGCTTCTGGCCGGACAACAACGGATGCCGCGAAGACCCCTGAAGGAGACAAGCAGGGATGATCGAGAAGGCGGATCAGTTCTTTGTTCTCCTGGCGCATTGGCTTGTTCATTTTCTCCCCGCCGGGTTCCAGCATCCGGTTATCGTGCTGCTCGGCGTGGTGGCGATTATCGCCACATTTCCCGGATTGTTCGCAATCACGGTGTTGCTGGAGCGCAAAGGTCTGGGTCGCATGCAGAACCGCTACGGACCCAACCGGGTAGGGCCATACGGTCTGTTTCAGCCCATTGCTGACGGCATCAAGTCTCTCACCAAAGAAGACATCGTTCCCCTGAGCGCGGATGGGGTGGTGCACTTTCTTGCCCCGGTCCTGCTGGTCGTGGTCGTCTTCATGGGCTATGCGGTATTGCCCATTGGCCGCAACATGACGCTGGTCGACATGGATGCCGGTCTGCTGTTTTTCTTTGCCATCGGCACCGCTTCTGAGCTTTCCGTCTTCATGGCCGGCTGGTCCAGCCGCAACAAGTATTCCCTGCTCGGCGCCATGCGCGCTGTGGCGCAGATGATCAGCTACGAGGTGCCGCTGCTGATGTCAAGCGTGGCCGTGGTCATGATGACCGGCTCGCTGTCGCTCAATAAAATTGTCGACGCGCAGAACCAGTATTCCTACGGATTGCCGCACTGGTACGTCTTCACTCCGTGGGGATTGGCGGGCTTCGTTCTGTTCGCGATTGCGGCCACGGCTGAGACCAATCGTTCTCCTTTTGATTTGCCGGAAGGCGAGTCGGAACTGGTTGCCGGTTACTTCACCGAATATTCCGGCTTCAAATTCGCGCTCTTTTTCCTGGGCGAGTATGTCGGTATGATGGGGATCTCCGGGCTGGGCGCCACCTTGTTCCTGGGAGGCTATTCCGCGCCCCTCGAAATTCTCGGCTTTGTTCCGTCGTGGTTGTGGTTCTTTGCCAAGATCATGCTTGCCATGGGCGTCTTCATCTGGGTGCGGGGAACGCTGCCGCGCCTCAGGCAGGACCAACTGATGAACTTTGCCTGGAAGTTTGTGTTGCCGCTGTCGCTGCTGAATCTGATTGTTGCCGGCCTCTGGCGCTTCATGGGCGATGGCCTTCTGCGCTGGGTGGTTTGCTCTCTAATTCTGCTGGCCGCCTACGTCGGCATGGCGCGCAGTGGAATGGGGAAAGAACGATTTGGCCCAAGGAGTTACCGTTATGCCGAGTGAGTTGATGCGGAGCAGCCGATGAGTGTCGTCTTTTACATTCTTACGGCCCTGTCAGTTGCTGGCGCCCTGACGGCAGTCTTGCTGAAGAATACTGTGCACTGCGCGCTCGCCTTGACAGTCGCCTTCGCCGGCCTCGCACTGCTGTTCCTTGAGCTCGACGCGCAGTTTGCCGGCTTTGCGCAGATCCTCATTTATATCGGCGCAGTTGCCATCCTGGTTGTGTTCGCCATTCTGTTGACCGGAGGATCGGACACGCCCAGGGACGCGGTCTATAGCCGCCGCCCGTTCACCGGCCTGGTCGCCGCCGCGGGAATTTTCGCAGTGCTGGGCTGGGCTATATTGCGCAGCAGCTCCGTGCTGCCGCACGAATCGGAAAAGCCCGCCGTAACAGTGATGGACATTGGCAACGCGCTGATGGGCCGCTACGTTTTGCCGCTGGAAATTGTTGCGCTCCTGCTGACGGCGGCCTTGATCGGCGCGGTCATTGTGGCCATGCATGAGAAAGAGGGCAGTCGATGAACCCGCTTACCGGGTATCTGCTGGTTGGGGCCTTGCTGT
>DATDLS010000529.1:0-6947 GCA_036519195.1 Occallatibacter sp. | reverse complement strand
GGAAGACGGCAGCTTATTTAATTAAGCTGCAAGTGCCAGATTATCGTTGGCAACTTTGTTTTTGCAGGCGATTACAGGTGCCCACACCCTGACATGCCTCCTAAGCCGCAATCGATCCCGTCGAAACCGTGACGCCCCCATGGTTGCTGCATCTGTCCGGATGGCAGGCAGATGCCCAGGTGCGAGCCGGGCCAACTGGCTCGTGCTGCTTCATCCATTCTACGCCACTTCAGGTTTTGGGGCGCGGGACCGGGTCACGCGGGTGTTGGGTAGGTGAATTGACAGAAAGCAAAAAAGATAGGCGCATGGTCGAGGAGGTGGAGGGCTTGGCTGACCCCGCACGGCGGGAAGCAGACAGTTCAAGCGCATAGCGGGGGATGACGGCAGGCGGCATCGTGGAACCAGGCGAGCACAGGTACGAGTGGCTCGCGTGCGGATAGCAAACGTTTGGGGCGACTGAAAGTCCTATGTGGACGCCCTTCGGGCGGCGGCGCACTCTACCGGGACCGGAGAGCGTGCGGCGACAGGAGAGATTGAGCATCCAACCCATGGGGACCTCTTCTTAATTGGCATTCGAGTTGCCCGCATTGAGGACCAGGATGATGCCTTCGAACATGTGTTCGACGCGGGAGATTTCCTTTTCCAGATGTTAGAGGCACGGCGCGGTGATTTCGTAAATTCTGACGCGACAATTGGTCGAGGAAATTCGCCGCTTGACCATTGCCAGCGTGGCTTTGAGCAGGCATTGCAACGCCGGTGGGAGAGAACCCTCTTTTACCGGGAGCAGGTTGTTCGATCGTTGCTGGATCTGCTGCACCAGCGTCTAGCCATGAGCCGGCTGGCGGCGAAGCGACCCGAGGATCATCATCTCGAGTGCACCGGGAAAAAGAACGCGAGGGCTGGAGTTGGCCATGGGACCAGCGACAAAAAGCATCGAGCAGAGCAGCGACGATTCCGACGTCAGGCCAAAAAAGGCTCGGCGCGACGCCGAGCCTTGCGGTTGATCCTTCAAAAGTTGGTTCGCTCAGTGAGCTACTGTTTCTCGAGCTCGATGGACTCGTACTCGTGGCGGGCGATGCCGGCGCGGATTTCGGCTGGTGTTTTGCCCAGTTTGGTCTGCTGATAGACGAAGAAGCCCTCTTTGGCGCAAGTGGAGCATTCGGTGCCATGCAGGCCTTCAAAGCAGCTGCGCAGGCTGGTGTGGCCCAGGGCACGGTCGCAGCGGCAGTTGCAGGGAAGCTGATAGGCGACGCTGCTGACTTTCGCCACCTGCTGGTACACGTGCACCTGCCAGGGGTAACTGAAACTTGACCCGGTAAGCTTAGCACCGGAAAGAATGGGCGGCAGCGCGCTTACTGTGAGCGGTGCTGAGGGATGGTAGGCGGCGACGTCTTCACCGGGATTGGACCATTGGGCGAAGCTGGCGGCAGTAAGAGCGCAGACGCCAAGGGCGAGCAGGGAACGGAGCTTGGGAAGCTTTCTCATAGCAATTCTCACTCGATGATTTTAACCGGAATCGGAACGGGACGAGAAGAGGCGGGAGGAAGGAAATGGCATCAAGAGCAGGATCTTCTTCAACGCAAAAAAAGACGGCACGAACGTTTTGCTGTTCGTGCCGGGAGGCCAGTGACGCAACTTACTTCCAGCTTTGGAGTGGCATCTCTGCCTCCTCCTCAACTGGAATATATACACCATAGCATAGATTGGGCGTGAGTCAAATACAAAAATCGAAATTTTATTTCAACGGAAAGACGTAATCCTTGCGATCCGATCTGCATCTAATTCGCAGACATTCAGCCACTCTTAAATACGGCAAAGACGAGCTCATGACTCGATGAGCATCATAAACGAGGATCACCAAAATATGGCAAACTCCCTCGATTCATCGAATTACCAAGGAAATGAAGAGGCACCAGGCAAGCCGCGCGGATGGGTCAGAATGGGTGCTGTGGCGGTTGGGTCAGCGCTGGCGGGCGGATTGCTGGCTGCCTGGTGGTATCGAAAGACCCTGAATCAACTCCGGGATGCCGATGAGGACGGTGAGAATCCACAATTTGGGATTCAAGAAGAGGAACCGGCCGACGAAGCCTAGAGACGAAGCCTAGATTGGATAGCCCGCACGGGCGGTTAGACCGCCTTGTCTGCCTTGGCCGCCAGATCAAAATCCTTGTTGGTCAGGCCGCCGGCGTCGTGGGTTACCAGCGCCAGACGTACTTTGTTGTAGCGGATATCGATGTCCGGATGATGCCCGGCGCCTTCGGCCAACTCTCCGACGCGATTGACGAAGGTGAGAGAGGCGCGAAAATCCTTGAAGTTGAACGTGCGCACCAGTTCTCCGCCCTGGATGTTCCAGTCCGGCAGGGAAGTGAGCAGGCTTTGGGCTTGGTGATCAGTGAGCGCGGCCATGGTTGACTCCAAATGGGGGTTGACTTCAGGAGAAAAGCTTATCAGGGATCGGCAGGCTTCCGGAAAGTGGGATGCGCGAATCGGGTTCAGCGCGAGGAAGAATCCGCGGCGGGGGCGATATCGAAGGTGGAGAATCGCTTGTTCTGGCCGGTGATCTCGGAGCGCAGTTCGTGCCACAGTTCATTGGGAACCTTGAGGAAGACCTCGACCACAGCGGGATCAAACTGGCTTCCAGAGCAACGGAGAATCTCCTCGCGGGCAGCGTCGAAGCTGCGCGCCTTGCGATAGGGCCGATCGCTGGTGATGGCGTCCATTGTGTCGGCGACGGCAAAGATGCGGGCGCCGATGGGAATTTCGACCCCATGGAGACCGTTCGGATAGCCGCTGCCGTCGAAGTGTTCCTGGTGGGAGAAGACGATCTCGGCCGATTCGGCGAGGAAAGGGATTTTGCGCAGCATGTTGTAGCCGCGCGCGCAATGCTCGCGCATCACGTCCTGCTCCTCGGTGGTCAATTTCCCGGGCTTGCGAAGAATCTCGTCGGGAATCGCCATCTTGCCGATGTCGTGAAGGAAGGCGCCACGGGCGATGATCTTGATTTGTGCCGGGCCGATGCCCATGGCGCGTGCCAAAGCGATGGTGTAAGCGGTTACACGTTTGGAGTGGCCTTCAGTCTCTGAGTCCTTTAAATCGAGCGCGTCGCCCAGGGCCTCGAGAGTCACGTCGTAGGAGTGTTCCAGGTTCTCCATGGCCTGGCGCAGCATTTCAGTGCGGGCGCGCACGACTTGCTCCAGGTTCTGCTGATAATTGTGGCTGTCCTGCAGGGCTTGGCGATGGTCCAGAGCACGCTGAACAGTGTTGAACAGGTGTTCACGCTCAAAGGGCTTGAGAAGATAGTCGTAAGCTCCGCGGCGCATCGAGTCGATGGCCACGCTGATGTCGTGAATCGCTGTGACCATGACGACGGGGAGCTGAGGCTGCTGTCCGTGGATGCGGTCCAGCAGGGTGATGCCGTTGCCGTCCTGCATGACAATGTCGGTCAAAACCAGGTCGAAGGTATCCCGCTCGAGAATTTCCAAGCCTTCTCGTCCGCTGGAGGCCAGCTGCACGCTATAACCCTGCCGTTCGAGAGTGGACCCGATCATGGTGCGGACATGGGGTTCATCATCGACAACCAGGATGCGGGCCGTCCGGGACTGCCGGAGCGAGGCGCGGTCATCCGCCTGCGCAAGAGATCCAGATGCGGGGGGAACCACTTGTGGTCGTACCAAATTCAATGCCAAGCCTGGCTCCTCCCATCTCTTGCCCCGGCGCAGCGGGTAGCGAAATAAAAAAACGACGGAAACACGGCCCACTGTCACGGTCCAGTCATTGAACCGGCTGACAGATGCCGCGTTCAAATTCGTCTCATCAAACTTTGAGTTGTCCCGATCGGCAAAGGAGGCAAGGAAAAACCTTCCCAATGCGCTGGATGGAAGTTACTTTGGTGCTCGGTCCAACTCGTGCCACGTCTCCGGCCTGATTCTACTTTCCATCCGCATTCCCCAAGGTCGGGACGGCGCTTGATGCAGATCGAACAACGGAAAATCCTACCGGTACTGGATTTAGAGCTCGCAAGGGAAATTTGCATGACCACCACAATCCTGGTCCTGCATCGAGCACCCTTTACGAATCCCAGGCTATCTAGCGATAGGTTACTACTTGACGCGAAGAAGGGGAACCCCTTTCTCGGTCTCGTCTGGGTTCTGATGCGTGAATACGCTTTTTGGCTGCCCCGGAAAAAGCACTTCCAGTGCTTTTTATTTTCACGAGGCTCGAAGATGGAGACCGCGAACTGGGAGCATTCTTGATTGACTCTTTGCCATCGAAAGCGTGTGCGAGGCGGGTCCTTCTTAAGGAGCATGCGACTTGGGTTTCCGGTTCCCGGAAGACCAAAACCGAAAAGGCTCACTTTGAATGGCTGGGGCAAGAGGGTCTGCCGTGGGCGCGAAGGAGGGGACTGTTTGCCACAGTCTGAAGGTGATCGACGTGGAGCCTGCGTCCGGACCGGACTTGCGCCCGCACCGGCTTGCGAACTGTCACCGCGTGCCCAGATCGATCGTGCCCGGATCTATTTTGACCGGATCTATTTTGATGGATGGGCGCGGCGGGCGCTGGCCCAGCCTTCCTTGGTGACCTGGCGCGAGCGGGCCACGGCCAGGGAATCGGAAGGCACGTCCTGGGTGATGCAGGAACCGGCGCCGATGTAGGCTCGGTCACCGACCGACACCGGGGCGACGAGAGTGGAGTCGCTTCCCACGAAGGCGTCTTTACCGATGCAGGTCACATGCTTATTTACGCCATCGTAGTTGCAGGTGATGACGCCGGCGCCGATGTTGGTGCGCTCGTCGACCACGGCATCACCAAGATAGGTGAGATGGCCGGCCTTGACGCCCTTGCGCAGCGTGACTTTTTTGGTTTCGACGAAGTTGCCGATATGGACCTCTTCGCCGATTGCGCAACCGGGGCGAATATGAGCGAAGGGGCCGATGCGGGCTCCGTTGGCGATCGTCGAGTCCGACAGCACGCAGCTTTGGCGGATGAGGACGTCTTCGCCGAGGGTGCAGTTTTCGATCACCGAGTAGGAGCGGATGCGGGAGTCGGAACCAATGCGCGTGGAGCCGAGCAACTGAACGAAGGGCTCGATGACGGTGTCAGGAGCGACCGCAACGGCGGAATCGATGACGCAGGTCTCGGGGCGGAAGATGGTGACGCCGGCGGCCATAAGGCGGCGCGCGGTGGCCATGCGCAGATTGGCGTCGAGGGCCATCATTTCGGCGATCGTATTGGCGCCGAGAAGCTCATCGGGGTCGGAAGTTTTGAAGGCGACTACGCGCTGGCCGGCGGCACTGAGGACCTGGGCCATGTCCGTAAGGTAGAGTTCGCCGTGGGGGTTGTTGGTGGTCAGAGTGTCGAGGTGGGCGAGCAACGGCGCGGTGGCGAAGGCGTAAAGGCCCATGTTGACTTCGCGCAAAGCGACCTGCTGGGGCGTAAGCATTTTCTGCTCGATGATGGTTGCGACTTCTAGGGAGCCGGGCGAGGGATGAATCACGCGGCCGTAGCCGGTTGGTTCGCTGGGCTCGGCAGAGGTGAGCGTCATGGCGGCGTGCTGGGCCCGGTGGAAGGAGATCAGCGCGGTCAGAGTGGCGGATTGGATGAGAGGGGCATCGCCGGAGAGCACGAGGATGCTTTCGTAGCTTTTGATTGCCTCCTTCGCGCATTGAATTGCGTGCCCGGTACCGCGTTGCTCGGTCTGCTCGACGAAGCGGATTCCGGTGGAGGCGACGGCGGCTTTTACTTTCTCGGCCTCATGGCCCACGACGGCGAAGATGTCTTCCGGGGGGACGATCTCGGCAGCGGCGGCGATGACATGGCCCAGCAGCGGCTTGCCGCCAATCTCATGGAGCACTTTGGGGCGGCGAGATTTGAGGCGGGTGCCCTTGCCGGCGGCCATGATGACGACGGCGAGTTTTGACTTCGATCCCAATTCTTCGCTCCAGACGAGAGGACTCGTTTCGTTATTGTGACAATCCTCCCCTCCCTAATTAAAGGAAGGAGATTCCGACCGGACTCAGAGAGAGTCCCTCGGTGGGTTCCTGCTGCTGGCCCCATTTGAGCAGGGCTCACTTCTCAGGCGATCCGGGCCTCGCCGGCCCGTGGGTACTCGACAAACTGGGTATTCCAATACAAGAACTTGGGTTATCGTTCTTGCAGAAGTAGTATAGCGCAGCGTATCCGCTCTCCACTTCCCGCCCTGAAGGACGGGCTTTCCGAGGATAACCGGTAATTCCGGATCGAGAGCCTGGGGCACATCCGCCGCCAGACTCGCGTTTTCCATATCTCAGCCGGGTCTTAGACCCGGCTCAACAAGCGCTCGAGCGGAGCTCTTCCAATCAAGCCCGCGTCTCGACTCACAATCGCCAACAATTCCTGGCTATTTGCGCGGTCGATCTGAGGCTGAACCCAGATCAACTGCTCTAAAAACATTTCCAAAGAGCCTCATGTCCGGGGAGATGGAGACGAACGGAGTGGGTCACAAAGGGGAACAACCTTGCACTCGACAGGCTCGGTCGGAAAGATGCTCGTTTCTTGTGGGACTCGCGATTGTCCTTGGCCTGTTCGATTCTCCGATCCTAAACGCCCTCACGGGCCCAAGTGCAGGCTCATTTTTTGGCGCGTGCGGCACGACGGAACTCGCGCCCCGATCGAAAGCCTGACGAAGTGAAATCTTTGCCAGCCTGTGAAGTTCGAGCCCAGACAAGATTCCAGCCAGAGCGGAGCCCACTTTAAGGCGCCTCTCCCGCTTCGGGCTTACCGGCAGGATTTTTCGGCATGGGAATGGTGATGTCGATCGGATGAACCGGGCCGAGATTCAAATCATCCAGCCCAGGCTTGATCTCCGGACCATTGCCGACGACCAGGACCGCCAGCTTGTCCGGATGAATATACTTCTTCGCGACTCGATCGAGATCGGCGACGGTGACTTTTTCGAGTGCTGCTTTATA
>DATDLS010000528.1:0-13510 GCA_036519195.1 Occallatibacter sp. | reverse complement strand
TGCGCGGCGGAGGTCATCGACAATCCGTCCAATGGCATCAGGATTCTGAATCAAGACTGCGACGCGGTGACTGTAGAAGACGAGAAAGCCGAAGGCCGCCAGGACCAGGAACCAGCTTGTGATCAGCGACACCTGCGGGATGAACGAAGTGTGTTCATCTTTGTGTGTAACCAGGAAGACCAAAAACACATAGATGAATGCTCCCATGAAGAGGCCAATGCAGGCCTGGGTTACCCAGTCCTGCACAAAGCGATATAGCAGGCGCGGGCCGAAAAGATTGGCCACCATGGACAATACCAGAAGCGCCACGGAAAAGATGAGCGCCAACACAGTGCTGACACATCCTAGCATTGCGCTTAGAATCGCCCGGGCATCGTCGATGCCACCCATCGTGAACCAATCTGGAATGTGGATCACATGATAGGCAGCGAGCATGTCCGGCGTCATCGTGATCGCGAATAGGGCTAAGGCTCCGAGAGACATTTTGAGCGGTACGATCCACAAATTGACATTGTGGCTTGACGATGTAAGCCGAAAACCGGCCATGAAGCTGCTCCTGAGAACAAATGCGGGGCGATGAAATAGGGGGTATGAGCTGACACCGACTGACGAAGTAGCGTCGCGTGGCTATCACGGCGCATCGCATATCGCAAGAGAGAGAAGAGAAGGGAAATGCAATCGATATACGGAGGGAGCGCAAGTGCCCATCAATTGAGTTAGTTCTCAAACTCGGACGATAGACTATTCTTGATTTTAACACGCGAAATATAAAAAAGGCATAAAGGAGAAGATCGGAGACTAAGATCTGGGCTTTGCTCAAACATGAGATCTGGACCTTCGATTACTATCTTCTGCACGCTGCGATCTATCCAAATAGGGTCCCGGCCAGCAGTGGACCATATGCCGCAGAACTTAGGACGTCCAGACCGAATACTGGAATGCCAGCTACGGGTCCGATGTGTTCGGCTCGCTCCTCTGTAGTTGCGATGCGTCTGCCAATTAATAGATCGAGCAACGACATTACGCACTCCGCCGGCCGGCGATGATATCGGTGGCCGACGTGCAGAACAGAATACTCTCTGCTCGGTAATAAATCTGTAAAGTTGGGAAAGGCGCTTTTGCTTGCTGTGCGCTAGAAGTCCTTGCTGCAACGGATGGGCAACGGAACTGCAGCGACAGACTGAAGTAGCGATCCATTATTGGCAAAGAAAATTTCTTATTGTCAAACGAACAGTATGTTGGTTTCCGTGCGAGCTGATGCCGACCTGAACCTCACGACCCGGTTCTCCATGCAGTTGGCGCGACAGATCTTCCTGAGTCATTTCGGACGTGCTTAGTCCATTAGCAGAAATAATTTCATCGCCAACATTGAAATTTGCCTCTGACGCAGGTGTCGGACTCCAGACCGCCATAACGGTAAAGAATCCGCTGGGATTTTTCGCGAATTGAATACCGATGGTAGAGAAACGATCTTGATCAGCCTTGAAGTTAGGGTCAGAACTGAGATATAGGTAATCATTTGCCAAATCGAGTGAGACGACAAACCTTCTTAGGAAATCACTGCCCAATAAACCGCTAACGTCGAGATTTGCAAAGATGCCGGCCGACGTCGGTGGTTGTACTCTCATTGGTAGGCTTTCATAGGAAGCATGACCAATGCTCATCTGTTGGATGCACACCAATTTAGAAGTCGCTGACGTTCCCGATGAACGAACACCGTCGATGGTCGGCAACCCCTTTTTGTTTCGATTTAGTCTTGACCATCCGCTACTCGACAGAGCACTGAAGTTCGTGCCCGTATCAAGCAGAAAAGTCAGTGGTACACCATTAGCATTCAAATGAACGAAGTATCGATTTTCAATCCTAAGCAGTTTGGTGGGTACACCGCGATGTATAGCGGATAGTGGTCCGAACGTGACAGAACCTGCCGAATAGTCGAGCGTAACCCTAAATTTGCGAAGAACGTCATTCCCTACGACACCGTCGATATGCACTCCCAGTGCGCCGGAGCTCGCTGCCAAATCATCCGTCGTCATTTTTATACTGCTACTGTGAACGGATTGAATGTCAATGTCGGTAACGATCACAACCTCGGTTCGACCTTCCGAATCAGGTCTCTGGATATTAACGACTTCAACCGGGCGAAGACCGAGTCGCTGGGCGAATTCTCGATCAAGTAATGAGCGCTCTGCGCCTGTATCGATGAGCAGGACGGCCGAGTCTCCGTTTATTCGGGCCTCTACCAAAAAGGTACCATCCACGTTGTGTGATTGTGCGTCTGCGTGCTTGATCCGTGCTCCGCTCAGGATAATGAGAGCGACGAAGAGCCACACTCCTCTGAAGGGCAGTGATGAAGCTTCTTTCGGGCCTATGTGTATAAGTCTCATTATTATCGCGACGCAAGTGGGAAACATGTTGTCTGCAAAAATAGGCTGGCAACTATATGCAGCGTTGCCAGCCATCCGATTTAGAATTTTATGAGAAAGGCAGCCGTAATCCGATTCTCGCTGTTGCGAAGATCGGGACTCCAGCCAGGGACTAGAGACCCCGGTGCACCGGTGTTTCCACCCGGCGGAGTGACACCTCCAGGACCGGCAAAGTATGGCACGTTCGCCGCGCGGTGGTTATACTCCAGGCGATAAGTGAAATACTGGCTGGGCATATAGTCCGTCGTAACCGAAGTATCCCATGCCTTGAAGGGGTTTCCAGGGTTCTCCGTGAAGTACGGAGTTCCGGACGCAGCCGTAGCTCCATTGATCGGCGGCAGAAGAACGAGATAACGGCCGGGGTTATTGATGCGACCGCCACCGAGGGTCAGACCGAAACGATCACGATCGAACCAGAGACGGTTGTAAAGCATGAAGCCGAGGAAGCTCTGCTTGGGGCCTTCCTTGGTATCGCCGTGGCAGCTGACTCCGCCGCCACTCTCGCATCCAGCGTCTCCGGTGAGGGTCAAGGCAGCTTTGCTAATGATTGCATCGGGGCGGTCATAGTACTTGTACTCGATGCTGTCGTCGGTGTGTAAGCGTGTCCGGCTGGGTATGCCAAGTGCATCCTCCCCGAAGCCGTACTGGTTGCCGATAATCTCCCAGTTGCCGTTGGGCCTCCACAGAATCTGCCCGCCGAGTCCAGGCCGACCGTTGAACCGGCCGTAGGACTGCCATCCGTTGATGAACCACGGCTCGATCTTCAATTTGGCTGTGGGATACCACTGCACGCGCACGCCGTTGAAGAACCAGGGCGTGTTCGAGGAGACATACGATGGCTGATAGGCCCAGTTATCGAACTGATAAAATGAGAACAGGCCGACGTAGGAGAGGAAGATACCAGCATCCACGTTGAGACCGTGCTGCACATTGAAATGGTAGCCGGCGTTGGCCTCGGACACATAACGATAGGCGTCGGCAAGGTCCCACTGGCCGCGTGCCGGACTAGCGTCATTGCGTGGCGTGGCGGTGGCGTAAAGACCGATCTGGCTCAAAACGCGGGCATGCACATTATTTACATGGAAGTCGCCGCCGATCCCAAGGTCCGTCAAGGTTACTTCACTGGAACGAAAGACCTCGCTAGATCCGACGATGGTGTCGTCCTGCGGATGGCGGAAGTCGTAGGTGTAACTAACGTCCGAGCGAATCTCGGGAGTGAAATATTTGGTCGCGTAGGGAGTGTCCTTGGTACGGGCGTTACCGTTGAGCCAAGTGAAATCGGCGAAGGCGAAGGGCTCTGACTTTGGGTTGGATGGGTCGGTTATTACGACTTCCTCCACCGAAGCGGCGGCCGGCGTAGCCGAGGCGGTTGCCGGTGGAGCGGAAGCGGCGGGGAGCGCACGGGAATCAGTTGCCGGTGCGGCCGGGTGCGTATCCGGCTGGGCTGCGTTGGCGTGCTTTAGCTCCGTCAACTCCTTTTCAATCTCCTCCAGCTTGTTCTGCAACTGCTGGATCTTTTGATCCTGTGGCGTCGGTGTCTGAGTATTTTCCACTGGCGCTTGCACGTTGGGGCCAGTGGTTTGGGCTGTTAAATCTCCCACCCCAAGACCCAGGGCGAGTAGCGCCAACCCCAGCGACGATGGCCACTGAATGCGTGACCTAATTATTGTCTTCACTTCACATCTCCGTTTCTCATGGCTCTTGCGAAAGGCGTTTGTCTGATCGCAAGCCAGGCCACAGTGAAGATACCAATTTTTTCGTGAGGAAGGCGTGAATCAATCATAACGAAGATATAAGTAGGTTGTAAGAAAACTGTAAGGAGTGATTAGCCTCACTGTGCGAGGAAACCCAAGACTTTCCATGCCTCTTTTAGTCGTGTGATGTCAATAAATCGGTGGCTGCAATGCAGTAGGCTCTGCGAAGAAGTGCAATACCCGCAAAAACTAATAATTAGCAGATGATAAGAAAAGCGTAAAGAGGAATGTCCGACAGACGCATTTTAGCGACAGTATCCTCTCTTGCATAGTAATGCGGAGTTGGGCATCCGTTGCTGCAATGCGAGGAGATAATAGATCATGTTCTCTGCCCCTAACTTCGACGGCGCATGCATCAGGTTGGTGGGTTCATGATCAGCGGGACGGGCATTCAAGCGGTACAGTCCGTGTTTTTGATGCTGCTCGTGTTCGTGGCTATGTTCGCTGGGTTGGCACGGCGTGTGAAGGTGCCTTTCGATGTTGCCAAGGATGAAGGGTTGCCAAATAGGGACGACATAGTGGTTGCCCACACCTGGTGGTTTAATATTTTTGGCCTCGCCACACTCGTGGTCATCCAACGGGTTATGCCTGACTTGCCTGACCAGGCTCTCGTGGTCGAGCAAACGATCGCAACGCTTTGGGCGGGAGTTCAGGCGGTACCGCGATTGCCGAAGAGTGCAATCTCTAAGCGATCCGGCCGGTCCAGTGCCTCAAAGCACTATAAAGACTCCATTATGTAGCCATCTCCTGTGCGGTTCCACGGAAGTATCTTCACGGAAACGCGTCAAGTCCTGCTCATAGAAAGGTCGCTTCTCGTTATTGATCGACCTGGGATGATGCCAAATCCGCCAACGCGCGATTCGATGCCACGGGGAAGTCGAAGAGTGACTCGGCCTGTTAACACCAGGTGAGGATTACGCATGGGTTTTGGGTTTAAGCTCAATCCCAGGGCTTTCTCTGTGTGGAATGCGAGCGCAAACTCGCTCTACTTCATTGTCAAGTGGCAGATGGCTCAATACAACCGTGGTCAATTTGGTACTGGGCATCCGACAGAAAATGCGAGGATTGTGCCACTCGGCCATTGCGAGCACAATTGAGGTTCCCCAATGGGCACGAACCATCGGCCGCTTGTCCTGCTCACGGGCGCTTCGGGTTATATCGGCGGTCGCCTGCTTAAGGCGCTTGAGGCACCTGGTATGTCTGTCCGCTGTCTTGCCCGACATCCTGAGTTTCTTCGGCCACGGGCTTCTTCCTCTACGGAAGTGATTCAGGCGGATTGCCTGGATCGCACTTCCCTTGCACCGGCAATGGCCGGAGTGCAAACCGCGTACTACTTTGTCCATTCCATGGGCTCGGCAGGGCAGTTCGAAGAGGAAGACCGGCAAGCCGCCCAAAATTTCGCCGACACCGCGCGCGAACAGGGCGTCGACCGCATTGTTTACCTGGGAGGCCTTGGGAATCAGGACCAAGCGTTATCTGCACATCTGCGGAGCCGCCATGAGGTGGCAGATATCCTGCGCAGTTCGATGGTTCCCACGATTGAATTTCGGGCCTCGATCGTTATCGGCTCCGGAAGCCTCTCGTTTGAAATGATTCGTGCTCTGGTACAGCGACTGCCGGTTATGATTTGCCCGCGATGGGTTGAGGTCAAAGCCCAACCGATTGCGATCGAAGATGTAATCGCTTATCTTGTGGCAGCGTTGGAGCTACCGGTTGGACAGTCCGCGGTCTTTGAGATCGGAGGTCCCGACCAAGTCAGTTATGGCGAGATCATGAAGGAGTATGCGGGCCAATGCGGACTGCGCCGGTGGATGATCCCTGTGCCCGTCCTGACGCCTCACCTGTCGAGTCTTTGGCTGGGCCTGGTCACTCCAATCTAGGCTCGCGTTGGCCGCAAGCTCATCGAGAGCATGAGGAATCCGACGCTGGTCCACGATAAGTCGGCGCTGACCGTCTTCCCTATTTGGCCAATGGGCTTGAGAGAAGCCGTCGAGAGGGCCCTTCACCACGAAAACCTCGAGTATGCCGCGACGTTCTGGTCTGATGCGCTCTCGTCCAGCGGCAAGCCCCCGTCCTGGGGCGGTGTTCGATTCGGGACCAGGCTCGTGGATTCTCGGACCGCACACGTGTCCGTCCCACCCGCCTTGGCCTTTGCTCCTATCCAGCGGATTGGAGGTTCGAACGGATGGTACTTTGCCAGTTTTCTGTGGCAGATTCGTGGATTCCTCGATCTTCTTGTGGGGGGCGTGGGGCTCCGCCGGGGTCGCCGTGATCCTCACGCACTGGTAGCTGGCGATGCTCTGGATTTCTGGCGCGTCGAGAGTGTTGAACCGGACCGCAGGTTAAACCTCGTGGCGGAGATGAAAGTGCCGGGCCGTGCGTGGCTTCAGTTCGAAGTTGAACCAACCAACCATGGCTCGGTGATTCGGCAAACCCCAATTTTCGATCCAGCCGGACTCAGCGGGCTTCTTTATTGGTACACGCTCTACCCGGTCCATTACTGCATCTTCAAAGGAATGCTCCATCAGATTGCAGCCATCGCACGGCGCGAGCCGGCCGCTGCTTCGGCCCTGGCATAAGGCCGATCTTTGAACTAACGTTTCATGCCTCGGAATGCCAAATGATCAGTTAAATATGCGAAGTATGCTTCAATATTCCGAGGTTCTGCCTCCCTTGCCGAGCGTTCTCAGTGTTCGCATATCGCCAAATCACTCATCGACGGCATGTTGGTACTGAATTGGCTAGCGTTCGCTGATCTGCTCGGGCATGATCTTGGATTGAGGAGAACGCCCCCAAAACACGTTTCCGAGACCGACGTGGCTCGCCCTGCGAGTCCCCGAAATAAACACGGGCCTGACGGTGAACATCATCCATCAGTCGACCCGCTAGGTCCACGCCACTTTGGACATTCATTTATTCAATCAAACATTGTGGATCCTCGATATGAGACAAATAGTTTCGATACAATCGTTTACAGCGATCCCAATTTCCGGTTTGTGATTGAGAATTCGGACCAGGTTGGAGGAGCAACCAGAAGCAGTAGCGTAAAATCGCCTTGCTGCATTCCTTCCCTTTTGCCTCTGGCTTGGCTCACGCGGAGAACTGTGGCCTAGTTTTGCACTGGCGCGCATACGTGGTGTGAATTGAGCGGAAGGTAATGATTTGCGCTCACAGCTGGATCACTCCCTGGGCGAAAGACCTGCGGCAGATTGGCCTCCATGTGTTGGCCAGTGTTTACAAGTCCAGTCCACCTGGACGTAAAACCGGCTTGAACGAAGCCGCTTCGCGGCGGACGCATTCGCGTGCGTTGAGCGAACGGCAGTGGCATTGATTTATCGTTTGTGACGGGTTCGGATCTGACGGCTGACGGCGGCGTCGGCCAAGTCTGAGGCCCGAGGGTCACACCGTATCTGAGCGAAACAGCTCAGATACGTCTGTCCGACAAGCGCAAAATCGTTTCTCGTGGTCTGACTTAATCGCACTTTGCCCGTAGCTACGTCCATAACGTTCAGCGCATTTGGAAAGTAGGACATTGAAATGCAAGATCTGGAACATCTTATCTATGCAAGCGTTGCAACTCAGACCTTCGAAGTACCGCAGTTGGCCGAACTTCTGCAAAAGGCGCGGGATTTAAACGAATTTCACGGCCTGACCGGGATGCTCTTGCACTGCGACGGCGATGATAGTTTCTTTCAGGTCCTTGAGGGCGAACCTGCAGCAATCGATCAGCTTTTGCAGAAACTACTCTTGGATAAGCGCCATTCACACCTGACCTTGATTATCCGGGAGCCGATCCCAGAGCGGTCTTTTGCCGGATGGACCATGGGTTTCTCAAGCGTTTCGCCAGAGAAGCTGAGAAAGATACCCGGGCTCAACGACTTCTTCCGAAAGGGCTCAAGCTTCACTGAGCTTGATGCTGGGCGCGCAAAAAAGCTCCTGTCGGCGTTTGTGCAAGGCCATTGGCGGGCGAAACATCTGGGCGCGACGCGGAAATTGGCATGAGCATCGAGCCGCAAGGCACGTCCGATCCAGACTTCACCTTTGCCTTTCAGCCGATCGTCGATACGCAAGCGCGTGAGGTAGTCTCCTACGAGGCGCTGATCCGTGGTCCAAGCAATGAGTCTGCTTACCAGATACTCAGGCAGGTACCAGCGGCCAGAATGTTTGCATTCGACCTTAAAGCCCGTGTGAAAGCGATTGGCCTTGCCATGCGGCTGGGAGTCAGCTGTCACCTCAACCTGAATTTTCTGCCACGGAGCCTCGACTCCTCGGCGGAATCGATTCTAACCACGTTAGAAGCTGCCAAGGGCGTGAACCTGCCGGTCAATCGTATTGTCCTCGAAGTGATTGAAGGAGAGATCATCGACGAAGCTTCTCATTTCACCAAACTCATCAATGAGTACCGCGGTATGGGATTGCATGTGGCCATTGATGACTTTGGCGCGGGATACTCCGGACTCAACCTACTGGCCGACTTTCAGCCCGACCAGGTAAAGCTGGATATGAATCTGATTCGCGGAGTTGAGCGGCACGGCCCGCGTCAGGCGATTGTTCGGGCGACCAATCAGATCTGTTTTGAACTCGGAATCGATGTGATCGCCGAAGGCGTACAGACCGCAGTGGAGTATGCGTGGCTCGCGAGCCAGGGGATTCACCTGTACCAGGGATATCTTTTCGCAAAGCCTGGGTTCGAGTCGCTCCCGAGTGTCTATTACCCTGAAATTTGACGCGGCTGGAGTCGGCTCATCGGATTGTGCACAGCTGGCAAAGCTCACCGAGAAAAGGCGCGGCGCGATCCAGGCTTTCGGGCGGTTACCGCCAACTCGGCAACCGCCAACTCGTTGATGGTCTCATTCGAGAGCGATTAGTCTGGTGACATTGAGTTCATTGGAATTCTCTTCCGGGTAGATATAGCCAAAATGGGCTGTGGATCCAGGGCGCCTCCGGCACCTCCCCACAACTATTGTCCAATTAAAATCGTAGGTATGATCAGAGACTTTATGCATTTTGTACATGATCAAATATCATGAATGAATGAGAGTCGATGATCGCGTGCTCAATGGTCTAGGCGTTTTGGCTCCCGTCGTGAGAAGCGGAAGAAGCTTTCGCACACTATTGGGCTTTGAGCCTGCATATTCGCAGAATGGATTCGCGCACGAATCGGTGAACCGGGTCGGCTTCGTCGAAGCAGGGATGCCATGCGTGCGAGATACGCAGTGCATTGGTTGCCACAGGGAGCGGGAACACATAGAGTCCGCACAGAGAAGTCGCGGAGCGGCTTTCATGTTCCTGCACTTTTGCTGATGTCTGAAATTGGTATCGCCGTTGGTAAACGATTTCGAGCGGCAGTTGTAGACAACTTCAGATCTTTCGCACTAAAAACCTTAGGTCATTCAAATGTCGAGGAGGTCTGAATCGGCAGGAACAGGCTTGCCGCAGTGTCGATGTGGAAGTACCCCGCCGCGATGGATGTTGACAAGATTGCCGCCAACCTACACCCGAACGTTCGAAACGACGGCGGGCGCACTCTAGTTATTGTATTATGGGGTCCACTGCCTGTCACACCGCCAATTCCCGTATTGTCGCCGGAAGTTGGCACCTGGACGAATAACCGTCTGCTCGGACAAGTGATCGCTGCCAATTGACTCCTTTTCACTTTCTCGATGAGCGCATTGCCGAGTCACTCGTTGACGGCATGTTGGTACTGAATTGGCTAGCGTTCGCTGATCTGCTCAGGCATGATCTGGGCTGAGGAGAACGCCCCCCAAAACACGTTTCCGAGACCGACGTGGCTCGCCCGGCGAGTTCCCGTTGATCTTGACCGCCGGTCGCCTTGTTCTTATCCACCTCGTGTACCACAACAAGATTAGTTTGGTGTACCATGATTGCGGACGGTTGCGGAGCATATAACATGTTCGTTAATGTTGCTACGATTCGTTCCGATGCGTTCTGGTTCTCAGCTTTCACGGCGATAACACGGGTTCAAATCTCGTCGGGGACGCCAATTAGAATCAATCAGAGGTCTTCTTAACTCTGATATTGCGCGATGACCATCTCAGGAGTCTACCGTTGCCAGACCAAGCAAATATGCTTAGAGAAGCTTCCCTTGATCGTGAACGATTTGAATTTGAGAAGCCAGTCGGCCAGCCGATGAACTCCATTCGCAACATGGTTATTCAACATGGCTAAGAAATTGGAATAGCGGCTTACCCAAATAATTTCATTATTGCGCCAACGTTTCGGTGGCCGTATCAACGGCTTTCTGCGGAGCGATTACTCCGTCGACCGAATCCTCCGAACGGAACTCGCGTACGGTGTCTACCTCCAGAAAGATGTGCCTCACGTCCGGAAACCTCTGTTGGATCAAGGTTTCGATTTGATCGACTGCAGACTCGACCTGGCTGCTTGAAAATCCCTTCCTGAATTGCACGGTCATCGTCAAAAGAGCATTGTGTGGTCCAAAGAACGTCGTGAACGGATATCCGAGACGCTCCACTCCGGCGATACCTCCCGCCATGTCGCGGATACTGCGTAGCGTGTTCCTGTCGACTCCTTCGCCGATTAGCAGCGTCTTGGTCTTCGCTCCAAGCAACACAGCGACCCCCATCAAAAGAATTCCAATCAGGACGGATGCTATTCCGTCAAACAGCCTGATCCCGAATCTTTGGGCAAGCAGCGTAGCTGCGAATGCTATACTCACTCCTAAGACTGCCGTTGAGTCCTCAAAGAGAACAGTGAAGGAAGCAGGGTCCTTACTCTTTCTAAGCGCTTTAAGCAACGAGATTGAACCTTGAAGCTTCCTAAACTCCCTTAGGGCAACATAGAGGGAATACCCTTCGAAGGCTGCCGAGCAGCTCAATACAGCATAAGTAACGCCGATGTGTTCAAGTTGCCGGGGCCGGATGATATGACCAATCCCTTCATAGATGGATGCGCCTCCACCTAAAGCGAAGACGGCGAGAGCAACGACCATCGTCCAGAAGTACAACTCCTTGCCGTAGCCGAAGGGATGGAGTTCATCGGCTGGCCGACTGCTCAGCCTAACTCCAAGCAGCAGCAGACCTCCATTGCCTATATCGACCAATGAATGGATGGCCTCGGACAACATAGCAGAGCTTCCGGTAAGCCGAGCTGCTAGTAGCTTGGCTATCAGAATGGCAATGTTCGCCAGAATTGCGACATAGAGAACTTTACGTGTCGAGCTTTGAACGTCTTCCGGCAATCATCCTCATTCCCCATCTTCGTGTTTCTTGGTAAACCTATGTAACCAGACGAAGCCGCGTTGGGACATCCTGTTGCCTTGAGACCAACGAGATATTCAGCTTTTGTTGATCTGTTGCCAGAGTCTTCCACGAGCCTTCCAACTCAGTCTGCTGCTGCTCCGCCGTGTGAACGCGCGAAGACCCCAGCCACAAATCAGCCGCTCGCAAGGTTGCGGCTGCTGCTAGTAAGGTCATCGTGATGTCGTGTCCCGATAGAACCAGCAACTTGACGGGCTTTCCCGCTTTCTCGGCTGAGAATACGACCTCGCTCAATACGTCTGTTACATGGTCATCGACAAGACATTCCGGAATCATGTCGCCTGCTGCATCTTCGATATCTCTTGCTGAGCCCTTGCGTACGCAAATCACAACCACGTCCTGTCTACTCGCTACATCGCTGGCGAGGACGACCTCCAGCGCTCGAAGATCGTCAGGCTCTTCCACGCCCACGATGGCGCAGCCGAGCCGGACTTGTAGCGATTCCAGAGAGAGGTTCTCCCCGGCTTGCAGTTGAAACCGCTCACGCGATGTCTCCCGAAAGGGGTCATCCGGGTCCGGGTTCCTGGTGATTTTCGAAGCAGCCTGTTGGCTCGCGTATTTTCGCTCGGAGAGGGTAAATATAACGAAGAAGACGACAGTGAAGATGCAACCGGAAATCGTGGCCGCCTTCTTGGTGAACAAGTTCATGATCGCCATCATGAACAGGATGGCCGTCGTAGCAATCAATCCCAAGGGCAGTTCGAAGCTACCGATCCTGATGTTAAGAGGAAACTTCCATCGCTTCGCCTCGGGATGGGTAAACCGCAGCACGACCACGGCGAGGCCTTTCATTGCGAAGCTCCAAACCACGCCGAAGGCATAAGCCTCGCCGAGCATGTTCACATCGCCACGACTCAAGAGAATCGTAAGCAGTTGAAGGCCGACAATCGTATTAATGATGTGATGGGCTGTCCCATGTTTCGGGTGTACTTTTCGAAACCAGGGCGGAAGAACTCCATCTTCGGCGACGCGGCTCAGAACCCCATTCGATCCGATGATCGCAGTATTTACCGCTCCGGACAGGATCAGCACGCCGACCAGGACGACGAAGCCGTGAAATGCCAGTCGCAGGGCGAAGGGGCCGGCAAGGAACATCGACAGGCCGCCGATGAGATCGTCCAGGTACTTTGTACGCTCAGCATCGGGAATCAACATGACAGCAAAGAAGGAGACGAGCGAGGTAAACAGCAAGCTGTACAGAAAGACAATGAAGCCGGTACGCTCGAGGTTTTTCTGCTTGGGTGCCGCGATCTCACGGTTGACCTGGGCTAAGGTCTCTTCTCCGCTGAGTGCCAACACCGAGTGGCCAAGGCCGATGAGTACGGCCACAAAGGTGAAGCTAGGGAGTGCGGTGTGTTTGAGCCAACCAAGTGCAGTCTCATCGAAATGGAAATTGGATGGGATAGGTAGAGGGACCGGGTGATAGCCCTTGGTAACGATGGTGTAAATGCACCATGCTATTAGCATGACGACCATGACGGTCGTCGCCTGCATGATGCGGAGGGCGCGCGTGCTGGAGAATGGAACGCCGATACGATTCGTGTACCAGAAATAGACGGTAACGATTGCAGCGAATAGCGCTGCGAACCACGGCGCGGGGACGTGCAGCCAGACGATATGAAAGTGTTCTCCCAATTCATTGAGCAGTGCGGCCAGGTACAGACCGGCGCTGACTCCACTGATCGGTCCGGTCAGTACATAGTCGAACATGAGTGCGGAGACGGAGAACTTTGCGGCTGTGCCTCCCATCGCCTCGCGCACCACTCGGTAGACTCCGCCTCGAACGAACATGCTGCAGCTTTCGATATAGATCGCGCGAACTGCGTAGGAGAACAGCATGATTGCAAGGATGAACCACGGTGCCGCCTTGCCAACGGCCTTCTCCGCGATGCCACCGACGTAGTAAGCGGACGATCCAAGGTCGCATAGAACGATGGCGGAAGCTCTCCAGAAGGACACAAAGGAAAGCATCACCGTTACGGGGACCACATACCTGCGAAGGGAGGGACTTGGAGCCAGGGCCATGCTG
>DATDLS010000527.1:0-8818 GCA_036519195.1 Occallatibacter sp. | reverse complement strand
GAAGTCTTTGCCGAAATCAGCTTCTGGACTTCCAGGCCGCCCAATCCGGGCATCTTAAGATCGAGAATGAGGCAAGCGCAAGAGTCCTGGCGTGCGAAATCAAGAAAGTCCTGTCCAGACGTGAAGAGCTGCACGCGCTTGCCGTTAGCCCGTAGCAGCGTAGACAACGCCTCTCCGACGCTAGTCTCATCGTCCACAATATAGACAAGCTCATTCGTCGGTTCCATGAATACCTCCTTCGAATCAAGTACATGACGATCTGCGGCCCAGCGATAACAGCGCAATCGGGACATACTTTGCGAGGTCCCTTGACGCTAGGTATTATACTGGCGACCCCAACGCTACAATGCGTTTACCTCGACGGCAGAGCAGTACATGAATATGGAATAGCCGCGGAACGTGATTTCGGTGTAGAGCCTGGACTCGGCACCGGGATTGTGATCTGGAACCCGTTCGATATGGGTGCCGGCTCCGATCCGTGGCCACGATCCCCCTGATCGGAAATCTCTGTATTGCTAGAAGTTCCGGGCGATGTCCTCAACCGCGCACTCTAACGATTCAGACGATGCGTCGGACCGACGGTCGAACTCAAGTGCGCGACTTGGAGATACCAAGTCGCGCAAGCGAAGAGCGCAGCCTGACTCGCCCACGCAGAAGACGAGACTTTACTGCGGCCAAAGAGATCTCTTGCGCTTTCGCCGTCTCTTCCAACGAAAGGTCTGATTCGTAATAGTGGTTTACAACGGAGCGCAGGCTCGGGCGCAGCTTCTCAACTTCTCGCCTCACAAGAAGAATAGCCTGTTGTTTCAAATAGTTCCCTTCAGGGCTCAGGGATCGGTCAACGGGCTGCTGTAGTTCCGCTGTCCCTGTAGCCAGACTGCATGTATTCGAGTAGGTTTCTCTGCGAACCCTTCGTTTCCGCATAATCATCAATGCCGAATTCATTCCGATAGCGGTGAGCCAGGTTGAGAATTTGCAGGACCGGCGAAAGGAAGCCAAGTGCGTATAGGCTCGCAACAGCGTATCCTGGAGTGCATCTTCCGCGTCCTCATGATTCCGAACGATCGTGAATATCTTCCTCTTCGTTACAGTAGAATGGCGCCCACACAGTTCCATAAATGCCTGCTGGTTCCCGCGTTGTGCGGCGGTGATCAAATCATCATCAGAGAATTCGGAGTGACCACACCCGTGACTGCCACCGCTCGGGCTCGATCGCGACATCGGCTGTGAGTCAAGTAAATTGCCCGTCTCAGATTCCGCGTTCGAGAGACTCTGTCTGCGGGATACTCCAGCCGATGGGGCATTTCCCTCATTAGGATGGTAGGAAGTGGTACTCATTTGTTCCTCCACTGCGGACAGGCGGGGCTAACGCATCGCGAAACGTTGTGAAATATTGTTGATTTCATCGATTTGTCCTACTTGATTGCCAACCCGCTGTCGCGCCTCATTTATGTCTCGAGGTGACCTGCCTAGCAGCAATGCGCAATCGAGCATGGAATAGCGTTCGAGAACACAAATGATGAAAACAAACCGATCAAACTCAGGAAGGTCGAGAATCGATTCAAACCCTGCTATTGCGCCTAGCGAGTCATCTGAGGAGAATGCGATTGACCCGTTGTCTGCATTGTCGCTGGGCTTGATGAACGACTGACCTCCTGGACCGATGATCAGGCTGATGGCGTTGCGAATCACTATGCGACGTGTCCAAGTGAGTACCCATTTCTTGGAGACTGAACTACTCGCAATACATTCTCGGAAGGCACAAATCAAACACCGTTTTGCGGCTTCCGAGTTCGCAGTGAGCAATAGGGCAAGCCGTTGCAAACTTCCTCGTTCGCGCTCAAATAAGCTGACAAACTCTTCCTTGCGGGCGTATTCGCATCTCTCGCTTACTATCTTGCCGAACCAACGGACCTTCATCACATTCGTTTCCCCGTATGCCCTCCATAATCGTTCGGGTTCAATTGCGCGCGGCAGTAAGGGTAGTAGGACGACAGTTCCGGAGTGCCTTACTCTACGGATACAGTTCCCGCTACGAACTTCCGGATAGAAGTCGCCCCCGTCGCTGGACACAGGACTCTACGTCTGGCTCGCAGCTTTCAAGTACTCGTAGAATTGCCTGCCACTTCCCGGACAAAGGGAAGAACGTGCTCTTCATGCCGTAATGTCCGGTTTTCTGACCGCGCGTCTCCTTGCTCTACTCGAGCACTCTCGCCTTCGCTAAGCCGTAGATGTCAATCGGTTCGAGTTTTCATCCCTTTGGCTGCATCGGCCCTCTCAGTACAAGGCGATGCTACCGCTGAACTTGTGTCCAGAACATTACATGTTCCTGCTAACCGTATCGAAAGACAGTAATGCCGCCCCCCCCTTGTTCCTGGAGCACCTCTCTTCAAGAGTGCCTGGCGGAGTGATTATCGGAGCGAATCGCCACTTTGATGGAAGTTATTTATGCACGGACGCTTAGTGCAAGCCCGCAAGGCTCCAACAATCGGCATCTGCAGAATTCGCAGCTGACGGTTAACAGGCCGTAGCACGTTCCCAAAATTCGCAATTGCGGGAAACGAGCCTACGCGATATTGAACTTACCGGGCCTGAGCATAACCTCTGAGGCCGAGGACAGTTGATTCGGGCTCCGTCGAATTACAGAGCACGGTCGCATTCACCAGCTTATCCGTAGCGTCCAAGTCCGATTCATAGCGAGTCATATCATGTCCATTTATCCGACTTCTTGGTAGTAATATGGCTCATTATGCGTTTGAGAAATTCAGATGAAATGAGGATGAGTTGCTTTAATCCAGGACTCGACCAGAGCGCTGAACTCTTGTGCCCTCTGAAGAAGCTCGGCTGCTTCTGTTGAAGTTGCAATTTGGACGCCGGTGTAATCAATCACGTTCCGCTTGCGCCGACAGGAATCGAAAAACAATACGAATTTGTCCGCCTGCTTTCCGAGTGCGAGACCAGCGCATTCAAAACTGAGCGCATGATGGCCGGGAACGGCCGCCACCCGATACCCGGCGCAGGCGGTCACCATTCGTGCCGCCTGCAATGCCGCGTTATAGGCAGTAGCAAATCGCCGATCTTCTGACAGCGCCGGAAGCGCAGCGTCTGCCAGATCCCGTTTCACGACGGCGCGGAGTTCATCGAGCTCTTGTTTGCTCGACTGATGCGTGTGCACCTTCCGCGCTGCGAGCAATTGTTTCCAGCTCATCTTCGGTCCCTACCAGCATTATCTTCTTATTGCGCATGACCGTCCTCAGAAAATGATTTATCTTGGCAAGGTTCCGGGAGAACTCGTCGAGGGAAAAGACTGTCGGATTGATCTGCCTTCCAACCGCCTGCTCAACCGTTCGCAGCTTAGGACTAATATCCATTGTGCTCACGGCGCCGATGAGCATCAAATCAACATCGCTCGCTGCCCCCTCTTCTCCACGGGCCAGCGACCCATAGATAAAACCGATCTCGAGTCCTTTCGTGCCGGTGATCGCCTCACGAAGCGTCGGGACAATACCGCTGGTCTTCTCAATCAACCCACGCAGTTCTGGAAAAATTGGAGAATATTCATTTGCCTTTATATAAGTTCTCCGGCCGTCCACACGCTTTTCCAGAATACCCACGCGGACCAGGGCGTCGATTTCCCTCTGCAAAGAGGAGGGGCCGGTCCCGAGGTACGCCGCCAGTTCGCTTAAGTACCACGCCTTGTCCGGACGCAGGAAAAGCGTCGTCAGGACAGCCTGACGTGTGGGACTGATGATTGCAGCGAGAGTGGAATTCTTACGCATATCGCGTACATTATTACGCATATTGCGTTATAAAGCAAGCAGCAGGCCAACGACCATCTAAGAGCGGTTTCGCCGTCCGCCTCATAACTAACATTGCAGCACGGTCAACGGCGCGCTCCTAGTTGAAATCGTCGGCTCCTACCACGGCGGTGTACACTGGCGATCGAGGAATGAATATGACTCTAAATCTTTCAGATATAAAGACCTCGATTGAGATTGTAAGCCTGTCAATCCCACTGCTCTGCCAAATTTGGCGTGTTCTCGGAGACCAAAAAAAAGAACCACCTTCTTATGATTTGGCTACATCATAAAATAGAAGTAAGTTGTTGTTAACAATATATTTATTGGAGTCAAAATGAGCGTCTTAGATTCTTTTTCACTTCAAGAGAAGGATGCCGACAAGGAAAAGGCCGCTGCAGACCGCTGGCTTCGACCTGCTGACCGAGCGAACGAGTGGTTGGAGCGACACGAACAGGAACGGCAAGCTGAGAGGGAAAAACTCCGAGCGGGAAGACCAGATGGACTGGTGGCCCACAGTCTATGTGATTGGCTCCGGTCTCAGAATATTGCTCAACTTGAGGAAATCAAGCGCCTATGCAATTCGCTTGTCGCGCGCCAGCGAAAACCGCCATCTCCGTGGGACTGCCACAATCGGTTTGCAGCGAAAGTGATCGCGTCCTTCGGGTTCAAAGACCGGCTTTACCGAGTAGAACTGAAGCGCACTACCAAACGGGCAACAAAAATCTATGTCAATGGTCCATATGTCTATGCGTATCACTGGGATGGGGCATATGTTCGTCCGGAATACTTCGGTTCCAAGAATCTGAGCAAGAAACTTCCTCGCAGAGTATGGACAGCCCTGAAGGATCAGATGGCGGGTCCAGAGATCAAGAAGATTAAGTCAGAGCTAGCCGCGCAATTGTCGCGGGAGGTTGTCGAAGAGCACAACTCCAACGAGGAATCGGTAGAACTTGAAGAGGTCGGACTCGCACCAACGAGCGCATCCGCAGCTTCGCACGAAAGCACGAAGCACTAATGATTTTGCCAGGTTCAGCAAACAACCGACAGATAGCCTCCTCTCGTGTGTCGGTGTCGGAAGTGAATAGTCATCTGCCGTGCTTAGGAAAACCTAGAGTGCCGCCCTGGATGCGAGCATTTCTCTTTCGGAGTTGCTCTGAGGTCGATGCAATTCCGCCTCCGCGCCTGTAAACAATCGTCCTCCCTCCCGTCGAAAATCCTTACTTATTTAAATTTGGAATAACCGAACTTCAGAAACCTATTGGACACCCCATTGCGCCTTGTCTAGCGTGGCGCATATATCACAACCGCTCATCGGTTGTTCGAGGTGCCCAATGTTGCTTCCCCCGAGATATCCAATTCCCTTCCCGCGCGCATCCATCTCCGCCACTGTGCGGATGCGCAGAACTTTCACCCTTGTCACCCTTTTCCTTATTGTCCCGGCCGTTTCGTTCGCGCAGGCCGGCGGCACTCCCTTCGACACCGGTTTTACCGCCATTCAAACCCTGTTCACCGGGACCATCGCCAAGGTTGCAAGTCTGGTGGCAATTGTCATTGGCGGTTACGCCTTCGCGCACGGTGAACCGGGAGCCAAGAAAACTTTAGCTGGGGTAGCAGCCGGTTCCGGGATCACAGTCATGGCCGTGAACGACTGGTTCGTTGAAAACCGCTACTTTCCGATGCGCGAAGAGCGCTGGCGGCCGGCAACCAAGAAGACAACCGAGTTCGAGATTCGGCTCTACCTGGTTTCGCCGCTTGGATCAAAACCGATGCGGATTCTCAACACATTCGAGCTGCAAGTGGTGCTCAACAAACTGGCGCAGACGTATTCGGATTCGGTTGTTCAGCACGCCTACGTCAACCTCAAGTCGATTCTCAAGACAGCCCGCAAGCTTAAGTTCGTTCCCGAGGATCCCGGAGAAGACTTGACGATGCTCGATACCAAGACGGTTGAAAAGCCCACGCTCTCGATGGAACAGATTGTGGCGCTAGTCTCGGCCGTGACAGACCCACACGATCTCTGTCTGCTTTGTATCGGCATCTTCTGCGGAACCCGGACCAGCGAAGTGCTTGGACTGCAATGGAAGTCCTGGCAGGGAGATTATCTGCTCCCCTTCGGCACCGCGCATGAGGGGCAATTCTTCGCCGGCAAATTGAAGACGGGAGCCAGCCGGGACGCTATTCCAGTGCCGGAGCCGATCCGCAAAGTGATCGCGGCATGGCAACGACACTGCGAAGATCCTTCACCGGAGGCGTTCATGTTCGCGACCTTCGGACGGGGAAAGCGTACAGGGTCGGATGTGCCACGCCACGGGAAGAACTTTCTCCGCTGGCGAATTCATCCGATTGCGGAGAAGCTGGAGATTCCGACGCGACTGATAACCTTCCAGGTCATGCGACGGACGCTGGGAACGGACTTACAGAAATACGGGACACTCAAGGAAGCGCAGCGCATCCTGCGGCACGCCGACATCAAGACGACGGGAAATGTGTACATGCAGGCCATTCCCGAGAGCGTGATGAAGGCGATCAACAAGAGGACGAGGGCGGTGCTGAAGGGGCAGGTGATCGAAGGAAAATCTGTAACGGTTCCCAGCGGTTCCCAGTTGCGTTTGAAGGAGTCTGTAAGTTGTTGATTTATTGGCTCCTCAGGTAGGACTCGAACCTACAACCCTTCGGTTAACAGCCGAATGCTCTGCCATTGAGCTACTGAGGAATGCCGTGCGGAGCACGTTTTGAAGACGCGTCGCGCTAAGACATTTATAGCAAAGCCAGTTAATCCGGGTCAATTAACCGCTGAAAATGAACGACTTCGAGCGTCGCCCACAATGTGTTCCGTTGTTGTTCCCTCTTCCCTCCCCTCCGCCGATTGCTATCTGTATGTCCACGATTATCACCGATTTTGAAATGGAGTGACGGTGAAAGTGGCCACCGTTTTCTGCCGAGTTTTTGAGCTCAGAACTGAGTCCGGATCACAGGACTTTGGGCTTACGCTCAGTGAGATTGGAAGAGCCGGGCATCGATGCGACGATCGGAGGAACCGAGTCTTGGAATCAGGCGTATAGGGGTAAGCCACGCGCGCTTCATCTCGACCGTGTTGCTTTACTGGCTATCGAACAGGTTCACTTGCTGGCTGCTGATGTCAGTCTTCTCAAGAAGCGTGGCGCGCATCTCGTCCGTCGGCAAAATGCGAAGCAAATGAGTTGGCGGCCTTTCGGCTGGCGCCAGATATTCAGCGTAGTCCCGGGGTTCCAGAAAAGTGGTCATGCGGGATGGATTGGCCGCATGAGTTCATTGGGGGCCCCAGTGAGGATGGCAAAGGTCCGCTCCCACCTGTCGATCTTGGGGTTCTTCCAGAGCTTCCAAACCGCCGCCATGCCAAACGGTTCGCGACCAGGAAGTACAAACTCGTACTTCGGCTTTTTCGCCTTCTTCACGTCCTGCCACTCGAAGATCGCGTCGGCAGGAACGATACAGCGCCTTTTCTCGAATGATTCCTTCCAGAAAGCAGTCTGCATGATTTCTTCCGAACGAGCGTTGAACAAGAGCTTCTTTGGAACCCGAAACCCCCATCGCATGAGTTCGATCCGTCGTTCACCATCTTCATTGAGGAGAACGACCGGCTGGACGGAATCGGGGGCAATGTCCTCTCCGGGCTCGAAGTAGATCTCTTCAAGACCAGCGCCCACCGCAAAGGCGTCTGCAATGCGCTGCTTATCGGAGCGTCGGCGGTAGCGTCCACACATGGATGCATTCTATTCTGCGACCGCGCATGCGCACCGCTCAATCATGGCGCGATATTCCTAGCGGTCAGTTGAATCCTCGAAAGTCGCGGCGACCCCAAATAGGGATTCAGAAGCTTTCAGTATTCTGTTCTGGACTGTTCGACAAGAACCGAGTAGATTGTGCCGCCAAACAGCGAGGGTCGTATTGCTAGTTTCTCCACTCGTTCCACTCCTGCCTCAGTGAAGAGTTGGCGGAGTCTTGCGAAGCCCACCGGATATGGTCCCCATCTGTTCGGCTTGGATCGTTCATACTCCACGATCAAGAAGCTATCCGTCACAGACAGAAGCCTCCTCATCAACGCCTGCTGCTCTTGAATGAAGTGCAGCGTATTTGCCATGAGAATTCCATCGAGCGGTGGAAGGCGGAGGCTGGGACTCCCGATATCCCCGAGTGTCTTGCGAATTTCGACTCCGCCACAACGGTCCGGCACATCCTCTAAATGTGGTGTCTCAAGAGGTTGTTGACATCGAGTCCTGATCGACTGATGGGTGGTTTCTGTTCGAGGCTAGCATGTGGTCGATGCCAGTTGTACTGATGTATCCAGGGTTCGAGATGGCTATTTCGTTCTGCTGAGTTCTGATAGAGGCGCGCATAGGCCCACTCTCTGATGGCGGTCTGGATGAAGCGTTCAGCCTTGCCGTTGGTGCGCGGGGTGTAGATGCGGGTACGCACATGGCGCAGATGCAGTGTTCGGCAGGCATCGCGGAACAGGCGGAGATGAAGCAGGGGCCGTTGTCGGTCATGACGCGGCGCAGATGGATGTTGTGGCGCGCGAAGTAGACATAGGCTTGATGCAGGAAGCTGCTGGACGATACAGCTTTTTCGTCCGGCATCATGGCCACGTAAGCCATGCGCGAGTGGTCGTCGACTGCGACGTAGAGGAACTCCCATCCAGCGCCCCGGATCTCATCCTGAGGGTTGCCGGTGATGCGATGGCCCGGCTTGTGGATGCGCGCCAGCTTTTTGATGTCGATATGCAGCAGGTCGCCTGGAGCGGCGTGCTCATAGCGCACCACAGGCACTTGCGGCTCCAGCATCTTTACCTTGTTCAGCTTCAAGCGGACAAGGATGCGGCTGACGGTGGCACGGCTCAGCCCCGTGGCCTGTGCGATCCGCACGCCAGTCCAACGCTCGCGACGAAGACGCTCGACCATCTCTACTCTGTCCGGGGGAGTGCTGCGCGGCGATCTGGCTGGCCGCGATGACCGATCTTCCAACCCAGCTACGCCGCACTC
>DATDLS010000526.1:0-27750 GCA_036519195.1 Occallatibacter sp. | reverse complement strand
CAGGAATCAACAACGCTAACACCGGCTAACTCCCAACCGGATCGTTATCCCAGGCAATGAAAGCCTCGCTAGCACGCACACAATAAGCTATCTGGTTGTAAAATCATGCTTTAAAGCGAAATCTAAAAGAGCCGCACCCATAAGCGTCTGCTTCCACGCACGCCGTTCGGGGCACTTGATGCGCGGCGGTAGGCTTCTTGCGCTCGATCAATTCAGAACGATTTGCGTTACGCACTTTTGCGTGATACAAAAGTGCGTGATGAATAACCCCTTTGAATTCGGTCGCGAATTGGGCACTGAAGAACTCGTAGATCGCGCCGACGAGGTCGCTGCGGTCGTTCAGACTATCCGCCAAGGCTCCAAGCTCTTCCTCGTCGGGCCAAGACGTTTCGGGAAGACCTCAATCCTCAAGACATCGGAGGATCGTCTGAGCACTACGGATGCCGTCGTGCTACGGTTCGACGCTGAGAGCTACCCTGCGTTGGACACCTTCGTGACAAGCCTCATCTCAACCGCCGCAAAAGCGCTAAAGGGGCCTGTCGAGCGGGTTGGAGAGCAAGTACGCAGCTTCTTTTCTCGTCTTCGACCTGAAATGACTTTCAACATCACGCAGGACGCGTGGAGCGCCAAGTTGGGAATGAATGTTGCATCAACCCAGGAGGCACATCTAACCCTGCTGGTTGAAGCGCTGAATGGGCTGGAAGCTCTTGCAGCGGCGCAACCAAAAGGTCGGCCGGTTGGCCTCATCGTCGATGAGTTTCAGAAAATCATCGAGTTGGGTGGCACTCAGGCCGAATCGCAAATCCGCGCGGCCATTCAGCGACATAAGCGCGTCGGGTATGTGTTCGCGGGCTCGAAGACACGGATGCTCACCGCAATGACAATGGACGCGGCGAGACCCTTCTATCGCCTCGGTACTGTTCGCTTCATTGGGCCGGTGCCCAAATCCGATTTTGTGGCATTTCTCCGTTCCAAGTTTGAAGGGAGTGGGTATCGGATCGAAGATGACGATGCGCTTCAAGTCATTCTCGATTTATCTGAAGAAGTTCCTTACAACGTGCAGATGTTGGCGCACGCCTGCTGGGACCAACTGCGCACCCGGCCTAAGCAAACAGCCATTCTCACCTCACGTCTCGTCAATGAGGCAATGGGCCTCATCGTGAGGCAATACGACCCGTTCTACACGCAAATATGGACATCTCTTACAGCCGTTCAGCAGAAGACATTGCTGGCAGTGATTCAAGAGGCTGGTGCCCGTCTTCAATCTCAGAAGGTGGCGTTATCCGTGGGCAAAGGGGCCTCAACGGTGCAGCGAGCGCTCGAAGCCCTCACCGATAAGGAAATCCTTCGTGAAGAGGAACATGAGGGCGGCGTAAGAATGAGGTTTGAAGATCCCTTCCTATCGCAGTGGATACGCGCATTTCCGGCGCGTGTCACGGGTTTCATCATTGACCAAGCCCGCTAAGACTCTTGATGGATTTTCTGCCGACTAATGGCTTCATCATCTCTGCTTTCGAAAGGTTCGGATGCTTCGTCTCTCTAGGGTTCGATGCAAAGCACTCTCGTGTGGTATCCCGTTGCTGCTCTGCGTGTTGCCCTCTATACAATCGAGCGGGCAATCAAGCTTGCCTCCGGAGCTGATGGGCGCACCCAAGCCGATGCCTGCCGTGACCCAAGATGATCGTGAACTCGGTAAGCTGCTCGACGGAATGCACGGGGAAAAGCTTTCAGACTCGCAGCGTCATCTCATCGACGCGTTCATTGGGTCTCATCCCAACTACCCAGGAGGCTATGCCATCCGCGCGATGTATGCCTGTGCCGACGAAAAGCCAGCTTTATCCCAACTCGAATCCGATTTGACGCAAGCGACCGCGAATTCCAGCGGCATGAGTGCGACGCTGGTAGACAACCCTGCCAGCCTTCATGCAAAGATCGCCTTCGTTAAAGGCGACTATCGCGCTGCGCTCGATCTCCTCAGTTCCGCTGCGTCTGCAGACTGGAGCAGCGCTCCCCAGGTCTTCAACATTTCCGGTACAAAGCCCGAAGAAGAAGGTGGCGGCTTTTGCGCGTGGACGCTCGCCAATCTGGATGTCTTAGCCGAGCACTTCCCCAATGACTGGCGCGTGCCTGCTCTTCGCGGGGCTTATTACGAATTTTTCACTACGTTTGGGGATGAGAGCCTTTACGCGACGGCAGCGACCCAGTTTCGCTTGGCTGAAACAAAGGCAGCGCATTCGCCCGTCCCGCCATATCTACTCGGAGAACTCCGGAACAAAGCCTCGTTCTGGACAAAGAAGGCATGGACCTCTGATACCGCTCGTGTCGAGACACACAGGGAAGCGGCAGCATTCTTCACGACATCTCTGACACGCGACCCGAGCTTTGAACCTGCCTATATGGCACGAGCGGAAACCTATCTCAATACCAAGCAGTACGCCTTGTCTATCAAGGATTTCACGCGGGTGCTTTCGATCAGCCCCCAGAACTCTACCGCAGTCACCGACAGAGGCAATGCCTACATGGAGAGCGGAGCATACTTCAAGGCAATTGCGGATTTCACGACGGCTATACCGCTTGAGATCAAGAGCGGCGATTCGTATCTGCCCACCATTTATGAGACCCGAGGCGATGCTTATATGAAGGTCGGTGACCTACGCAGTGCGATCAGCGACTACTCTGCCGCCCTACGTCTCGGCTTTGGGAATCTAACGATTCTGCTTAGTGTTCCGCAAATCCGCGCGCTGTATCCAGAGCTGAATCTTTTGTCGGACGCTGACGTCGTGCGCCTCATGCACGATCAGTTTCATCCCGAGGTCCAATACCAAGGCTTCGCTGATGAGTTGCTGCACAACGATGGTCACTACCAAATCTCTTTGATAAATGACGTTTACGAAAAACGTGGTGACGCCTACATTCAAAGCGGTCATTTTGCGGATGGGGTAAACGACTTTCAGCGCATCTATCGAGGAATTCCAGCCTTTGCCGATTCCGTTGAACGCTGGCGGCCTCTTGACCAGTCACACGCGCCAATATCGTATCTTCTGGATGTGAAAAGCTCCGTTCTTAGCGGAACGCTCAAAAGAGTTTGGGTGAAACGCTCCGAAAAGAGCGGCACTCAAGTGATTTCCTTCGAATTCAACTGTGTTTCGCGGGAGATGCGTACCCTTTCCGAAGCGCGGTATAACGCACAGGATGACCTACTCGGCAGCCCGATATCCGATCCCGACTCATGGCGTGGAGTTGTGCCCGACACGATTGGCGAAAGGCTCTTGAACGGTGCTTGCTCAGCCCATTAGCTGCCCAGTGACTTCTGAAGGAGCTTGTGATTCCATCTCCAAGCGTCTCTCGGCGGGTTGAAAACCCAAGGATCGTTGGTCTTTCAACCCGGTTTCGACCCGGACTAAAAAATCCCTTCATGTCTTTTCAACAACTTACAGCTACTTAAGGCTCCCGATCGGGCCCTGTAACTCGTTGAAACTACGTTTATACTCTCACTCATAACCCAAAGGTCGCAGGTTCAAATCCTGCCCCCGCAACCAATCAAATCAACAACTTAGACTCGATTGGCCGCTCCCGGTAAGTCCCCGTTATCCCCCATTAGGAACAACTGCTATTTACTGAACGGTCGCAAGGGCCGTGCTCACGGCTGTTTCCTGCGAGTTGGAGCCGAATACCAGTCCTACAACCTGACTGTTTGCGCGGCGTTTGGTTTCCGTCATCGACCAGCGCCCGTTCCGCCTTTGCGGGTTCGTTTTGTACTAGCGCAATGACCGAATTGAGAGTGTTAAATAGAAAGTGAGGGTTCAGTTGAGATCTCAGAGCATTCAGATCTGACTGTACTCGTAATGTTTCAGCCTGAATACGGCGCTGCTCCTCCTCAGCGGCGCGCTGCTGAGCCTGCATGACATAGGCAAAGCCGACCAGATTTCCATAAATCATCAAGCCACTAAATGCCTGCCATTGCGCCGCATACATCCCCCACGGGATGAATTGCCATCGGTGATCCACGATAAGACTGAAGGCCGCTCCTAGCAATTCAACCGCTATCCACCATAAAGCGGCATAGCAGACTGCGGCGGTCCCATGAGAGACGAAAAATAATGCCCGTCCCGTTGGCGGCCATTTCCACCGCTGTGTTATAGAAAGGACCAGAATGCCGAGAATTGCTGCGGGCAGGACATTAATAAGCGCATCGGTCAGAGCATTTGGATTGGATGGGTTTTGTAAACGAAAGATCAGGTAATAGCTTGCCGCATACGGAATCCATGCACTTTCATATAGCACCCAGGCTCGAAGCGTGCAAAATGGCATACGGTCTCCACCCATAGCATCTATCAAACTCCTTCTCCTCATTTGGTTCAATCCGGTGAATGAGCCGAAATCTTGGGCGAATGGACCGCCCGGAAAGATGGATAAGCTTTCAGGAAGAGACGAAAGATAGTGAGAGAGAGACACCATCCCTAAGCCTCACGGCTTAGGAAGTGCAAGAGCGGAGGGCACCATAGAACAGGTTTCGGACAATTCTCTGACAAATTCGGATGGCATTCGAGGTTGTTTCAACCGTGACCGAATTCTGTATGCTCTCTGTTCGGGTTTCGATTGAGTTTTGTTCGGGTGGTTATTTCGTGTCGGAGACAATCTCCGCGATGCTCCGTATGGGCAGGACGAGCCGCATGGATTCAGGAAGTTTGATGAATCCGTGTGCCTGGTAAAAGCGCACCGCCCGTTCGTCGATTGCATCGACCACAACCATGGACGAGCCGACTATCGAAGCATTCTCGTATGTCTTACGCAAAGCTTCAGCCAGCAGCATTGAGCCAAGGCGCTGACCTTGAAAAACCGTGCTGATTGCGAGCCGTCCAATCAAGGTTGCGCTGACTACCGGGTAACGTGGAATATGCTTGCGCGCCTCATCTGGAATCGTGCCCGGCGCAAGGCTGTAAGCGCAAAGCGTGAAGTATCCCGCAATTCTGTTCGGGTTGTCCAAGGAAGCCAGAACAAAAACCGCGTTGGCCTTGCGCCGCATGTCCTGTGACGCCTGTGTTTTCAGGTAGGAGTCCAGGCTTTCAACCCCACAGGTGAACTCCGCCCGGTCGTGATGCTTTCCGAGCGATTCGAGGCGGAATTGTTGCTCTTCCGCCATGACCTAAGAGACGATCCGTTCTTTTGCAGAGCGGAATGCCCGCCGCAAGCGAGCATTTGGCTTCGGGGGATGAACCAGCGCATCGAAGAACACTTGACGATCCTGATCGGAAAGCAATAGAGTCTCATGCCGGGAAATCGTGGCCTGCGTTGCTTCCGTCAGCGCGGTGAGACAAAAATCCGTCAGGCTCCGGCGTTCCAGTGCCGCCGCTCGCTCCACGAGCTTTTTTGTCTGCATATCTACACGGAAACCTAGACGCGAGCTACGTGCGCGCCGTTTTTCTGTGCTTGCCAGAGCAGAATTTCCAACCATGATGCCCTCCCATACATATTCAACCTCTACAAGTGTACGTCCATTGGGATAACATTTCAAGACTGAGTCGTCACTTCTCATGCCGTTTATTGGGTTTGTGCCCATCTATGGGAGTCTGCGATAAATCTGGCATAGCCGGAGCCTGTGGCTGGACCATTACCTGGGCTGGCGGCGGATTGGAATGTCTGCTTTCAACGGTAATGCCAACGATGAAGCCTAGAGCGAAGGCAGCCGTGGCAACGGTTGGCATCCAGACGCGCACCAGATGGCGGGTCAGATGAAACAGCAGTGCGTCGATCTTGCGCGCACGGCTTTCCAGCGACTCGCTCAAAGCGTTGTTTGCCTGCCGTACCTGCACGGCTACCCCATGATTGGGATGAGCGAGTTGAGAAAGGGCGCTTGATAGATTCTTCTGCACCTGCACCATTTCATCGGTCGCTGTGTGCAAGGCATGAACGGTATTTGGAAGGCCGGTATCAATGAAACTCTGGCGAAGGCTCTCTCCAAGCAGTTTGGCGATCTTGCCTGGATCGAGACCTGTTCTCAGTTCGGAGGGCAGAGCGCCAATCCGCTTTTCCAATGCGGCTACATACTCGGAAGTACTGTTTCGCACCTGTTCTGTTTTATTCAGAGCCTCTTCCAGCAGTTGTGCAAACTGCTCTCGCTCCGCAGTTATTTGCTGAGGTGTCTCCTGTGTGAGCAAAGCCAGGATACCCATTGCCTCCAGAATGCGCAGCATCTCATCATCCGGGCTGAGAGTCTTTGTGTGCGCGAGCACGCGATAGTATTCCGCCCGCCGCCCTGCCGGAACCAGGCGAGCGAGCCTGTCAAAAAGCGTAGGCTCGCCCACATCATCGGAGATTTGCTCAAATAACGGCTCTGTGCTCATGGCAACAATACCGCCTTGGCCTGATCGAACTCCGCGAACAGCCTGCGGCGATAGCTCTGTGCGCGCATGACAAGCGAAGCTCGCCGCAATTCATCAATGGCGGCTTTCCGTTCGGCAATCTGACTGAGTTTTACCCCATGTTGCCGTGCCGGATTCTCCAGTTCGGCCAGCCGGAAATCCATATGCAAAACGACGGGATGAAATACTTCACGGAAGCGCACCGCCTGTTCCGACGATTGCCAGTAAAACTCCGCCAGAGGGCTGACAGCATTTTCGACAATCAGATATTGAACGCGGTCCTGCAATCGGCTGGCCCATGCCAGTATGCTCTCCACACTGGCCGGATCGGGCGTAACGATTCCGACCGCCGTAAAGACTGCGCCGACAACCGCTACATCCTCATACATTGCATTGAACCAGTCTGCGGCAATCTGACCGGAGCCGGAACCCATGTCCGCAAGGATGATGGATGCGCCGTTCTCCAGCATATCGACAAACACATCCAGGCCCGCTGGAGTGTTGATATTGACTTTGGTGGATGCGCCATTGAAGTAATGCGTCAACGATCCGCGCGCCTTGTTTTCTGTATCGAGATCAAGCAGTGTGCAAGGAATCTCGTTGGCATCAAACCTCTCTGCGAGGGCAACCATCGTGCCGGTTTTGCCGACTCCGCCTTTGCCGCCCATTGTGAAGACAATCCTCTTCTGGATGCTCATTTCGCTTCACCTCCGGGGATGAGCTTCAGCGGCTCGTTTTCGCGGAACTCGAATGGCGCGTGTTTTTCTGGCTTGCCTGAGGGCCGTGCCTTGAGAGCAGCGATGCGGTCGGCTGTCGCAGCATTCGGCGCGAGGAGACTTTCCTCATTTGCCAGCGGTGGCAGGACAAATTGAACCTGTTTGCGATGCTTGGCGCGCACTTTGACAAAAGAGTGGATGGTGCTGGGAGTGACGCTCAGGTTGAGACGTTCCCCAAAAATGCGGGCAATGTCGCGGTAGGTTTGTCCCTTCCGACGCAGTTCGCGGATGAGTTCCCGGTGAGGTTCCAGTTTTGAGCGCGGCGGCTTTGGTGACAGGTCGGCAAATCCAGCGATAGTTTGGCTGACTTCCGGGTGAACGGAGGGTGGCTGAAGAATCATGTTTGATCCTCTGAGGCGATTGAAAGAGTCGCGCTCGGCAGACGGCTGAGCTGCACGTCTTTGGGCGCTTACTAGGTTTCCGGCAATCGTGGCTCAGGATCGGCCCCCTGATCTGCCCCCATGACTATCGGAGACTTGAATCGTTGGGTATTTGATCGTTGGGCAACGCGCCGAGAGGACCAAAATCAGTCCCCATACGGTCCCCAATAAGCTGTTCCAGCCGTTCCCAAGGGGGATTTAGGGTTACCACTCGTGCCCTGTTTTCCTATACTTACCCAAGTCTCAGGTCGCTCACAAAACCAATGCGCGGGTCAGGTCATTGCCTGGCCGCCCCAAGATAGCGCGTAAGTCTTTCCCTTGTAACGGTTCGCTCGATGCTGGTCAGGAAGCCAGCGCTATAGCTGAAAGAGGACATTTTTGGGAGTAGTCTTTACAACAATGTTGCTATACTAGAACACGATACTTCCGGAGCGACTCCCTGCCGCAAGGCACATCACCGGTCGTCAAGATGCATCAAAGGGGAGGGTTTTAAAGACCTTCCCCTTTGCCTTTTGCACTTCCCTTCACTGCCCGAAAACAACTCTTCTCAGCTCCGTTTATACAGTCTTTTTCGCATCTGCTTACGACGGGTGTACTTTGAGTCTGCGCGAGTGGTTTAACTGCGCCACCTCAAGGTCTTGCCCCAGACCCAACATTGCTGTCACCAAGGGCAATCTAGAAGATCATTTTGTCCCGACGTACCTTCATTTGGTTCTGCATGAACGGAGGATCCGACCAATCCGGTGACGGCGCGCGCGCTGTCGGCGATGCATGGAGACGTGACGCACGACTGGACCGTCTTCGTTCTGGCCCGGCTCTGCGGGGTCTCGCGATCCACTCTGGCGGCCAGGTTTCGCGAGATCGTAGGGATGGGGCCGATCGAGTACCTGCAGCACTGGAGGATGGCCCTGGCGAAGGATGAGCTGCGCCGCGGAACAAAGAGCATCGGAGAGATCGCGCTGGCCATTGGCTTTCAGTCTTCAAGTGCGTTCAGTACGGCATTCACACGGGCTGTGGGATGTCCGCCGAAGCGCTTTGCGGCCTCGGCTCATTGTAGACAGTCCAATTAAGAGAACGGAGTAGAGGTCTGACGAGTCTAGTCAGGAGTTCGATCATGCACGGACACCATCATGGCCAAAATCATTCTGACCGCCTTGGTCAGTCCCTCCGTTTCCTCGCTATCGGGAAAAAGGTCGAGTAATCGCTGCGGGGCGGCATGAACGCATCCCTGCGATTTAAGTCCGGATGCGCCCCTTATCCCGCAGCATGAGAAACGGCCGCTCCACGCACAGATACAAAACCGTGGCTGCCGCCAGACAACAAACCGCGTACACCCCCAGCCATTGATACATCGCGCCCTCGGCAATCGAAGGAAACCACGAGTCGACCAGGTGAATCAGTTCCTTGTGGGTGAGATACGTGCTATAGGACAGGGTCGCAATCATCTGAGCACCAGGAATCTTTACGCGCAACCATCCATTGCTGCTCACCGCTGAAGCCACCAGGCATCCGAGTCCGAGAGACAGCACCGGCGGACCGACAACAATGCCTAGAGCAGAAGCTCCCGTGACCGAATCAAAGCGGAACCAGAACAGGTAGACGGAGATCCCCACCAGGCACAGTCCAGCCGCCAGCAGCGCGTGCCCGCGGCGCGTGAGCGCGTTCCAGCCTGCCGGCCTGAACGTCTTCACCAGGCCCAGCGCAACGCCGGCAAGCAGCCCATCGAGTCGGCTGTAGGTCGGGTAATAAATCCGCATCATGTAAGCGGAGCCGAAGCTCTGACCGGAATCGGCCAGCGGGCGCAGCAAGTCAAGCAGGAACAGACCGCGAATGCACATGCCCACGAGCACCAGAGCTCCGATCACGGTCAAGGTCTTGTTCAGGGAAGGCTTCAGCATCATAGGCAAAACCATCAGCGGAAACAGCAGATAGAAATGCTCCTCCACGCACAGCGACCACACATGAGAGAAGGCGTGATCAGCGCGGATGTTGGCAAACAGGTTCTGTGTGAAGGTGATCAATTCCCAAAGGGGCGGCAGGTTTGGAGACTCACGCCAGAGCGGCCACGCATAGTAGAGCGCCAATACCATCCCATAGGCCGGCAACACGCGAAACATGCGATTGCGATAGAAGGTCCACAAGCCCGGCCGCTGGCCGGCGAGATATGGCTTCAAGAATTGCGAAGCAATCAGATAGCCGCTCAGCACAAAGAACAGGTCGACGCCCATCCACCCCAGCTTGGCCACCGGCGCCACCGCCGCCGGCAGCGTTCCAGCGCCATGAAAATCATAAGTATGAAACAGGATCACCGCTAGAATAGCCACGCTGCGCAGCGTGTCCAGGCCGGGCGCTCTGGGTGCGGTTTGCGTCAAAGAAGGGGACAACCTCGCGGAAAAGGCCCCTTCATTTTAGAGAGGGCCGCGAATCATTCGAGCCGGCTTTTATTCAGCCAGTACCTTCTTCACTAACTCACTCACTACACGGCCCTCGGCGCGCACGCCCGAGGCCTGCAGCCTGGCCTGCACAGCCTTCATCACCGCGCCCATCTCTTTCGCAGTCGGCTTCTGGCCGGACGCTGCGGCCACTTGGGCAACCGCCTCGGCAACCAGCGTTTCCAGCGCAGCCTCATCCATTGCCTTGGGCAAAAACTCCTCGATGACCAAAATTTCCGCCGCTTCCCGAGCAGCCAGCTCCGGACGATTGCCCTTGGTGAATTGATCGATGGAGTCGCGCCGCTGCTTGATCATGCTGGCCAGCGCCTGCTGCTCTTCGGCCGCTGTCAGCCCCTCCCGTTTCTCAATTGCCTTGTTCTTCAGCGCGTTCTTGATCAGGCGCAGCGTCGTGGTGCGTACCCCGTCGTGCGCCTTCATGGCCACAATCACCTGTTGGCTGATCTTTGCTTCCAGTGCCCCTGCTTCGGTCATTGCTTCCCTGCCTTTTTTCGAAATTCCTGCCCGCTTGACAGCATCTGTTCAAGTTTATCGCCTGCCGAGCAAGGTCCCGCGTCCGGCAGATCCCGTCCGGCCGTTGCCGGCCCGCACGCCTCAGTCCGGAGCGCACGTCAACCGCGGGCAAAGATGCGCCAGAATTTTCGAAAAGGGGAATTGTCAAGCCATGTGTCTAACCTGATCGAATACTCAATGAATATGGGCATTCGATGCACGTCGATCCCGATTCGCTTCAATAATTTGCTGTTTTGATCTGGCGCAACTGAACCGCGTCGCGATCCTGGTGGCACCAAAACTTTCCCGCCCATTCCGCATTTACACGAGTGAGGTAAAAAGCGATGATGTCCAAATTCATGACGATTGCACTACTGGCTGCTGGGGTGTTCAGCGCGTCGGCATACGGCGCGGCCCAAGCTCAAGTTTATTCTCCGGCGTATGGGGCTAATCAGGCCCCAGCTTATAACGCTCCACAATCTCAGCCGGAAGCAGAAGGTCCAGACATGGCCAGCCCCGGCGCTGTGAACTATGTCGAAGGCTCAGTTCTTCTCGATGGCACACCACTGGCCCGGCGCGACGTCGGCCGTGCAACGTTAGAACCCGGCGAAGTGCTCTCCACGGAAAAGGGCAGAGCAGAAGTGCTGCTCACTCCAGGCGTCTTTCTCCGCCTCGACAACAACAGCGCCGTCAAAATGATCTCGCCCGATCTGACCAGAACGCAGGTTGAGCTGACCCAAGGCCGCGCGGCCTTGGAAGTCGATCAGCTCTTTCCCCAGAACAATCTTGAAATCATCGACGGCGGCGTCACCACGCAACTTGTCAAGCCCGGCTTCTACGAGTTCAACGCCGGCCAGCCAACCGCCATGGTGTTTACCGGTCGTGCGGAGATCCACGAAGGCAACAGCAAATCAAAGGAGATCAAAGATCACCACGAGGCCGCCCTCGCCGTGAACGCGGTTCCCAGGTCCCGCAGCTTTGACCCCCACGATGCCCAGGACGAGTTCTTCAACTGGAGCAGCCTGCGTTCCCAGTATCTGGCTGAAGCCAACAACCAGATCGCCGGCCAGTATGCGGGCGTCCAAGGCTTCAACCCCGGCTGGTACTGGAACCCCTACATGTGGGATTACACCTTCATCGGCCTGGGCCCATACTGGAGCCCGTTCGGTTTCGGCTTCTATCCTCCCTGGGGCTGGAATGGGGGCTTCTGGAGAGGCGGATTCTACGGCGGTCAATTCTACGGTCCGCGCGGTTTCTATGGCGGCTACGCCCGGGGTGCTTATGCAGGTCGCGGCTTCTCCGGCGGTGGAGGGTTCGCCGGCGGCGGATTCCATGGTGGAGGAGGCGGCGGTCGGCGCTGACTCACCGGCTCGACACTGCACTACCGCACTCGGAAGAAGAGATGCAGGCCTTTCATGGCCTGCATCTCTTTTTGCCCCAATCGTCCCCGTCAACGACTCGCCCAAAGGCCTGCAAGATAGGGCCCCTCAGAATGAGGGACAATCAGCCGGTCACGGTCACAAGAGATTGGTCGTCTTGCATTCGAGTCGAGCTGCCTGGGTTAACAGATAGTTTTGTTCCGGTAAGCTGGACGTCTTGCTCGCCGCGGTCCGATAGTGTTGGACCGCCTTGGCGAAATCTCCGAGCATCTCGAATAAATGGCCGCGCACAGCGTCCAGCCGGTAATGCCCGCTCAACCGCTCGTCGCTGTCCAGCGGCTTGAGCCGCTCCAGACCGCGCGTCGGACCATCGACCATCGCGACGGCAATGGCATGGTTCAGCGTGACCATGGGACCGGGTGACACCCGCTGCAGTAGTTCGTATAACGCCAGGATCTGCGGCCAGTCCGTATCTTCCTCACTCGCCGCTTCATCGTGGACGGCGGCGATCGCCGCCTGCAACTGATAGAGCCCCACGCTCCCTTTTGACAGAGCGAGCGTCAGCAGGGCCGTACCTTCGGCAATCTCGGCCCGGTCCCACAGACTCCGATCCTGCTTGTCGAGTGGGATGAGCTCGCCATTCGGCCCAACTCGTGCGGTCCGCCGCGCGTCGGTCAACAGCATCAGCGCCAACAGTCCGGCGACCTCGGCGTCCTCCGGCAGCAGTGCCCGTGTGCTGCGCGTCAGCCGGATTGCCTCCTGTGCCAGATCCAGCCGCTGTAATTGCGCGCCGACGCTGCTAGAGTATCCTTCGCTGAAGATCAGGTAGAGCACGTGGAGAACCGCAGGTTGACGCTCCCTGCGTTCCTCTGGAGTCGGCAGACCAAAGGGAACGCCCGAAGTCTTGATGCTTTGTTTTGCGCGGCTGATCCGCTGCGCCATGGTTGCTTCAGGAACCATAAACGCATGGGCAATCTCTGCGGTGGTGAGGCCACCCACGGCCCTGAGCGTGAGAGCGATGGCCGAGGACTTGCTCAGAGCCGGGTGGCAGCACATAAACAGGAGAAAGAGAGTATCTTCGGGATCCATATCCGCCTCGATTTCTTCCGTTGGCCCAATCGTCGGCTCTTCCTCTGCTGTAAGAGCGGTCTCCCGCTGGCGGCGTGCCATCTCGCTGCGAATCATGTCCGTCATCCGCCTGTTTGCCACTCGGATCAGCCAGGCGCGTGGATTGTCGGGAATGCCCTCCTTGGGCCACTGCCGGAAGGCCGCCAGCATCGCTTCCTGCACCGCGTCTTCCGCCAGAGCAAAGTCGCGGAAGCGCCGCGTAAGGACGCCGAGCACCTGCGGCGCCAGTTCTCGCAGCCGGTGCTCGATGGGAATCTCCAGAGTCTGGCCGCTCATGCTTTCTCCAGATAGGACTTTAAAGGCCTAAATCACTGTGGCCGCTCAACACTTGCCGTACTTCGACGGGCATGGTGCCCGCTTGCCCTCCCACCCCGGGCCCCTCGGAAAGCCGCGCGGCAATCGCAAATGCCTGCTCGGGACTTTCCACGTCGATGATCCAGTATCCGGCCAGGAACTCCTTGGATTCGGGAAAAACTCCATCGGTGATGGGCTCCCCTTTCGAGCCGGCGCGCACGAGCCTGGCGTCATCGGGCCATCCCAGCCCCTCGGAGGCGACAAACGCGCCGGAATCCTTCAGCTCTTCGCTGAACGCCCGCATGAAGGCAACATTGGCCTGGAGGTCCTCCTTCGACCACCGGGTATATCGTTCAAAATCCGACTTGCTTCCGCTCAACATCAGGATGTATTTCATTTTTTTTACTCTCCTTTTCTTGGGATTCACCTGGATCCGACTGAAGAGCGCTTCTGACGCCACGAATCCTGCAGATCCTCGGGTTCAGTCCATGGCGGTAGTGGGAACCGCGAACTGCCGTACCTCGATTGGCATGTTGGGCGGAGTCGCTCCCGGTGCGGGCGCCGCCAAAATCCGCCCCGCTATGGCGCTAGCACGCTCGGGAGACGACGACGTTCATTGCCCGATCGCGGAAATTGACTGTTCCGGATTTTTAGTTTGCCCTGGGACGCTGATGAATAATGGTCCAAAGCACTCCGAATCTGTCTCGAAGCTGCGCAAAACGAGATGCGAAGGGTGTCTCTGCGATGGGCATGCTTACTTTGCCTTCTTCGGCAAGGACACCATAAACCCTCTCCGCGTCTTCGGAGGAATCCAGTGCCAGATAAAGGTAAGAGCTTCGAATCGGCAGGAAGCGGTCCGCAGGCACATCGTTGCCGATCAGTTCCACCCCGGCAAAGTTCATGCGTGCATGGACGACGCTATCTTCCTTGCCGGCTTGCTCCGCCGACTGTCGAGGCGTCATCTGACTTTGTTTCATGATCACCGTGATGGTCCCTCCCAGATGTTTTTCGTAAAAGCGGAAGGCATCTTCACAGTTTCCGCCAAAATTGAGGTGTGTGTAGAGGGTCATGGATCAGCGTCTCCTTTTGGATTTGGATTCCCGGGTTGGATTTGGATTCCCGGGTCAAACCGGCAGCAACCTGGTTGGGTGGGGAAATGACAGTGCCTCGGCAGTGACGAATTCGCTCGATTCGCCAAGGCCCTTCGTCAGGTTCCTCATCCATGCGATGTGGACCTAGAAGCCTCCCCAGGGCCAAACTGCCGCATCTCAATGGGCAAACTGCCGAACCTCGATTGGCATGTTGGTGGCAATGCCTCCTGGCCCGGGCGCCGCCGAGATCCGGCCCGCAATGGCATACGCGCGCTCAGCAGTGGCCACATCGACGATCCAGTAGCCGAGCAGGAATTCCTTCGATTCGGGGAAGATGCCATCTGTGACTGGAAGTCCGTTCTTCTCACCATGAACGACTTTGGCTTCTTTCGGTTCGCTGAGTCCCTGCGTGGCGACGAACTCGCCCGTTTCCACCAGTTCCTTCACAACGGCACCCAGGGCCTGCATGCCCGTATCCCGATCTGTCTGCGACCATGTGTGGTACTCGGAAACACCGGCTTTCGTGCTCGACATTAGCAGAATGTATTTCATGACGATTTCTCCTTGGCTGGTTTTCTCACGCGGTTGCGGTTTTCCCAACCTCTTAGTTCGGGTTGAGCGCGGATTGGAAGTCCATCATAAGGTCCTGTTTTTGCGCCTTCACCCGGTAGTCGGAGCCGGTAGTGCGTTCTCGACATCCTGCGCAAAAAAAATTCCCCTGCAAAAGAGTCTGTAGCTCCATGTCGAATTGGCACCCACAGGATCGACGTACGAGTGGAGGTTGGCCAATGACGATCGAGGACGCAGTAGTGGATGTCAGCCAGGATTGGATTCAGGCCTGTTCCGTTCAGCAACGATTCATGCGGGGGCCGGCCCGGAACCAATGCCGGGTGGATTACGGCGCAAGCTGCCGGCAAATGCGTGCCCTGGGCGGGGACTGCTACGACTTCTCCTGCCAGACCGACGGCCAGCTGACCATGCTGGTAGGCGATGCCTCCGGGAAGGGGGTTGCTGCGGCCCTCATGATCGCCAGCGTGCAGGCATCGCTGCGGACCGCGGCTCTGTTGACGGGGAACGACTTGACTGCTCTGGTGCGGGTGGTGAACGCTCAGGCCTGCGCCTCATCGCTCGCCGACCGCTATGCAACACTTTTCTACACGGTGCTGGACCAGTCGGCACGCACGCTACGGTATGTGAACGCGGGACACAATCCGCCGGTCATTTTTCATCAGGACGGCTCGATCGAGTGGCTTGAGCCGAGCGGGGCTCCCGTGGGGCTGTTTCCCGGCGCAACCTGGCAGGAGCGGGTCGTCACGCTCGGGCCCGGCGATCGGCTGATCGCCTATACCGACGGCGTGACGGAGGCATGCAGCCCTTCCGGCGAGGAGTGGGGAATGAAGGGCCTGCTCCGGGCTGCAAATGCTCGCGGAACAGAGTCCGCAGACGAACTGGTTCGGTCGATCCTCGACTCAATGGACGATTTTTCAAGAGGTGTGCAGACGGACGACGCCACCGTGGCCATCCTGCGAGTCCTCTGACAATCTGCTCCTTGGGAATAGAGCAGCTTCGGGAGCGCGGGTGAGATCAAGCGACGGAAAGATTGTGACCAAGAAAATATTCACAAAAACAACAAAAATGTGTATTCTGTGTTCAGGTCGAAGCCGAAATGTCATCGCGCTCAGGCCGTTGGGGAGAAACCATGATTCGTAAGACGCGCCTGTTTACACCCGGTCCGACGCCTCTGCTTCCTGCAGCCCAGTTCGCCATGGCCGCTGCCGATATCCACCATCGCACCCCGGAGTTTCGCGCCCTCTTCCTGAAGGTGCTGGCCCAGCTCAAGGTGTTTGTAGGCACCCAGAATGATGTGCTCCTGCTGTCCAGCTCCGGCACCGGCGCCATGGAAGCCTCCGTATCCAACCTCACCTCGCCCGGCGACCGCGTGCTGGTTCTCACCGCCGGCAAATTCGGAGAGCGCTGGGTCGACCTCGCCAAGGCCTTCGGCTGCCAGGTCGACGTGGTCGAAAAGCCCTACGGACAAACCTTCGATCTCGCCCAGGTAAAGTCCGCCCTCAAGCCCGAGCACAAGGCGCTTTACATGCAAGCTTCGGAAACCTCGACGGCGGTATCCCATGACGTGGAGGGCGTCGCCAGGCTCCTCAAGGGCACCGGCACGCTGCTCGTGGTCGACGGCATTACCGGCCTCGGCACGCAGACCTTTGATGTCGACGGCTGGGGCATCGACATCCTTATCGGCGGATCGCAGAAAGCGGTCATGATCCCCCCGGGCCTAGCCTACCTCAGCGTGAGCGAGAAGGCGTGGAAAGCCATGGATGAGTCGAAAAATCCCCGCTACTACTTCGATCTGCGCAAGGAACGTAAGAACGCCGTCAAAGGCGAAAGCGCCTACACGCCGGCCGTGGCGCTGGTTGCCGGACTCGGCGCCTCGCTCGACTATATTGCCGGCCAGGCCGGCGGCGATCTTGAAAAGGGCCGCATCGCCCTGATCGACAACGCACAGGTCAACGCCGCGGCCACTCGTGCGGGGCTCACCGCGCTCGGCTTCACGCTCTTTGCACCGCTGTCTCCCTCAGGGGCAGCAACCGCGGCTCAGATGCCTGAAGGCATGGATTCAGGCACGGTGGTCAAGGCGCTCAAGTCCCGTTTCAGCCTGGTCACCGCCAACGGACAAGGCTCCATGGAGGGCAAGATCTTCCGCGTCGCCCATCTCGGCTTCTTCGACTATCTCGACACCATCGCCTTGCTCGGCGCCATGGAACACATCGCCAAAGACACGCTGGGCCTGCCCGTCGTCTATGGACAGGCCGTAGCTGCCGCGCAGGCAGTGTTCGCAGATGCAGTGAACCGGAGTGAGTGAACCGTGGTCAGTTGGTTGAGGCCGCTCGGCGGTTATCGGCTTCCCCGTGTCTTTGCGGCCAACCATCGCAGGAGCCAATCATCGTATGACTTTGACCAAGGCTGAATCGCCACGCTTCGCTATCCACAGTTCACTCTCCTCGAGGAGCTCGACGTATGCCTGACCTGACTTTCGGAGAAAAGCTGCTCATCGCACGCAAGCAGCTTGACCTCTATCAATATGAGATGGCCGAACGGCTCGGCGTGCATCCGAATTCCATCACCAATTACGAGCGTGGCGAAGGCAAACCTCATGCCGCCGTGGTGCGCATGTTTGATCTGCTCTGCGAACAGCAGGGCATTCGCTTTGACGCCTATGAAGCTTCCGAAAAGAGCAAGGGAGACACAATGAAGATCGTTCTGGCCGAAAAGGTTTCTCCGGCAACGCTGGCCGTGTTTGCGGCCGAACCCGGGTGGGAAGTTCTGACACACGACCAGTTGCCCAACGGCCTGGCGGCTGCTCTGTCGGACGCCGATGCCCTGATCGTCCGCAGTGGGGTCGAAGTGGACGACGCCCTCATGGAGCAAGCCCCGAAACTGCGCGTCGTAGGCCGTGCCGGTGTAGGAGTGGACAACATTGACGCCGATGCAGCCACCCGCCGCGGCATTGTCGTGATGAACACGCCCGGCGCCAACGCCGTAGCCGTCGCCGAACTCACCATCGGCCTCATGCTGGCTCTTGCGCGCAAGCTTCCCGCGGCCAACAGCACCATGCACGCCGGCAAGTGGGAAAAGAAAAGTTTGCAAGGCTCGGAGCTGGGCGGCAAGACGCTGGGCATCCTCGGCCTCGGCCGCGTCGGCCTCGAAGTAGCCCGACGCGCCAAAGGCTTTGGCCTGGAGATCATGGGCAGCGACCCGTTTGTCTCCGCCGCCGTGGCGCGCGAAAACGGAATCAAGCTCGTCACTCTCGATGAACTCATCGTCGGCTCGGAGTACATCACGCTGCACGTAGGCCTGACCCAGCAGACCGCGAACGTCATCAATGCCAGGTCGCTTGCCGCAATGAAGAAAGGGGTGCGCATCATCAACTGCGCACGCGGCGAGTTGATTGACCAGGCCGCGCTCGTGTCCGCTTTGAAGTCCGGCCACGTAGGCGGCGCAGCGCTCGACGTATTCACGGTCGAGCCACCCCAAGACACCCCGTACGCAGGCCTGGACAATGTGATCCTCACACCGCACATCGCCGGCTCAACCGGCGAGGCGCAGGAGGCCGTCGGCATTCAGATCGCGCGCCAGGTCCGCGAGTACCTCAAGCTGGGCGTCGTGCAGAATGCCGTCAATCTGCCTTCGCTCAGCCATGAAGAGTACCTCCTCCTGGCGCCCTACATCGATCTTGCCGGGCGTCTCGGATCCTTTCTCGCCCAGGCCGGCAAGAGCGGCATCGAGGCCATTCACATCACCTACGGCGGTGGACTGGCCGAGGCCAAGACCGAGCTCGTGCGGAACGCCGTGATCGAAGGCCTGCTCGAAGGCTCAGAGAACGTAAACAGGATCAACGCCGCCCAGGTGGCCCAAGAGCGTGGCATCCGCGTGCATGAAGAAAAGACCGAAAGCCACCGCGGCGGTTCGGCATCCGTGCTCGAAATCGAGCTGCACACGGTATCCGGTTCAAGCCACGCCACCGCAACGGTAATTCACGACGAGCAGCCGCGCCTGCTCGAATTCGACGGCATCGACATCGAGACCCCGCTCGAAGGTAATCTGCTGGTCTGCGGCAACCTCGATGTGCCCGGCGTCATCGGCCGCATCGGCTCTATCCTCGGCGACCACGGCGTCAACATCGCCAACTTCGCCCTCGGCCGTCAGCGGACCGGCGCCAAGCCGGTAAAGGCGCTTGCCGTCGTGCAGGTCGATGTTCCTGTCTCGTCCGCAGTGCTCGATGATCTGGCCAAGATCGAAGCGCTGCTTGAAGCGCGCCCGGTCAGCTTGCCGGAAGCCAGGTTCTAACGCTTCGTCCCAGAGCCCGCAGCTCGCGAAGTGTGCGGGCTTCTGGCAGGTGTCCTGTTTTCTCTTCCCCACTTCACTCGGTCGGATTCTGAACCCGTCCCATGAACAGGATGCCGCCGGACCTGTTGTCTCGGATCAGAAACAGAAATGGATGGTCAGCGCGGAATACAATCGGCGGCTGCACGCGTGCTACGGCGCTGGGCCGCATCACGATGCCAGTTGCCGCCGCGGCTTCGGTCCCCTCTTCATCCAGGTCGATGTAGGCCTTGTGGATGGCCGCGGAAATCCAGAAGTCGCGCTTACCCGTCATGGCTGAAAAATCCGCCGCGTTCTTTTCAAACGCCTCCCCCATGCCCAGTTCGCTGAGCGTTTTGTTCAGCTGAAAACTCTGCGTCATTTTGAATTTGGGCAGCGTGAGAATGACCCTGGACCCGCCCCGCAGCTGGCCAACCCACTGCTTCAACGTAGCCACGGTCAACGATTTCTCCAGCGCAGCCAGCCCCTCCACGTCGTTCGGCAGCAAAACCACCATCGACAACTCCCCGCTCTTGTAAGGAAGGTCGAGAGCCTGAAAGGTTCCGCCATTGAAGTAGTTGAAGCGCGCAGCCAGATGCATCAACGGCGCCTTCACCGTCTGCCCCGCCGCGAGATGGAAGTCCTCCACCACGGTGGAAGCTTTCTCGAACGGCGATTGCCAGTCGCCCTTGAAGTAGATGGCGTTGGTCAACACCAGCCGCGTCCGGGCGTCGACCGAACCTGCCGGCAGTAGATCCCTGATCTTGCCTTCGGTCTTCTTCTCAACCCACGCGTTGATGGTGCCGCGCACCGCTTCCGGTGCGGCTTTGAAATCCACGCGATTGAATCCCGCGCCGTAGTCGCTCGCAGTGAGCTTCAGAAAATCATCGAGGAAAGGGAAATCCTTCTCAGCCCAAAGCGCGTCCGCAACGCGCAGCTGGTAGCCCGGATGTTCCGAGTTCAGGCCGGCGAGCAACGCAGCCATCGCCGGATGCAGACGATCCGGCGGCAGCGCGAAGTGGAACGTAGCAGCCATCGCGGAAGCCGTGCTGGATCGCGCTCCCGCAAAGGCCATCGCAAACGCCGTCGAGATGCTCTCGGGCGAGAAAAACAGATTGCCGTTCTGCTTCTGCAACTGCCCGTAAAGATCGACAGCAAACGCATTGTTGCCGTCAACGAGGGCAGCTTGATCGGGAGACGGGGCAGGAGTCGTTTGCGCCACTAGGGAAGCCTCCGGCAACCACAACAGCGGAACCAGCAGGAAAAGGAGTGGTTTCATAGGATCCATCCCGACTTCTCTCCCCTCACCCCCGCTCAACGGATGCGATAAACGAAGGCATCTTCCAGGCATTTGTCGCCAAACTTACGGCCACCGGGGCGCATCCGGTAACTATCCTTCGCGGTGGCAAACAGATTCTGAAGAGCCAGAATCATCGGGTTGTCCATCGACCGCAAAAGGATCGATGGGCGTGTTCGAAAGGAAATTCCGGCTTTCTTCATGGCTGCATTGATCTCCTCGTACCCTGAAAGCGGCGAGGTTTGGTCGAGAAATTCCGATGCAAGCAGCAATCTCCAATCCTCGTAATCGGGGATCTTGGCCCACAACGCTACGTCCGGCGTTTTGTCGTCCCGATCAAGCGCATCGATCACCTTATTACCGCTTTCGATGTCGAAACTTAGCAACGTTCCCGCAGACATGGAAGCAGCCCTCCTGCCCGACCTTCGATCGCATTGCGCAGAGCCGTCGATTGCTGAACATTCTTGCGCGCCTAGCGAGTTGTTGCGGATCATTCTTGAGCTCGATCCAAGACCGATTGCATCGCGGGATCCGTCTCGCTTGCGGTTTCGAGCTCTTCCGTCAACTCCACCAGTTGCAGTAGCTTTCGCAAAGCGTGCGTGTGACTTTGCTCGGCCAGCTTCTACTCGGGAAGATCATGCTCTCTGGTTCTCCTGGCAATACACGCTTTGAGAGCGCATTCCACTGCATATGCTGCCAGATAGTATGCGCCTTCCGGGAATCGAGCGGCGCGCAAAGTCCTCGATTCCCGGAGGCGACGTTCGGCGATTTCCTGGAAATCGATGCGGCTCCTGGTGTTACTGCGCCATTGCTCTTAAACCGAAAACTGTCTTACGCCCTGCTCATGTAAGCGCCTTCACTGGTGTCCACGCGAATCTTCTCGCCCTCGTTGATGAAAGCCGGCACCTGCACCATCAGCCCGGTTTCCATCTTGGCCGGCTTGCTCACGCTGGAGGCAGTGGCCGATTTCAACCCCGGCTCGGTTTCAACAACCGTCAGCTCCACGGTTGCCGGCAGCTCGATGCCCACGGCGTTGCCGTCGTGGTAGCTCACCTTGATCTGCAGGTTCGGCGTCAGGTATTCAATTGCATCGCCCAGCGTGGAACCTTTGAGAACAGTCTGCTCGTAATCCACCGGATTCATGAAGTAGTAGTCGTCGCCGTCCGAATAGAGAAAGTCCATCGCGACTTCGTCCACCACAACCTTTTCAATCGCGTCGGCCGAGCGGAAGCGGTGTTCGAACATGGCGCCGGTGCGCAGATTGCGCAGCTTGGCCTGGATAAAGGCGCGCAGGTTGCCCGGCGTGCGGTGCTCCACCTTGAACACCAGGTGCAGCTGGTCGTTGTGCTTGATGATCATGCCGGGACGCATTTGGGTGGCGGGAATCGCCATAAAGTTTGAAACTCCTTGCTGGTTTTGCGCTTGCAGCGCAACATGGATGGGCCTTGGCCCATCTTTCATTGTAGCGTAGCGGCGGTATCCCGGCTGATCGTGCACTCAATCGGGTAGTGGGTCAGTTTGAATCCCGGGCTAGCGGCGACCGCTTCGGCCGAAAATGAATGATAGTCCTCTTATTGCAAGCGCCAAGAATCGCTCGATCATCTTGGACCAATATTCAGATGAGTCGGGCCTCTGGCTCTGAGACGCCATCCATACAGATAGGGATGCGCCCGCTATTCCAGCGACTACTACGATTGTGGCGACGGCAATCGGAGCGTTCGCCTCGCCGCCGACCACGAGGCCTATCCACCCAATTCGGTAGAACGCATGGCCTCTTTGTGACGATTGGTTTCAACGATTAAGAGGTGTTGAAGCGCTGTCCCCTCAGCGAGAGCAGCATTCAATTCCGGATCAGTCGAATCCGTTTTTTTGATGGCATGTTTAGCTGAATCGCGCTCAGATGCCATACAAAAATGCTAGGCGAGCCTTAATCGCAGGAACAGATACTGCAAAAAGTCGGGATAGTTCAGACGGAGGCAGGTTTTCGTAATATGTGTCCATCATGAACCGAGGCATGAGGAGGTTGGCAGCAAAGGCGTCCGCCTCTTTTTCCCGAAAATCTCGATTCTGTTCATGAGGGTTGCGGAGAAGAACCTGGTAATCAGAAGATCTCGCCCACTCCTCATGGAGCACCTTGTGCCCTAATTCATGAGCGATCGTGAATGTTTGTCGAAGCGGAAATTCCTCCCGATTTACGACGATCATATTATCTTCGCTGTCATAAGAAGCCTGAGATGCGCTCGCTCTCATTCGACTCAAAGGTGGCAAATAGAACAGGAACTTTCAAAACTCTTCCGCAATCGGAATAGGATTCACAGGCGGCAGAGAGACCTGCGCGGTTGAGGAGGTCCAGTGCTTTGGATTGCGCAAGCCCATAATTCGGTCTTTGCATTGTGGCCACCATATCGCTCCACGCCCCTTAAAGGCGAATTTTTAGCGAACTTATCACGGCTAGCGTATCACTTAGCGCCCAGTTTCCCACGAATTTTCATAGTTTGTTGTGGAAAACAAGCTAGAAGCTAGTGTATAATGCGATTCCTCCGCGAAGTACAGGTGGGTTATCGTCGCGTGACATTCGCCTGAGGGCGCCGCTGGAGTTGAAACACTGAGAATTTACGATCGAACTTGCGCGCCTCTCAGTGTGCCGGCTGGTAAGGCTCGGCGCGCAGGATGTCAGAAAGAATGCCGCGCTCCTCGGGGCTGAACACGCCCTGGTAACGGCTGGAATTGAGCACGATCTGGCGCTGATCGAGCGGCACGCCGCGCAGGTCGCGGAAGGCGTTCTTCACCAGCGCCTGACGATCTGGCGGCAGCGCCGCCAGCCTCTGGCCAGACATGTTCAGCCGCATGCGGTCCTGCGGCGACATATGCTCCAGAGCTTCGGCACGCGCCAGGCGGCGTTCCCGCTGCTCCTCCGGCATCTGATTGACCCGGTGCAGCTGCTGGAGCAGCCGCTGCTGGTCACCGGCCGGCAGTTGCGTGAAACTGGGATCGTTGCGCAGCATCCGTTCCTGGTCCTGGACCGGAACTCCGCGATGCTCATTGAGCCATGGCCCCAGGTGCCCCGGAGGAGCTGAGCCCGCATAGCCCAGACTCGGCCGCGCCTGGCCCGGGTAAGGCGTGCCGGCGTAGCCCGGCGGACGGTTGGACGCCCCAGGGTAAGCAGGTCGCGGTGCTGGATAATTGCTTCCCGGCCGTTCAGGCGCATTGCCCTGCGGCCGATACTGCGGCGACTGGGATTGCGGAGCTGCGGCGCGCCCCTGATTCTGTTGCCTGCCCGGTTGATTGTTTGGCTGATTACGCGGCGCTTGGGCCCGCGGTGCGGAATAATGCGGTGCCGGCGCGGCGGCCCGAGCCCCCCCACCGGGGTGCTGGCCACGCCCTCCCCAGCTCGCATATGAGGTCGGCGCTAAGGCCAGCGCAGCCGCCGCAAGCCAAGCTGCGCGCCGCCCCCACCCCGCATTGTGTCTGCCGGTTCTCATCGCTTACCGATCTTGTATCCCAATTCCCAGCTATCTTGAAGCCCCGGTTCCTGCGCAAAATCCGCTGCAATTGCTTTCGTCGACTCGTCGCCGCCCCTAGTCGCCCCCATTGTCAGGCACCGTCGACATGGCTTCCATCTGGTCCAGCAGCTGGGAGTTGTTGTCCAGTGTCTGCAGGTCGTGCACCACTGCCGCATCCGTCGAAGGCACAGCCGAATGCTCCATATCCGTCACGCCCAGATACCCTCCTCCACCCAGCAGCAACACCACCGCCATGGCCATGGCCGCCAGCGGACGCACATGCAACGACGGCCCATACGTAAGCCGGTCGCGCAATCGGGCGAACCAGCCCTCCGGCGCAGCCTGACGCTCTTCCCGCATGCGCGCCTCCAGCCTGGTCAGGAAGTAGGGGTTGGGCTCAGGGCTCTCCCAGGTGTCCAGCACAGCCATGGTCGCCTGCAATTCCGCAAGCTCCTGCTGGCAGTCGGCACACTGCTCAAAATGCACTCGAACCTTGGCAGGCACAGCTTGCGGATCGAGCAGCAGAATCGCCAGCTCCGATTCCATTCCGGTGCAACGATGCTTCATGGTTTCCATGGTTACCTCCGCCCAACTCCCTGCCGGTGTTGCCCGGCTTGTTCTCTCACACAAATTCCTTCAGCTTGTCCCGCAGTGTCTGGTATGCGCGAAACAGCAGCGACTTGGTCGCCGACTCGCTCAGCTTCAATACATCCCCGATCTGCCGGTAATCCATCCCCTGATACTTGTGCATCAGCACTGCCATCCGCTGCCGCTCCGGCAACGCCATCACGTGGGTGCGAATCGCCGCCATGCGCTCATCGCGCATCAGCCTCTGCTCGACGGAAGGCTCATCGTCGGCCACATCCGGCGTCGTGCCCGATTCCTCGTCCGGCGCGTCCAGATAAATCGTCTGCGCCGACCGCTCATGCTTCGTGTCGCGCGCATGATTCACCGCCAGGTTGGTCGCGATGCGGTAAAGCCAGGTCGTAAACTTGGCTTCCGCCCGGTAGCTCTCCCGGGAGCGGTACACGCGCAAAAACACTTCCTGGGCCAACTCCTCAGCAACCGCCTCGTTGCGCACCATCCGAAAAAGAAAATGAATGATGGCCCGATGATACTTCTGCGCCAGGTAGTTGAAACCAGCTTCGTCACCCGCCGCCACCCGCAGCATAATCGCCGCATCGCTGTTCGGATCCAAAGCCGCATTCATGCCGGCTTCCGGGGAGCCTGGCCGCGAAGAGGTGCCCGCTCCCATGGCCGAGTTGTCCAGCACGAGGGTCGCCATGTCTTCTGGAACCCGGTCTGGACCAGAAGGTTGCGCCCTCTCTGCAGTTTCCTGCCCACTTTCCGGACCTGCACTCCCCTTCCCGCCACTGTCGGCCCTGGGGCTTGCCGCGGACCCCGGCCGCGCCTCGGAAAAGGCGGAAACCGAGCGGATGCCGGCGTTGAACCTAGTCCCCTCCGGCGCGGGTCCAACGCCCCGCCGGCCAATCCCCGCGCCCGCCAGTTCCACCGCGCCCAGACCGGGAATCGGGCGTAACGCCGCTTCCCCGTCGGGCGGCAAATCAGCAGCGTGGCGGGTTGGTTTCAAGCTCCAGCGCATCGTTCGTTGACGGTCGGTTTCGTCGCAAGACTCCACCTCACCCGGTTAGGATGCCGGGGTTGGCCGTAAAGCCTCGCTGGTGTTACTCTAACCCATGGGAAGCCTGCCGGGGCAGGGATTCCCCGGCCGTTTTGCGGGCGCTTAACTCAGCGGTAGAGTGCCACCTTCACACGGTGGAAGTCGCAGGTTCGAATCCTGCAGCGCCCACCATAGAATCAATAATTTACGGCCTTAGCAGCCGAAGAATACAACCCACATCTACTGCACCAAAGTAGTGTGCATCCGCAATGGCTCAAGAGACTGGCCTTGCGCCACCAGTGACTGGTGCGAGTCCTGCTGCGTGAACGTCGCTCCACTTCCTATGGACGAGATGCGCACGACCTGCGGATTCTTCACTTTTCTTCATCTCATTCTCTGTGCATTGCAGCATTCTCTGTAGTGCGAACTGGTCCCTAGGTGACCGATTGGAATGACTTTGCGAGTTCAGCGACACCGATGGCATCCGTTTTGTTGTCGAGCGGAAATCGCTCGGTGCCTGGGTACACGTAAAACCGCTTCTGCGGATTCAGATCGGCGCAGGCGGAATGGAAGCCGCGCTCGATCTTCGGCGCCATCGTGCGTTTGACCTTGATGGCCCACAGTTCTTCACCGGGAAGCGTGAGAAGAAGGTCCACCTCGGTTCCGTTGGAGGTTCGAAAATAGCTCGCTTCGGTTCCGTCCGGCACGGATGTAATCAGAGTCTCCGCGACAAAGCTCTCCCATGTTTGGCCAACGATCGGATGACCGAGCAGAGCTTCCTTATCCCGAATGTCAAGAAGCGCGTGGGCGATGCCGCTATCGCGCACATAGACCTTGGGCGACTTGACCAGCCGTTTGCCACCATTCCGATGCCAGGCCGGCAGGCGTCGGACGAGCAGGAGGTCAACCAGGAGATCAAGATAACCGGCCACCGTTTTGCCATCGAAAGCCAGACCGCGCGCCAGGGTGGCGGCATTCAGAATCTGAGCCTGATTGTGCGCCAGCATGGTCCAGAATCGCCGCAATGTCTCAGCCGGTATGCGGGGTCCAAACTGAGAAATATCGCGCTCCAGATAAGTTCGAACAAAATTCCGTCGCCAGAGCAGACTGGTGTCGTCGGATTCCGCCAGAAAGCTTCGCGGAAATCCACCCCTGCCCCAGAGCGTCTCAAGAAAGGCCGGATCGATCTCCAGGGCATCGAAGGGGCCGAGTTCGAGATAGGAGATACGCCCGGCCAGGCTCTCGCCGGACTGCTTGAGCAGGTCCATGGCGGCTGACCCCAGCAGGAGAAAGCGTCCATTGGCTTTTCCGTGCCGCCGTCCCCGGTCTATGATGCCCCGCAACTGCTGAAACAGCTCCGGCACGCGGTGAACCTCGTCGAGGATGACCAATTCGTTTTCGTGGTCCGCGAGATACTTGCTGGGATTGGCGAGCTTGGCGCGGTCATTCTCGTCTTCAAGATCCAGGTAGATCGAGGCAGTCTGCGCGCCAATCTCCAAAGCAAGAGTTGTCTTTCCAGCCTGGCGCGGCCCCAACAGGACCACCGCCGGTGAATGGCGAAGCAACTCATTTAGATGGGGAGTGAGGCGGCGGGAGATCATGTATGCAATTATAGACTTTTAGTCCACAAATACAATGTTGCGGACGACAACAGGCTTTTCCCAACCCACAGCCCAACCCACAACTCCTGCTTTCTTACACGACTTCCTCGTACTTTGGCAGTCCCCGCGGTGTAGTAAGTCGTTGAAAAACCAAATGCAGGCAGATTCACACGGTGGAAGTCGCAGGTTCGAATCCTGCAGCGCCCACCATAGAATCTATAATTTACGGCCTTATCGGTCGAAAAATCCAACCCAAATTCCAGCCCACATCTACTGCACCATTGCAGTGGACGTCCGTAATGCCTCAAGAAACTGACATTGCGCCGCCGGCGTTTGGTCCGAGTCCCCTTGCGTATAGAGGTCCAGGGTCGTCTGTATCCGGCTATGCCGCAGAATTCCCTGCACCGTTTTCGGCTCAACCTTCGCCTTGTTCACCATCCAGTTGGAAAGCGAATGGCGAAGGTTATGCAACCCAAACCGATGCCCTTTGGGAACCTGCAC
>DATDLS010000525.1:0-2556 GCA_036519195.1 Occallatibacter sp. | reverse complement strand
CGCCGAGTTCTTCGGCAGTGCGCAAGAGGCGTTAGCCGCTGCCCAGTCGAAAGCTCTTGATTTGCTCGTATCGGACCTCACTAGCTCCGGCGATTGCGGGGACGACTGTGCGACCCAGATGAGAATGCTGACCATGAACAGTGGCCAGAACATCGACCAGGCTTATCACGAGGAGAGACTACTCGCGCTTCTCCACAGAAGGCAGAAACTGCCAGCAACCTCAAACCAGATGCCCGATCTCGACATCGAAATCCGAGCAGTCTGGAACCTCGTGAGGCCCTGTCGAATGGTGCAAGCCTGCCAACATGTCAAGGCCGCCCTCGACCGAGCACGGGCAGCCAGCAATCATTCGCCGCGCCGAGGGATGGGCGAAGGAAGGGACTGCGCCAGTCAGACAGTCAGAATCGGAATTCGAGAAGCATCGGCGGCTTAGCAAGATTGAGCACTAAGTGCTTCAGGCGACCACAGATTCCCTAATAACTCGTACGGTCGTGGCTCTAATAATAAAAGTTAAGAAGATTCCGATCCCGGACTTGGATACAGAGAACGAGCGACTTAACCAGATTGTCGATGTGCAGGAGTACAGCGCAACATCGTGGCTTGCATACTGGTCAATTTTGCTCAGGGCGAGGCCCTGGGCCAGCGAGCTGGGATGTTTGAGCGCGCGGTCCTCGTCATCTTCAAGTCCGCATGTGTACCAGGAACACTCGGCAATCCTCTAATCACCATCCCTGCCGATAACGATCACGTGCCTTTAGGCGAGATAGTGGATTCAGTTTCAGGATTCCAGCGAAGAGTCTCCGCTAACCATTACGGCCCGTTTCGGGCAGCGAAGTTGGAAGGAGTGCACGTGGCCGACCGGAAAAATGCGGGCAAGCTCTTATCGTTTCCGGCACCTGCCCCGGTGCCTGGATCATCAGCCGAGGACTGGAGTCGTCGAATTCTCGAAATCCAGGACAACCTGGTGAGCGCACTCGAATTTGTTCGATTCACATACAACGAAGGATTGGCTGGCCAGCCCGTTAACGCAGCCGGTGAAATCCTGGCCCAGGTCGTCACTATTCTGAGACATGACGAAAAGATGCCTGCGTACACGGTTGTGGGCTCCATCAGGATTCATGGATCGATCTCGCCAGAGGCAAAACGAAAGGTCCTCCTGCTCTTTCCCAAAGTTTGAAGCTCGGCGTACCGAGGAATGACCTTGTTATCTGTAGCCGAGCGGAGTCGTGCCTCCGACCCGATGACCGTGTTATCGGTATTGCCCATGCGAGCGGCCGGAACGGTTGCGCTCACATGGGCCGACTTGACTCCGCTGCCGGAGATGGCCAACCAGGGGGACGACCCGACGGCCGATATCGTCCCGGCCGTTCCCGTGAACGTCGCCCTTCCCCCTTGGCAGGCGTCATCGTTGTCTCCAAGTTACGTGCAGTATTCTCTGCACCAAGTCTCTAAGCTAAGTACAGCAAATCGCTCTTGTATCAAGGTGTTGCGCGGCACTTAAATCGGATCTTCCGCGCTTTCGGTGCAGGGTTAAGCTGCGTTTGAAGCATTCCAAGGCAGCACTGCGCTTTTAGCAGCTCGAAACCTGCCCACCCATACATTTGCTCCTTGATCGCTTTTAGTCGGTTGATGTGTCCTTCAATAGGGCCATTGCTCCATGGCGTTGTCATCGATAGCTTCGCTGCTTCCAAATCTCGGCGTAGCGTTCTGGCAAACTGGGCCGTGAACCGGAATCCAGAAACGGTGGCCGAATCTAACCTCCGCCGTCTTCTCGCGCAAAGCTAATCTCTTAATCTGTTGCGGATCGAAATGCCTGCCGTCCAGATCCTCCAAAACTTCGGACCCAGAGGACAGGGACTGCTTGCCAGCGAGAGCGAAGTACATCGCAGTTCTGGAAGGAATGTGCTATAAGCCAACAAATGCCAGCTTTGCTGCCCCTCTCAACCTCTTGCCAAACCACACACGCACTCCCCAGAACACCAGCAGTCCCAGCGGAAACAGTCAAGTACCATCAGCACCACCGAACCACGCCAGCGCACCGGAAACACCTACTGTTGTCCCAGGAAAAACGATCCTGTAGCGATGAACAATCCAAAGCTCATCCGCCACGCATGTCGCCCGATCCGTCGCGCCTCGGTAACTCCGCCTCGCGCCAGCATCCGCACATCGCCCGCCGCCGCCAGCAATACCACCGATCCCAGAAAGAACGACATGGCCGCTGGCACGCCGCTCATCAAAAGGGGGAACGCGCTAGCCAGGTATCTCCCACTCGACATCCCGAGTTGGATGGGGAGCCGCCAGCCACTCCTCCCCATCGCGAAGATTGTCGTTGGCCCTGGAGACGAAAAGGGCTTCACGCCTCAGAGTGTTCGTATGTTGTTGCAACAGATGGGCTATGCCCCAAGTGTCACAGTGGGTAGGACAAACCGAAACATTGTCTGGAGAAAAGATTAAGCCCATGGGGAGAATTGCTACCGACCACACCATCGCACCCGCTGACTTCCAGACGGTGGTACAGTTCCGGTGCGGTAATCTCATTTCCGCTTACTCCAGTTC
>DATDLS010000524.1:0-22077 GCA_036519195.1 Occallatibacter sp. | reverse complement strand
CGTCGCCGAACCAGCACAGGTCGCGCTCCTCGGTGCCGTCCTGAATCACATAGCGGATGGCGGCGGCCGTAATGGGCGCGCCGGCCGATGTGGCTGGGTCAATCAGCCGGGCATGAAAGCGCAGCAGGCGGCGGCCGTCCGTGCTGGTGCCCTCCGGAAACAGCAGGACCGGAATGGACAGCTGCAATCGCTGGCTGATTTGCTCCGCCGCCCGACTCGCACTGGAGCGGCTGGCGCGATCAAGAAAGATGGTGCCGCCGCTGCGCGCTGCTTCTCCAAAAAACGGCCAGGCATCGACCTCGACTTTGGACACGAAGAAGCACGGCATAGCCGCTGACAGAATGACAATGTCCAGATAGCTGAGGTGGTTGGCCACTACCAGACCATGGGTGGGCGGCTGGCCTTCCAAGCGCGCACTCATGCCCAGGCTCGTCATGACTAACCGAGCCGTAAAGTGAAGCCAGAGAGCGCGACGCTCGAGCGTATACGGCCCGTGCAAGCGCCCCAGCCAGAAGCGCACCACGCATAAGACCAGTGCCAACCCCAGCGCCACAGCGCGCCGGGCCGCCCGAAAACTCAATTGGTCAGCGGAGAAAGAAAGCGGTTGCGCGCCGCAGACGAGAGCAACTTCAGATCGAGCACAGTAAGGAAGTCGATGGTGCCGAATGCTCGGTCCCAGGCCGGTGGCGCAGCGATGCGCGCGCCGATGGCCAGATACGTTCTGAGCAGTTTAGGGACCTTGACTTCGGCCGCAGCCGAAGCCTCGGGAGCCGGCGACGATCGATCAGACTGCAAGGACGACAACTGTGAAGCGCCCTCGGGCTCGATGGGACAGGCAAACGCATCGGTGGGCGTCGTTTCAAATTCCGGCGGAACGCGATAATCCCGAAGCCGGCTGTATATCTGCCAGCCCTCGGCTGGCTCCTGGGAGTTGATGGACGAGCAACCGATCAGATAGCGCAGACCCATGCAAGTAGCATACTGGGCGATGCCTCTCCACAACAGCATCAGCACTTCGGGCGTGCGATGTTCGCTGCCAATACAGGCGCGGCCGAGTTCAAGAACGCCGGCACGCAGCGGCTCGTACGGGGCCAGATGAAACTCCTGGCCGGAGTAATAGCCGAAGTGATGCGCGGCAGTTTCACCCGATTGCATGCGGTAAGTACCGATAATGCACCGCGAATCATTCAATTCGAGTTTGTCTTCCACCAACAGGTGTTCGCAGCATTGATCGAATCGGTCCGTATCCAGGCCATTATGGTAGGAGCTTTCCAACCCTTCGCCCAGCTCAATATTGAAGACTCGGAAGCGCAGGCGGAATGCCGCCTCGCGATCTTCCGCCGACTCCGCAAGACGCAAGCGATAGCGTCCTGCTTCGGCATAAATGCGCGGCCGGACACTAACCGCCGGGTAAGGGGGCAGACCTGCAGGAATCCGCAGGCCTGCAAAAGCAGGGGAAGCAAGTTCCGACTGCAAAGGTGCTTTTTGCCGCGCGTCGGGAATCATGCCAACAGGATGCGTCGAGATCCGTCAAGAGATGGTTAATGCGCTGCAAAAATGGTGCAAAATACTTTGCCTGGCTTGTAACAGGACCGTAACAACAGGAGTTCTCCGCAGTACCGGCGGAGAGAAAGAAATCCAATTTTAAGCAAATCTCCGCCAGCCGTACCGGAGGCCCAGTGGCTTTTTCCTTAAGAAAAAAGCCACGTTCATCAAAACCAAACATTGGCGCGTTCGTTCAAGAACCGCTTCTAGCAGCAGCCGCCGGCAATCGAAGGGATTACCAAAATTTCGTCATTTTCCTTGAAGTGATATTTCTCATTACCGAGAAAGCGAATATCCTCCTCGTTGACGTAGAAGTTGATGAAGCGGCGAATCTGACCGTCCTCGCCGCGCAAGTGCTGGCGCAGCGCGGGAAACTTATCCTCGATCTCGATGACAAGTTCCGGCAAATTGGCAGCCGTCGAAGAGATCTCGCGCACGTTGTTGGTGTGTTTTTGAAATGCATTCGGTAACAGAACTCTAACGGACATAGCTTTCTCCCACGAGTCGCAGCGCTTCATTGACGGCGTTGCGCTCTTGCACAAAGTTTTCAAAGTCGGTGAGCCGGGGTCGAATCGCCTGGTTTACTTCATACGAGTCCTGCAGGCAGTCGGTCGTCTTCAGGCCGTTGCCGGTAATGCAGGTAACGGTGAGTTCATCGGGCTTGATGCGGCCATGCGCGTAGAGACGCGCCGTCACCGCGGTCGTGACGCCACCCGCGGTTTCGGTAAACACGCCTTCGGTCTCGGCAAGTTCCTGGATGGCGGAGACGATCTCCACATCGGACACGTCTTCGGCCCATCCCCCGGAGGCGCGAATGGCGCGCGAAGCGTAGGGCCCGTCGGCCGGGTTGCCGATGGCCAGCGAGCGCGCAATCGTGTTGGGCCGCTGCGGTGCGATCACATCGGTGTTATTCTTCACCGCCGTAGAGATCGGCGAGCACCCCGTAGCCTGTGCGCCAAAGAAGCGCACCGGCTTGTCTTCGACCAGTCCAAGAGCGATCAGTTCATTGAAGGCCTTGCGGATCTTGGTGATGAGCGAGCCGCCGGCCATGGGGCACACAATGTTGTCCGGCAAACGCCAACCCAACTGCTCGGCAATTTCATACCCAACGGTCTTCGAACCTTCTGCGTAGTAGGGGCGCAGGTTCACGTTCACAAAGCCCCAGTTGTAGCGGTCGGCAATCTGCGCGCAAAGGCGATTGACGTGATCGTAATTGCCGTCAATGCGGACCAGCGTTGCGCCGTACACCTGGGTGTTGAGAATCTTGGCTGGCTCCAGATCCGCAGGCACCAGGATGAACGTCTTCAGGCCTAGGCGGGCAGCCTGGGCGGCAACGGCGTTCGCCAGGTTGCCGGTAGACGAGCAACCGACGGTGTCGAACCCGAAGGCCTGCGCATTGGCTAGCGCCACTGCCACCACTCGGTCCTTGAAGCTGAGCGTAGGCAGGCAGACTGCATCGTTTTTGATGTAGAGATTGGTGGCGCCAATGTGCGCGCCCAGGCGCGGCGCCTTCATCAGTGGCGTCATGCCGGCCGGGGTCTGGGGCTCGTAACTGTCAGCAACCGGCAGCAGCGCGCGATAGCGCCACATGTTCAGCGGTCCTTGACCGATGGCGTCGCGGGTAAAGCGGGTACGGGCGTACTCGAGGTCAAAGGTAACCTCGAGCGGAGAAAAGCACTCATCACAGATGGAAAGCGGCTGAATCCCATAGGATTTTCCGCATTCCCGACATCGCAACTCGTAGGCAGTCGTCAAGAGTCCCCTCGCTGTATGCGAGCGAATGAAGGTCTCTGGAGCGCGTGACCCGGCTCAAAAAATGAGCGAACGTGATAGGACTCGAAGTTCAAATGCGAGCCGCTTCGGCAAAGGGTGCTGAAACGACCCCGAATCTCATGTTCCCCGCCGTAGCGGGCAAGAGTTGACACCATACTCCCGTTTTGCGCGGGCAGGTTGTCGTGGCGTCACAGGGCTCGTCCCTCAACCACTCTGCATGAAACTCAGGCTTGCCCATGAAGGCAAACTTGAATAATTTATTTTTATCACAGTGGAAATGTCCGCGCAAGGCCGATTGCAGCGAACGGAGAGAAATCGCACCTCAACGGTCTCCTTGCGGATGGAACTAACTTTCGCGCGCGCGACGCTCAAGAGCCAATTCTCCCCGAGCGCTGGCAGTGAGGAGTCACGCATACCAGGGTGCCACGAACAGCTGTTCGTCCACCGGGTGGGTCCCGGGTGGCTCAAGCCACGAGCGAAAACCAAATCGGGCCCGAATTCGAGAGCCAGAGTGGCCCGGGCCCTTTCGCTTGCAGAGAAAATCGGGCCGTACCGCGTTGTCGGCCTCCGTATCCCGCAGAATTGGTCAGAATCTCCGGGCGGATGTCATTCAGCGATCGCCGGCATATGCTGCTGAAATGCCTTGCGCAGGCGTATGCTGTCGGCCTCTTCAATCGCCTGCTCCACGCGGCCGCGCAGCTCGGTCGACGGCCCAATACGGCCGATGGCTTCGATCGCTTCCGGCGCCTCGCGCGCATCGCGGGCCACCGCGGCTATCAGGAAATCCATCGCTTCGGGCAGGCGCGTGAGCGCGATGGCGCTGAGAAGCACCGACCCGAACCAGGCATCGGCGCCTTGCTGATGGCGGGTGAGCAGCGCAGCCAAGGCTTCGCCACAGCGCGAATCTGCCAGCGCAAAGGCGGCCTCGGCGGCGATGTCATCTCCAGCTTCAAGCGCTTTGGCTACCAGCGGAACGGCGGAGGCCCCTTGCAGTGAAAGCAGCGACGCGTACACGACGCCCAAAACTTCCGGCTCATCATCACCATTGCCCTGCATGAGCGCGCGCAGTCGCAACAGCAGCGCTGCACTCACGCCACCGACCTGGGCAATGGCCTGCGCGGCTTCCATGCGGACCGTTTTGTCGGCATCGGTCAGCGGCTCGAGCAGCGCGGCGAGCAGATCGGCGTCGGAGATGCCGGGGCAATCGACCAGCGCATGGGCGCAAGTGCCTCGCAGGGCTCCGGCAGTGTCCGAGTGCCCGCCCCAGACCGGCTCCATTTGATGATGGCGCATGCCGCGCAGGTACGCCTCTTTCTGGCGATGCTCCAGCTTGACCATCGCTTTTGAAAGAGCATTCTTTGCCCAGCATTGCGGGTCTGATTTGGGCGCATCGATGAAGAAGCGGTCGAAGGCAGCCAGCACTTCCGGCAACAGATCCCTCAGTGCCGCGTCGGCAACCAACGCGGCGGCCTTGGAGACAAGGAAATTGTTGCGCTGAGCGAGGGTCTTGCGCAGAAACTCTATCTGGACCGGGTCCGGGGCGGCGCCGGCTTTCAACGCTTCCGTCAGCGTCTCGAATCGAGCGAGCTCACTGTCGAAACTGTGCGAGGAAGGCGGTTTTTTCGGCGCCTGTGAAGCTTGCTTACGGCTCATAGGCTCCCCGGCTGCACTCCTTGCCCTTCTACTTCGCAGTCAGCGCGCTTACCGGCACCAGCATGTCTTCCTTGCGCATGACGAGGTTGGTGGCATTCAGCGTGGCCAGCTCAAAACCGTGGCCGTGGGTGATGGCGTCGGTGGGGCAGGCTTCTACGCAGTAGCCACAAAAAATGCATCGGTTGTAGTCAATGTTGTAGACCTTGGCGTAGCGTTCAGACGAGGAGATGCGCTGCTCTTCGGTATTCTCCGCTGCCTCGATGAAAATGCAGTTCGAAGGGCAGGCGGCGGCGCACAGAAAACAGGCCACGCACTTCTCCAAGCCGTTTTCGTCGCGCTGAAGCACGTGCTTGCCGCGGAAGCGCTGCTCGAAGACGGCGCCTCGCAAAGGCCCTTTGCCGTCTGGGTAGTTCTCGACCTGGGTAGGTTCGAGAATTTCCTTGAAGGTAATGCTCATGCCCTTGGCAATGCCGGCGAGGTTGCGCACGATCGACATGCCTCCTAGTATACGATGTTCGGCGAGGCTCCCTTCGTGAGAAACCCGGTTTTGGTCAACTACCCTAGAGCCGCAAGTTCCAATCGATTGAACGGTACCGCACCCCCGGCACTCATTTTCTTGCGGATTCAACCGGTTGCATGCTATCAAGAGCACTCGAACGAATCCCCGAGTCGAAACGAGGCATTTATGTCTTTAATTTTCAAGTCTGCTTTTCTCGGATTGCTCCCCTTCAGCTTGATTCCGGCGTTGGGACAATCCGCGCCTGCTGCTCAACAGCAGGCGGTTGACCAGCAGTCGATGTCCACCAACAGGCCCGCCGTACTGGCCGGCCCGCTGAAGATCACCTTTGGCGACAAGTCCTCCGAGTGGACCACGGCCACGCTGGCGGCGCTGCCGCATAAAACAATTAAGGTCTACAACGAACACCAGAAGGCCGATCAGACATATTCCGGCGTAGAGCTGATCGATCTTCTCAAGCTGCTGGGCGTGCCGGAGAAGCCGCATGGGAAGGAATTCCGCATGTACCTTGTGGCGGAAGGCTCGGATGGTTATGAGGTGGTCTATTCGGTGGGAGAAGTAACGCCTGATGTGCACGACGGAACCGTTCTGGTGGCCGACTCCATGGACGGCAAAGCCATGGCCGGGACCGGGCCGTTCCAGCTTGTTGCCAGCGGAGAGAAGCGGCCGGCGCGCTGGGTCCGCAATCTCGTCGCAATCCACGTGCGCCCCGCGGATTGAGGCGCCTCAGCCGGTAATGATCCGGCTTGTGGGCAGCCCATAAGAAGAGTGTGGGACCGAGGTGACTTCCTGACTCTTCAGGCCACGGTCAGCCCCCTCGGTATCTCAAAAATCTCCCCCAATGCGCCGTTTATTGGACGGCGAAAACATCTCTTGCTGCCGATTGCTCGGCTGGTCTTTCCTCGAAGGGCCCGACGAACGCCCGCAAGATCACTGCGGGCGCTCGTTTTCACGTTTCGGCGGCGCCGGTTTGGCTGGCTCGTGAGGAGCCTGAGGGGCCGGTTTTGCCGCCGGAGCCGGATGCGTCGCCGGACGGGCTGGCGCGGCATTCGGCTCAGGCCTCGCAGCAGGATGCTCGGGCGCCCTCGATGGTGCGGGGCTCGGCTGAGCGTGCGGTGCCTCTTGCGGACGTGGGGCCGGAGCTGGCCGTTCCGCGGGGCGGGCCGGGGCGGGGCGGGCGGGTTCAGCGCGGGCCGGGGCGGGCCGGGCGGGTTCAGGGCGGGCCGGGGCGGCCCGGGTCGGTTCAGGGCGGCCCGGCTCCGTCCGGGCCGGGGGAGCCGCGTTGGGCCGCGCTGCCGGAGCAGTGGGTGCTGCCCGTGTGGGTTCGACTGGGCGAGCCGTCGCCCGAGCGGGCCCGGCGGCCGGCTGCGGAATGCGCACATTGCGGGCAGCCGGCGAAACCACCGGATGCACGTCGCGGTCGGCCATGACCGGCTTCTCGATTACCGCGGCGGCTGGCCGTCCATGGTTGACCGAAACAAACGCAGTGCGGTTGACGCTGGCCTGATGCTGTACCTGGATCTGCGCCGTCATCGGCGGGGCATGGGGTTCTCGGATGGCCGCAATTTCCGCCGGGCGCGGGCGCAACTGAATACCGCCATTGCCGCCATTAAAGCTGACCCGGTTATTGTTGTTCACAATCACGTTCCGGTTGTAGACGTTATGCACCACCGTCACGTTGATATTGTTGACGGAACGGTTATAGAAGAAATGACCGGAGTTCCAATAGCCGCCCTGATAGCCCGCGCCCACGTAGCCGAAGCCATAATTCACGCCGCCGTAGAAGCCAATGTGCGGTCCCCAGTAGCCATGGAAGAAGCCGTAGCGACCATTGGTATACCCCCAATAGCCGGGGGTCCAGAGGGCCCCCTGATAGGGAGCCTGCACCCAGACGCCGGGAACCCAGTAATAGCCGGCCGACGCATAGCCCCAGTAGCCGGGAGTCCAGAGATAATCATCGCCAGGCGCCTCGGGCTGCTGATATTCCGGCAGCGCCGGCGGCGGCTGAGGAGCGTAATCTTCCGGAGCTTCTCCGTAGTCCGCGTCGTCAACTGGTCCCTGACTATTGCTGTCAACTGCTCCCTGACCATTGCTTTGGTCACTGTAGGAACCGGCGTCAGCCGGCGATGGTGCACCTTGCTGCGCGGTCTCTGTGTTGCTCACCGGAGCCAGGTTGGTATTGGCCGGGTCGGATGCCGAATCCGGGGGCGGTCCCTGGCTGGTGGTGGCGGCGGTCTGATCGTTGCTGGCGTTCGATTTGCAACCGGTAGTCGAGAACAAAACGGCCAGGGCGAGCAGAGCAAAAGGCGCAGTTCCGTGGATACGTGTCATGGGATCAGTCTCCGGTACTGTTGGATGCTGTCCCTGGCGCCCCAGTCTATGTCAGTGACCGACAAAACGGTCAAACTAAAACAGCAAAACTACCTTCCGACGAAGAGCTAGTGATTCGTTCCCGGAGTCGATCGGCCCCGGTTATTGGCTGGCGGCGTGGTCACGGGTTTGCGCGCCGGACGAGGATTTACCAGCTGCTGGCAAAGCTCGGAATCCTGCCCGCGCGCCAGCCCGGGCCGCGCATCCCCGTTGCGGCAGACGCGCTGCTTCATGGCGTCAGCATCTTTTCCGCTCAATAATTGAGTCCGCTCCAGGCCGCTGATGGGATCAAGATCGTAGCGATAGATGAAATCCTGCGCAGGTTTCTCTTTGCCGTAATCGAAATGATTCCAGCTAGCAACCAGATCGCGCCCGTTCGGCTCGGCCAGGCCGGCATAGATCTGCGTCCAGGAAACGGCAGCGGGCGGGTTGCCCGTCCACACAGGCACGCCCTGTCCGCCCCGCATCCAGCGGGCCTCCCAGGTGTGCTGCGCCTTGTCAAAGTGGAAGCTGGTGAAGTACGTGTCTGGCGAACAGTCGCTGCAATTGTCGTAGAGGATGGTCGGTTCCTGCGCAGCGCCTTCGGCAAACGTCATAAAGTCCAGCCAGCGCAGATTGTAGCCCTTGAGTAGCGGCGTAATCCCGTGGTTGGTGAGTGAAATACTCCACACGGTAAAAAGGTCCTGATCGGGTGAGATGTCCTGAGCGGAGCGAAGGGAGGTAACCACCAGCGCCGCGTCGTAGAGCACGCCAATCTCGCGCAGGGCCGTCCACTTCTCCGCAGACAGCGAGCGCGTGGCCCAGACGACGATGTCCTGATCCTTCTCGTTGTGGAAGTCCATCCAGCGAAAGAGTTCCGGACCTTGCTGGGCGGGGACCTCCTGGGCGGGGACTTGCTGGGCGTAATTCGGAGCTGGAGCAAAGAGCGCCGAGAGCAGTGCAGCAATGGCCAAGGGAGAGACAACCCGCATGGGTCTAGATATATCAGAGTGGAGCCGGAGGTCGGGTTGCTGATCCGTTGCCAATCGTGGTTCGAGATGCCGGCTGAGGTTCGAACGTCGAGCGGATCGGCCGGCCACTCAATTGCTCCCGGTGAGCCGGGCGAGATTCGCTTTTGCCTGCGCGTGGTTGGGCTGAATCCGCAACGCATGCTCGAAGGCCGATCGCGCGGCAGCGGTCTGCCCGCCGCGAGCCAGCAATGCGCCCAAATTGTTCCATCCGTCTGCATCTTGCGGATCGAGCGCCAGGGCCCGCTTCTGCTCCGCGAATGCTTCCTCCGATTGGCCCTGCGCGTCAAGCACCTGCGACAGCGAAGCATGGACCTTGGCATCGTTCGGCGCAAGTCTGGCTGCACTGCGCAGCTGGGCCAACGCATCGGCAAGCCTTCCCTGCTGCGCGTAGGCCACGGCCAGCTTCTCATGCGCGTCCGGCGATGCCGACCAGGAATGCAGTGCACTCTCCAGCAGTTTCACGGCCTGTGCCGGGTCGCCGCTGTCTGCGGCGATTGCTCCCAGATTGTAGAGAGCCGTAAAGTCGGTCGCGTCTAACTCCAGAGCGCGGCGAAACTCATCGGCGGCGTCATTCGTGTGCCCGGCGCCCAGCAGCGCCGCACCCAGTCCGCTGCGGGCCTCCGCATCTTCTGGACAGGTGGAAAGCAATGCACGAAACTCCTTCTCCGCCTCGCGATATTCACTGCGCCGCACCTCGAGGCGCGCCAGGTCGAAATGCGCATCGCAACCGGGGGATTCAGCCGAAGTCGCCAAAGCTATGGCGCTGCGATAACGCTCCTGCGCCTGGTCAAGTTGCCCGGCGCCCTCCAGAGCCGCTCCCAGGGCCGTGAGTGTGCGCACCTCCGGTCGGCCAAGCTTGATATCCCGCTCATAAAGGTCGGCCGCATCGGCGTACTTGCCTTGTCCGGCCAGCGCGCCGGCCAGGTTGTAGAGGTCGAGCTGGTCCGTCGGTGTTTTGGCCAGGCGACTGCGCATCCACGCCTCTTCAATTGCAAGCCGCGGATCCGGCGCGTCGTCCGGCGTGTTCACCGGCAGCACCTGCAGCCACAGTTGCGCCATCTCGTCCTCTGACCGGTTGCCGGCCCGCACCCGCACAGGCGGATTGTGCGGATTGTGCGGATTAGCGGCCGAGTTGTCATAGGTGTATTTCATGTGCAGCACGGTTCCTTTGGGCAATAACAGCGGCTCTTTGTAGCGATAGACGCTCTGCCGGTCGATATCCCAGCTCGGAATCCATACCAGCCACTTCTGTTCGCCATCCGGTAAAGTCGCCCAGCCCCGCATGTCGTGCCCCAGATAATGGGCATGCGGGTAGCAGCCCAGAACATCAACATCCACGGGCAAGGTCAGAGAGTCCTCCACCACGAAAGCCGGATCGCCGGGGGGAATGTCCAGTTTGTCGTCGCGCTCCAGAGACACGAGCATGGGCTGTTTGGAAGGCGGGTCGGGTGTGAAGTATAGTCCCACTTCGGCGTCCAGCTTCTCCGGCTTGCCGGAGGGCTTGAGGTGAATATTGAGAATCAGGTCGTTGCCCGGGTCAAGGCGCCAGGACATTCCCTTGGGCTCAATCAGCACCGGCGTATCCGGCTTCCAGAAAAGGAAATGGCTCTCAGGCTCGAACTTGTTTCCCGCGTCGACCAGCAACTCCATTCCAGCAATGCCGGCTTGCCAGTCCTTGGGATGGGCACGGCGCAGGCTGGCGCCGCGGTCAACCACTACGTTGGCGTGATGGACCACCTGAGGCGCACCGGGACGAATCTCCATGGCTCGAATGTAGTGCGACTGATCAAGCGTGTAAGGCAGAATCAGGTTGAGAAAAACATCGGTCCCACCGGCGCCGAGCGTGAAGGGACGGGCAACTTTCAGCACCAGATCCGGCTTGCCCATCTGCCAGGTAGAGTCGTAGCGCGGCGCAGGCGGCGCGGTTGTCAGGTCGCCGCTGGCCATGCCGCCATTCGTCCAGCGCTTAAGCAACGCAACCTCGCCGTCGCTCAGACGCCGCACATCGGCAAATTCGCCGTAGCCCGGCTCTGGCAGCCAGGGCGGCATAAACCGCGACTGGGTCACATCAAGAATCTGCGGCGCCCAGCGACGCGCATCCGCATAAGTAATAAGGCTGAACGGACCTGCACCGCCGGGATGATGACAGCTGGCACAGTTCTTGTAAAGCAGTGGAGCTACATCTCGCGACCAGGTCTCCTTGGCCCCTGGCGAATTCCCGGCCTCGGGGCCGGCCTGGTAGGACAACTCGTTAGCCCCGCCGCTCTGGGCCGGCCGAAGAAACGTGGATTCAGGCCCCGAGGACTGCCTCCCGGCCGCATGCGCCGGCTCAGGCTGCCTACCGAGCAGCCACGCAAACGCCGACCCCAGCGCCAGAGCCCAAACCAGCCGCAGCATCTTCATTTCTGGACAAACACCACCGAGCATCCCACCGGCGGCCCTCCCGGCTGCGGAACGGGTTTGCCAGCCACGGCTGCCCTAATCGCCGCCTCCAGATCGTGGCGCCCGGCCTGCGGCCGCTCCCGCCCCAGCGAAAAGTACCGATCGTCCACCCGCCCGTGGTATACCTCGCGCAGGACGCCGCCTTCGACCACAAACACTGCCGCCTCGGGCGTCACACCCACATGCGCCATTGCCACCAGCCTCTGCCGCCAGTCCAGCACCGTATCCCCTGCAATCGAAAAGTCACGCCTGTGCCGCTCAACTACCTCGGCCGTGTCGCCCGGGTTGGGATACACCCACCAGACCCGCACGCCCGCGCCCCCGAACTCCTGCTTCAGCCGGGCAATTTCCGGAATGTAACGATTGGAAATTGGGCAGTCGGTCGCCGCAAAGTAGAGCACGACAACACGCACACCCGTGCCGCTCAACTCGCGGACCGGTCCGCCATGAAGGTCTTTGCCAAAGGGCTCCTTCAATTGAGCCTGCCCTGGAATGATCGGAAGGATCGCGAGAAGCGGAACAAGCGCTGCCAGATACCGGACAACAAGACGAAGGGTCATCCATCGCCCTTTCAACTGCAACGGATTCTATCAAACAAGCGGCATGGATTGAGCCATCCCGGCGCCCTCAAAGACCAAGCTTTTGCCACAGCGCATCTACTCTGGCCTTGGTTGCGCGGTCCATTTCGATCATCGCTGGCCACGGCCGTTCAAAGCCTTCAGCTTTCCATTTCCGCGTGGCGTCGATGCCCATCTTGGATCCGTAGTTGGGCAGGCGAGAGGAGTGATCGAGCGAGTCGATCGGCCCCAGCGTGAATTGAATGTCGCGCTCGGGATCAATGTTGTTGGTCACGCGCAACGTCACTTCGCCAATGTCCTGCACGTCGCAGTCTTCATCGACCACAACGATGCACTTGGTAAACATGGCCTGGCCCAACGACCAGATGGCGTTCATAACCTTGCGCGCCTGGCCCGGATAACTCTTCCTGATCGACACCAGCATCAGATTGTGAAACACGCCCTCCACCGGCAGATGAATGTCGACAATCTCGGGGATGGTCATCCTCATCGCCGGCAGAAAAATGCGCTCCACCGCCTTGCCCATCCAGGCGTCTTCCATGGGCGGCTTGCCGACAATGGTGGCAGCGTAGATCGGGTCTTTGCGATGAGTGATGCAGGTGAGATGAAAGACCGGATACTGATCGGTCATCGTATAAAAACCGGTGTGATCGCCGAACGGGCCTTCACTGCGCAACTCACCCAGCTCGACGTAGCCTTCCAGCACAATCTCCGCGTGCGCGGGCACCTGCAAATCCACCGTTTCGCATTGCACGATCTCTACCGGCTTGCCGCGCAGGAAGCCGGCAATCATGAACTCTTCCACCTCCGGCGGCGCCGGAACAATGGCGGCAAACGTTGTCGCCGGGTCAGTGCCGATGGCCACCGCAACTTCCAGCCGGGAGCCTTTCAAACTGCTCATCAGCACCTGCGGCAACCCGCCGATAGGGCCGTCCGGAATGCTGACCGCGCCTCCTGAGGACTCAGCCATAGCCGCCACCCGCGCCACCAAAGGATTGGCATCTGAAGACCCGGCAGCAACTCCCCTGAGGGCCTCGCGGTAATGCTCGGCCGCCACCTTCTGTCGCTGCCAATGCATTCCGGTCGTCTGCCCGTCGTAGACCTGCATGCGATACATGCCAATGTTCCGCTTGCCGCTCCGAGGATCGCGCGTATGCACGCAAGGCAGCGTAATGAAGCGGCCTCCGTCGTGCGGCCAGCACTTCAGAATCGGAAACTGGTTGAGGTCAAAATTGTCTTTGACTATGACTTCCTTCGAACGCGCTTCCTTTGCGCTCACGGTCTTGGGAAACGCGCTGGTAAGCGCGCCCAGTTGCGGCAGCATTTTCAGTTTGTCGAGAAAACCTTCCGGCGCTTTGACGTTCATCAGCCCCTGGATGCGCTCGGCGATCTCGTCCAGCCGCTCCACGTTCAACGCCAGCGCCATGCGCCGCTCGCTGCCGAACTGGTTGATCAACACTTTGTGTCCGGGAAAACCTTTCACGTTTTCAAACAGCAGCGCCGGGCCGCCGGGCGCATACTTTGCGGCGGCCTTCGCCGTTCCGCCGCTCTTCACGCCAATCTTTGAAACGCGGTCGGTGATTTCGGTGATTTCCAGCTCCGGCGAAACCTCTTCGTGGATCCGTTTCAGTTCGCCAGCTTTTTCAAGTGCTTTGATCCAGTCGCGCAGATCGTCGTAAGCCAAGGGTTTGCTCCCGTGCAGACCTAGCCGCACCCTTTAGCTTAAAGGCTACGGGCTGGTTCCATCGGCGGCCGGGCCAGTTGCACGGCTGCCAGCGGGAAGCCCAGCCGCTTCCACTCGTCATATCCGCCACGCAACGGGCGCACGCGTTCAATGCCAAGCTTGATCAACGCCATCGCCGTCTTCGCAGCAGTGGCCTCGCTGGGGCAAGTGCAAAACAGCACCACGTCACGGTCACGCGGAATCTCATTGTGTCGCGCGGCAAGCGCTTCCGGAGAAATATGCAGCGCACCGGGCAGCGTAAACGGATCGGGCAGCAATTCCAGCGGATGACGAAGATCGACGATGTAGATCAGTTCTCCGGCATCCATCTGCCGCTTCAGCTCTGCCGGTTCCAGGCGCGCTTTGAGCAGTTCTCTCAGGAACCGGCGGCGGCGAATGATGCGCGCGACCAGAAAGCCGATCACGCCCAGGACCAGCAGCAGGCCGGAAAAACGGCCCACCCAGTTCAGCAGGCTGGGATCACGCTTGAGCGCATCGCCAAAGAGCCTGCCGGCAAGCAGCAGCGCACCCACCCAGGCCATGGCGCCAATGCCGTCAAAAAATACGAAACGCCCGAACCCCATGCCGTTTTCGCCGGCGACCGGCGGAGCCAGCGTCGCCAGCCCAGGCACGAACTTGGCGATCATGAGCGTGACTTCGCGGCGCCGGCCGAACGAGTCCTGCGTCCTGCGCACGCAAATGGTGGGCTCGAGCGAAAGCTTGCAAAGCAGGCGGAGTACGTGGTGGCCGTACCTGCGGCCCACCAGGAACCAGGTGCTATCGGCGCCGAGCGAAGCAACAACACCAATCAACAGCGCCAAGGAGAAACTGAGCTGGCCTTCGGCCGAGAGTGCGCCCGCCGCCACCAGCACCGGCGTGGCAGGCAGTGGAATCCCGACCTGCTCGACCAGAACCCAGCAGAACAGAAGCAGGTAGCCGTAGGTGATTAGAATGTGTGTGGGCAACGCCATGGGGTCGATCCTGTCTTTCTGGTTGGGAAAATCGTTTTGACCCTTTCCTGCCGACAGTTCCTGGGCCATGCAATAGAAATTAGAATACTTCTCATCCTATCGGATGTTTCATGCGCGGAATCGTCGCAAATGGTGGTAAAGTCGCGATCGGGGAGAGTCGCCCCTTCCACCCAAAAAACAACTTGGGAGCCGCGCCCTGAAAGATCGAGCGGACGGGCGCATGCGCATTAAAAAGGCTCAATACTTTTAAACCCTGGCCTATCGCTCCATTTAAAGCCATGTCCTTCAGATGCTGGACAATGCCAAGCGCTCCGGCTAAACCGTGGTCCGCATCAGATGCGACTCTTCGCAAACGGACGGGTTGTCGAATACCACGGAGAGTTCCGAGCTCAACTGGACGGCCACGCCGCTGAGGGCACTCCTCGGCAGGTAAGGAAGCGCTTCTCTGCGCGGCCATCCCAGTCTACATCTGCGGCCATCGATATGGTAGTGATTCCTACGCATCATACCGACTGATTTTCTCGTCTCCTCGCTGCCTGAAAGGTCTGTGGAATATTTTTGAGAAATCTGTTCGCTACCCCCGGCGGAATTTGAACCCGTGTTCTCGCCGTGAACAGGTCCCTGAGCCGTGTAACTCTAAGATTCTTTAGGGCACCGATGGCGCTCAGGGGAGCTCGATCCGGATCGGGTGACACCGGTTGGCGGAACGTGACGGGAAGATCAAAATGGATCTCAGAAAAGACAGTATGTGGCACAGATACAGCACTCGCGTGCTACATTCAACCGAGAGGTGTCTCCGATGGCGCAAGCCGCTGAGGCTTCTTCAACTCGCTCTGCCAAACGAACGAAGGCCGCACCTGCAACCGTGGGCAGTCGTCGCATCGCGGACGCCTTGTCCATCGCAGAGCAGCAGGGCCTTCTCAGCGGCGGCCGCACCTTGACGGTGCGCGGACGTATGCCCTCCCTGCTGGTCGCCCGGGCGAAGAAGAAAACAGGCATTCAGTCCGACTCGAAGCTCCTGGAGGCGGCACTGGCCAACATCGTCGTTGCGGACGATTATGGCGAGTGGCTGCTTTCGCAGCGCGGCACCGTCAGCAAGGACCTCGATCTTGAGTGCTAAATCAGTGCTGCAGCAGTCCCTCCGCTGGTTCAAACCGGAGAAACACCTGAGTGGACTTTCTCAGCGTGAGCGCTCGGCCCTGCCGTTTCTCTCCGACCTGCGTCCGCCGTTCCCCAAACTGCTCTTAGACACGACCGTGTACCTCGACACGGTTCAAGGTGCACAGCCGGAAGAGGTAGACCTGGCACTGCGCGCCGGAAACCTGTGGCACTCGACCGTCACCGAAGCCGAACTTGCATCGCTTTCCGGTTTGCTCGATCCGAGATGTGCCGAATCCCAGAAGGCTGTCGTTCAGGTTGCTTCACTCATCGAGATGCGGCCAGCACATCGCATTCTGAATCCCGATCGTGAGATTTGGCGGGAAGCCGGCATTCTGGCTGGCCTGCTTGCGCGGTTACAGGGATACGGCAAGAATGAGCAGCTTAAGGCACTAAATGATGCGCTGATCTTCCTGACAGCGGTGAAACACGGTTGCGTCGTGCTGACCAGAAATGTCTTGGATTTTGATCTCTTAATGCAGCTCGATCTACGAGGAAGCGCCCTTTTCTATGACCGTAGATGAGGCTGCGATCTTCGCATTTGGAGTGCGATTTTTGCCCTGCAAAGACATGCTACCTATTGCAGCCAGATGCGGCAAATAGCCTCATAATCATTGGGGTTTCGCACCTTCACATGCAGTAAAATTGTTGCAGGGCGATGCAGGGGTTACGGGACCAAAGTATCCCAAAAGTATCCCAATCGCCCGAAGAGCAGCGGCGAGTCCGCCGTCTCAGAGCGAGGTGATCCCATGCCAAGACCGCCTGCCCCGGTGAAAGGGGTTTATCAACGGGAGGACGACCCCAGCGGGAACTGGTACGCCAGATTTCGCATTGACGGGAAACTCGTAAAGAAATCCTTCGGTGCAGACCGGGCTGCCGCAGTGCGATATGTGGAGAAAACCCGAACACTGAGGCAAACAGGCGAGGGACACGTACCGCGCTCGGCGAAGGGAACTCCGAAGACGGCCCGTGAGATGGAGGCATTCACGGCGAATTCGTCCGTGCTGGTTGCAGAGCTTTGCGACGACCTGCTTCGCCATATTCAAAGCAAGCCGAACGTCTACAAGGACCAGAGAAATCCTCCGTATCGTATTGGCCTCATCCGCGCCAAGTTTGGAGACCGTCCGGCGGCTTCGATCCGGCCCTTCGAGATCGCCGATTGGCTTGACGGCCTGGATAAGGCTCCAGCGACGATCAATCGGTATAAAGTGACGTTCTCTTCGCTGTACCGCTACGGCAAGCAACGCGACAAGGTGAACGTGAATCCGGCGCGGGAAGTCAGTCAACACAGGCTGAACAATGCCGTGATTCGGTTTCTCAAGCCTGACGAAGAGAAACGACTGCGAGCGGTACTTCAGAAAGCGGTTGCCGCCTGTGGGCCTCAAAATGAACGGCGTAGGAAACGCCTACTCCATCGTATCTACGAACTCGATGTTGCCATAGGAACGGGAATGCGAAAGGGTGAGCAGTACGGTTTGTTGTGGAGTGACATCGACTTCAATCGTGGCGTTATCACCTTAAGGGATACCAAGAATGGTTCTAGCCGCACAGTGCCCATGATCGACGATGTGTTTCATGCATTCAAGCAACTCAAGAAGCTGTCCCTGGAACGGAAGGACCGCGCTGCTGATCGCCCCAACAGTTCTCCTGAAGACGTGGTGTTTGGGATTGGGGACAACAAGAAATGGTGGGAGGCCGCGTTGAGAGACGCGAAAATCAAAAACCTTCGCTGGCACGACTTGCGTCATACATTCTGCTCCCGACTTGCCCAGGCTGGGGTAAGCCTAGCCAAAGATATTTGAAATTTTGACCCCACCGGTCGTCTGTCCGATGATCTTGTTGTCGAAACGAGAGCATAGGGAGGTGACCGATGGAGACGTTCACAAGGCTGTTTAGCAGCCTGCTGGTCTTTGTATATCACTGTTTTGACCGGATTGTGATCAACGGTTATCTGAGCGGGTTATCCCGACCCGAACAAGTCGTTCATTTCGTTCGGGCGGTCATTGGTCTTCCGATCGTGAGCAAGGAAGTTCTCAGCCAGCGCACCAACGATTATCAGAACTGGGTGGAGTCCTATGCCCGCAACCACAAGATCCCGATTGAATGGGCTGGGAAGAACGTTCGCAAAGAGGATTACGTCTTGCCTGCACAGCGCCGCATGGAGAAAAGGAAGGCGTTCGGCGTCTACTTTATTTTCAAAAGTATGGAGATTGGCCGCACTTTCCGCATCACCGTGCCGAAATATCCCACGCAGGATCCCAACTACCGCATTCTGGCGCATCAGACCAGCCGCTTCACTCATTTCTACTTCTATGTCCTGGATCCGGTTCTTGGGCCGATCGTCATCCGCGTCGCATCGTTCTTCCCCTTCCACGCCACCTACTGGCTCAACGGTCACTCGTTCATAGAACAAGAATTGAAGAGGGACAACGTCGGCTTCCAGAAGAACGACAACGCCTTCCTGGCCGTGGACGATGTCGCGGCATGTTCATTGGCCATTTGATCTTTCGTGAAGCAAATGCTCTGGAATTCGTTTGTGAAGCGCTCCTGGTTAGGAAAGTCCCGTAGGCGGGAACTCATTAGGGTCGCGTAATCAGGGTGGAGAGTAGATTCGCTTGGCCAAATACGTTGCCGTTCTTGTCTCTGGTTGTGTTGGCTCTAGGGTTATATTCGCCCCTTTTATTTCCGCTCCTATCCTTTCCAATCTGAGTCCCGTCAGGACGCGTCTCAATGGAGCCAACTTTGTTACCGTTTCGATCCTTCAATGTTTGCTCAGCCATGGCTCTCTCTGCCCTCCAATGTCCAGACGTGCTTGCCGCTTTGGAGTCCAAACGGTAACACACAGCAGTCCGGCTTTCAATGCAGTTATCGGGTGACGCCTTCGGTACCAGGTGGAGGGTAAGCCATCCGGTTTTTGCCCGCTACCTTAATGTCAGCGAGTCTACCACCGAGAAGTGAAAGGCCGGCGTGAAACGACCCAGCGGCATGGCCATCAAGCTTTTCATGATCGTGCAGAAGCATGGACTGAAGATGCTGGCTTAGGCCAGTTTTGCAATTTCTGTGCGACCGGCGAGGTGCCGCACTGAAGGAATGCGCTGCACGTGAATTTTCTTCTCGCGTTTGCGGGTCTCGGCAATGTCATAGGAAGATTGCATCCGCATCAGAGTGTCCATCTTCACCCCGAAGGCTTTTTCGATGCGGAGCGCCATATCCCCGGAGAGGTCGGCCTTGCTGTTGAGCAGGCTGGACAACGTAGGCCGGGAAACGCGCAATGCTGCGGCCGCCGCCGTGACGGTCAATCCTGCGGCTTCAATAATCTCCGTACGGATAAAATCTCCGGGATGGGGCGGGTTCTTCATGGGCATGATGTCTTCTCCTTCTGCCTGGCTAGTGGTAATCCTCTAAATTCACATCGCAGATTTCGCGATCGGCGATCTCGATACGAAACGTCAACCGCCGATTACCCGTGACGCTCAGACTCTAGGTCCCTTTGCGATCTCCGGTCAGAGTATGAGCTTTCCACGAGGGGAGTGTCCGCAGCTCCTCGGGATCGTCCATATCGTCAAGAAAGGCAAGCATCTTGCGGAGCTTGTCCACCGTATCCGGGGGAACGCCCTTCACGCTGTCTTCTGCGTAGAGCTTCTTTAGGCCCTTATGCACGAAGTTTCGTATCTTCATCTGAGCAACTGTAGCCCGTAGCCTAACACTTGTCAACTGCGAGAGTGGATGAGAACAGAGGAGCGCATGCTCCTCATAACTGCAACCTTCCCGCAGCGAGGACGGCGGTTAAGGGCGCGTACCGTGTCATTCCGCAAGTTAGACTGGGGCGTATCGAATCGATATGGTTGTTGAAGGTGCAAGCGATACCCTCCGCTCCAGCGTCCGTCAAGGCGCTTCGCCCGCTACGCGGCGCGCAAAATCGCGCGGCCTTGACCGACGCCTCCGCTCCGGGTGAGACCCCTGTCATGAGAAGAATGTCTTCTTCTCATGTGTCCAAAGACACATGGAAAAGCGACGACGGGAGGCCAAAACGAGTCGATGAAGGCAGTAAAGACGACAGGAACCCCGTCAGGAGTTTGTTGCATTTTCCTGACATCAGAATATATTGAAGAAGTCAGAACGTTGCTGCATTTATCTGACATAGTTGCCCCATGTCTGCTTCTGCATCCAGCATTCCAGCGGCCATCCGGAACCGCATCTCTGCCCTGGCGCAGCACCGCGACTTGATCCCGGAGGACTTCGCCGACCTGGGACCGCGCACTGCGGTCGATCAGGCCCTCCACCGGCTTGTTGCTTCCCGCGACTTGCGGCGGATCGCTCGCGGCTTCTACGACACCCCCCATGACAACCGGCTCACAGAGAAGCCCACCTATCCCAACCCACGCGACGTGATCGACGCGCTGACCCGGAAGGGCAAGGTTCGGGTGGTGGTCGATGGCCTCACCGCAGCCAACGATCTCGGACTCGCCGACGCCGTTCCAGCGCGGATCGGCGTACTCACTGATGGTCGCTTGCGGCCCATCACCCTCGGTAATCTCACCCTCGACTTTCGAGCCGCCGCGCCCAGCCGCCTCTATTGGGCGGGCCGTCCCGCCATGCGCTTTGTGCAGGCGCTCCATTGGCTGCGCGACATGCTCCCGTCCGACGACGGAAGCCTTCGCAAGCGCCTTATCTCCATCCTCAGAGACCCCGATCATGGGCGGGCAATGCTGGACATGTCACGTTGGATGTCGCGAAGCGTCCAGGTGTTGGGTGCCGCATTCATCGCACATCACCTGGCGCGATGGGTGGATCGCCACAGAAAAAACACCTCATCGCCGCAGCCTCTGCTTCGCGGAAATCGAACGCACCACGGTATATCCCTTCTCCTCAGGCAGATCCTCCGCGATCGCCACAGCGGCATCAATCGCCTCAGCCACATGCGGATCTCTCAGAGTCTTCGCACCTTCCAGCCTCACGAACCGATTCTGGCTGCCACTGCCCTGGAGTATGCCGTGTGGGTCCGGCAAATCGGCGCCGTGGTTGAAGCTCAACCCGACGCCCTTCACGTTCGCGGCCAGCGACACGATGTAGTCCGTCGGCCTTGCCGTCGGTGAATACCCGATGACAAAGAAGTTGTAATTGTCATAGACCATTTCGATCGCCGTGGGAAACCGCCTTTGCAGCGCCGCACGCACTTCTCGAATGCGTTTCCCCATCGCCGGGTCGAACTTGTCGATAAACCCTTCAACCTGCTTCGTAACTTCTGTCGCGGATGGTTTGGCGACCGTCTTTTTTGTGGACATTTGAAGGCTCCCGCGCGGAGCATGGAACGGATGGCGAAATGATAAACTAGAGGCAGTCTTATGCCCGCTATTTATCGCAGAAAATCGGTCACAGTCAACGTAGGCGGCATCCGTGTCGGCTCCGACGCTCCCGTCGTTGTGCAGTCGATGACCAACACCGACACCGCCGACATCGAAGGCACCATCCAACAGATCGCCGCGCTCGCCCGCATCACTAAAAAGCAAAGGGTTTCACTCAGCCGATGACCGAGGGTTTCCAAACCCTTTTCGGATACGGGGACGAATGTCGGAAGTGATACTAAAGGCGATTTCGGCGATATTCCTGCTCGTCGCTGTGATGGGGTAGACACTCCGAGCCATGGGCTTTTGCCCCCTCAACGGGAATGGCTATAAATGGGTAAGAATGGGTATTTCGCTGTCATTGGGTGCGAAACGGCTATAAATGGGTGAAAATGGATATCAGCCATGCACCACATCACCAACATCACGATCACCCCGGAAATCCTTAAGCTCATCGCCGAGATTGACGAGTTCAAGGGCCGCTGGACTGTCATTGAAACGCTTGCCCCTGAAAAACTCACCACGCTTAGGCGTATTGCCACAATCGAGAGCGTGGGGTCGTCCACCCGCATTGAGGGGTCGAAGCTCAGCGATGCAGAGGTGGAGAAGCTGCTCTCCGGGCTCCATACCAAGTCATTTGCAAGCCGCGACGAGGAGGAAGTCGCGGGCTATGCCGACGCGATGGACATGATTTTCGAGGGATACGAGTCTATCGCTTCGACCGAGAATCACATCAAGCAGCTCCACGGTGTCCTCCTCAAATACAGTTCCAAGGATCAGGACCATCGCGGCCAGTACAAGACCGTCACGAACCATGTCGAGGCGTTCGGACCTGACGGTAAGAGTCTGGGCGTTGTCTTTGAGACGGCGACGCCGTTTGAAACGCCGGGATGGATGAAGGACCTTGTCGATTGGTTTAACCGTGCAGTGGAAGAGGAGAGTCATCACCCTCTGATCCTGATTGGAATCTTCATTGTGGTGTTCCTCGCGAT
>DATDLS010000523.1:0-15111 GCA_036519195.1 Occallatibacter sp. | reverse complement strand
CGTGGCAGGATCCTCGGGAACGGGGAAATCAGTCCTCGCGACCCAATTCATTGCCGAAGGCATACGCCAAGGGGAACCGGGAATCGTAGCGGTTTTTGAAGAACGCCCGGAAGCGTATGCGGAGCGGGCCACCAGTTTGGGCTTGGATCTGGAATCGCCCCAGAAAGACGGGAAACTTACGATCCTCTATCTTCGCCCCTTGGATCTCTCGGTGGATGAAACCATGCAGTCGATTCTCGACGCTGTACAGAAGATCGGCGCCAAGCGCCTGGTGATCGACTCCCTGGCCGGCGTTGAGATGGCCTTGTCGCCCGGCTTCCGGGCCGACTTTCGCGAGTCGCTCTACCGGATGATCTTCGCCCTGACGGGCATCGGCGTGACGATTCTGAGCACAGTGGAGGTGGATGAATCTTTCACCGAATTTCCGTTCAGTACCTACTCAATTTCGTTTCTCACCGATGACATCATCAGGTTACGGTATGTATCCATCGATGGCCAGCTTCGCAAGATCATGGTGGTGATCAAGATGCGGGGCGGGAATCATGCCAAGGATATTCGCGAATACGAAATCACGTCCAAGGGGGTGGTCATCCTCGGCAAACGGCTTACAGACTATCAGGCCCTTATCAGCGGAATTCCGCTGCATTCGGACCGAACTGGTGTGAAGGAAGAGTCCGGACAAAAGCCGGAAATCGCTGGTAACAGCTGAAGAAATGCCCCGTGACAACCGCCGTAAGGAGGATCTGGATTCCAAGCCGCATTTGCCCCCCATTTCAATTCGTTCGGAACTTCGAATCCTCAAAATTGAAATTAAAGGTGTCTTAAGGGGGAACAGATATACCGCGATCGTCTTTCGTAACATTGCAGTTCTGTTTCTAGTGTGCTGCTCAGGCGAATCAGCATCAAACTCCGGAAGCAAATCGCAGCGAAAGGGCTGGAGCGGCCCTTTCTGGAAACCGATGCGAAGTGACCAACGCTTCCGGGTTGGCGCGCTCTTTATGGTGGTGCCGCTTGCCACGTCTGTTCTGAGCGAAGACTTGGCCTTGGTGCCGCGGCATTGATCGAAGACTGTTGGAGTTATCTGTATCCCGGCTTAAACATCCTTGCTTCGCGGATGCGAGTCTTGCTCCACTGTTTTTGCGAGCGATTTCGAGAAAGTCGATGCTCTCTGCGTCTGTTCTCGCCCACAAGATCGCAGTGTCATCCTGGTCGATTTTGACCAGCTTTCCAAATGCCTAAACTTCGATACTGAATTGGAAGGGCCGCGCTCCACATGTGACCAGAGACCTCAAGGGCGGCTCTGGATGTTAGCTTACAACGGCAGGACTGTGCCACGAGGTGTTTCTATGCGTATTGCTCTCATCGCGTCTCCCTTCATTTCTGTTCCCCCCACCCGATACGGGGGCACAGAACTCTTCATTGCCCACCTTGCAGAAGGTTTGGAACGAATGGGGATCGAAGTGGTGGTGTATTGTAACGGCGAATCCACAGTCAACGCAGAGAAAAGATCGTATTATCAACGAGCCGAGTGGCCGCTCTCCACGGAGTCCTCCGGTATGTTGAAGGAACTCGATCATGTGTCTTGGTCGATTGAAGATGCCGCATGGACGTGCGATCTAATCCATATCAATAGTACATTAGCTGTCACTTATTCCAGATACGTGTCCACACCTTTCGTCTGCACCCTGCATCATCCGCAGGAGTCATCCTTGACTCGCACGTACGAGCGTTATCCGGAGATCCACTATGCGGCGATCAGTGAGCATCAAGCTTCCGTTCATCCTACCCTCGCAGTCACGACGATCCATCACGGCATCGACTTGACCAAGTACCGGCTGCAAACAAAAAAAGAAGACTACCTCTGCTTCCTTGGAAGAATCGCTCCGATCAAAGGCGTACATATTGCGATCGAGGTTGCAAAGCGGTCAGGGATTCCGCTGAAGATCGCAGGCGAGATCCAGCCGATCTTCCGCGACTACTTCGACGAGATGGTGAAACCACACATCGATGGACGTTTCATCGAGTATGTGGGTGAGGCGGACCTGGAGATGAAGAATCAACTACTTGGCGGTTCTCGCGGACTACTTTTTCCCATCCAATGGAGCGAACCCTTTGGCTTGGTGATGCTTGAGGCAATGGCCTGCGGGACGCCTGTCTTTGCCTTCCCCGGCGGTTCAGTTCCGGAGATCGTTGTCGAGGGAAACTCCGGCGCGATCAGTTCCTCTGCCGAGGAGATGGCGGATTCAGTAAGAAATACCACATACACTCCGGAACTCGTGCGCGGTTGGGTGGAGCAACGGTTTTCGGTGGAAATCATGGTGCGACGCTACGTTGAATTATATGAACGGATCCTGACCGGTGGCCTTGACTTAGACGGTCAGCTAGACTTCGCCAAAGAGATTGCAGCATGAACGAGGCTCATACCGCGGAAGCTAAGCTCGAAAACATGGGATTGCATCCGATCACCGCCCCACCTGAACCTCGATTCCTCTACATTGAGTCTCATCTGTCGAACCTGCAAAGCCTGGCACTGATTTGCGGGAAGACGTTTTTCGTCTCGGATCGCTCAGGGAACCTCATGCCACCAGGCGCTCCGAACGTTGGCCTGTTTCGCGAAGATACCCGGTATCTAAGCCAGCTTGAATTGATGGTGAACGGTCATCCGCCCAGTGTTCTCTCGGCCACGACCGAAGGCGCTTACGCCAATCGAGTGGAGTTGACAGTGAAAGGCAGCGTGCCAGGGGAAGGCTTGGATATTCCGCTCAATACTGTCTTCCTGCATCGGGAGCAGATCCTGGGAAGCGAGAGCCTTTATGACGTCCTTCAGATCCAGAACTTTCACAGCGAGACGGCACATCTGGTCATCGAGATCACCTACGACTCCGATTTCATGGACATCTTTCAGGTGCGCGGCGTTATCCGCGGCAAGAGTGGGCGGTATTTCGAACCCCTGCTCACCGACACTCAGATGACCTTTGTTTATGAAGGTCTCGACGATCGCGTTCGCACCACGGCGCTTTCGTTTAGCCCCAGACCAGCGAGGATCTCCGGGCACACAACGCGATGGGAACTCGATTTGGAACCGCGCGGCCGAGCGCAGATCAACGCGACAATCGTAACCCAAGTGTTTTCAAAACATTCGCTCCCCTCTAGCTTCTCGGCTTTGTCAAGGCCGCCCCTTTGGATGAGCGACCATGAAAAGCTTGAGGAGCACGAAGAGGAACTCCATCTTTGTGTAATTTCATGGGAGAAGGATTGTACGAAGTTCAATTCCAACAATGAGCTCTTCAACAGGATGCTCTGTACATCGTTGCAGGACTTTTACTCGCTGCAGATCTCTGAGGGCGCAAACAGGACGATTGCCGCCGGGGTGCCATGGTTTGCCGCGCTCTTTGGAAGAGACTCTCTTATTTCCTCTTTTCAGACGCTGGCCTTAAACCCCTCGCTGGCACGTGGCACGATTCGCTCTCTGGCAGAACGTCAGGGCCAGGTAGAGTGCGCCGACAATGACGAGCAGCCGGGGAAAATTCTGCATGAGCTTCGTTCTGGTGAGATGTCGGCGACTGGTGAAGTTGCTTTCGGAAAGAACTACGGCTCCGTTGATGCGACGCCGCTGTTTATCATTCTGCTCGACGAGTACTTCCATTGGACCGGAGATATGGAATTGTTGGAAGAAATGCGGTCCCCACTTTCATCCGCGCTCAATTGGCTAATCGAGTACGGTGACATGGATGGCGACGGCCTGATCGAATATTGCAGAAAGACGGAAAAGGGGCTGCTCAACCAGGGCTGGAAGGATTCAGGCGACGCCATGGCGCATGCCGACGGAACGCTGGCCGAGGCGCCCATTGCGCTCGTTGAGGAGCAAGGCTATGCTGCCGATGCTTTTCGTCGCGCGGCCGGTCTTACGCGCTTGCTCGGCGATCCAAACCAGGCAGATCGCCTGATGGCTCGCTCAAACGAGCTTATACAAAAGCTAGACCAGTCGTTCTGGCTGGCGAAAGACTCCTACTATGCAATGGCGCTTGACCGGGACAAGCGGCCTCTTACCGTCATGTCTTCCAATCCCGGACATCTGCTCTTCACCCACACCATCAATGATCAGCGAGCGCGCGACGTAGTGAAAAAGTTGATAGCAGAAGGCCTCTTCTCTGGATGGGGCATCCGTACTCTTTCGAATGAAGAACATACGTACAACCCAATGAGTTACCACCGGGGATCAGTTTGGCCGCATGACAACTCGCTGATCGCGTTTGGCATGGCGGGCTATGGCTATCAGGAGGAGGCCTCTGCGATTCTTTCAGCACTGTTCGAAGCTTCACTCCACTTTCGCGAGTACCGGCTACCGGAGTTATTCTGCGGAAACCCGAGGCACCGTCGCGATGAACCGGTGCACTATCCGGTCTCTTGCTCGCCGCAGGCTTGGGCTTCCGGCACCGCCATCGTGATTCTAACGGCGCTGCTGGGACTGAAACCGGACGCGGCAAAGGGAGAGCTCAGAATCGTGAATCCACGGCTTCCGGAGTTCCTCACCTTCCTTGAGGTCCGTGACCTGTGCGTCGGGAAGAGCTGGCTCGACCTAGACTTTCTTCGCCAAGGCGATAGAACCTCGTGCCGGATTGTGGGGCGCAGAGGTGCAGAATTGTCTGTCAACATTATTCATGCGTAGTCCAGACTCAATCGATCGTGATCTGCCCAAATCGACCAAAGCATCAAGTGAGAGACCTGCTGGACTGGAGAGATGTATGATGAATCGTTCGCCAACAGGAGCCAAGCCACAGCGATTCCGGCAAAGAGGCAAGAGGGAACGGGAACCACACCTGAGCTGAAACGGTCGCGACGATCCTGAAAGCTTGCGGGTTTCCAGAGAAAAGCTCTTCAGCGGACGTAGGGAACACGATCTGACTTGAAAACAGATTGCGAGAAACTTCCACGCAGCACCCTTCACTGAGCCAATCAGCGCATTGCAGGCGGCAGAGTTCGATCCACCTGATCTTGTAATTGGTGACGTGGTAATCCCGCAGCTGTCTGGATTTGATCTCGCGATTCAGGTCAGGCAGGGATGTTCAAGTTGCAAGGTGATTTGGTTCTCCGGGTTAGCGAGCTTGGTCGGTTCAGTCCGCGAAAGAGGGTATGACTTTGAAGTGCTTGAGAAGCCGGTACACCGAACCGCCCGCTTTCCAAAACCGGAGCTTTGACTGCAGACTCCCCGCCGCCTCTGCCTTAGCCGCTGCCCTGTTGCGGACGCATTAAATGGGCCATCACCAAGTTAGCGCCGTTAATTGCCCTCGGACTGTTGCAGGCGAGCTGCCGATCCTTCAACACGCGTTGCGAATACGAGTCCTGATCGAACTCTTGCCACACCAACATCTCCAGCGGATTCACCGGCTTTGGGATGACATCAAAATCGTGGCCTAGGACTTTGGCACCTTCGAGCAATTCATGAGTGGCAATCTGCCCAGAGAACAGGAGCACCGTGCAGGCCGGGCAAGTCTCTCGAACTATGATTGCCAAATCAATTCCCGATAATGCTGGCATAACGACATCCGCAATCACCAGATCGGGACCATGGCCCGCAAACCGCGGAGTGACATGGACCTGCAATCTTTCATTCAACGATTAGCCCCGTTCCTGGCCAGTTGGCAGGCTACAACGTTTCTGATCGGTGAATATGCGGAGGAAGAGATACGGGATAATCCGATCTTTACCGTCGCCGACGGTCTGTTCTGGCTGCGCCAAACGGCGGAACGGAATTCGATTGTCCGAAAGTTGCAGGTCATGAAACTGCGTGGACAGGATTCCGTGCCGGGGTTGCACACGTTCCGCATAACCGAAGCCGGAGTGCAAGCCTTCTCGCGCACCTTTGGGTTAACCGCGCGCAAGAGGAATCCGCCTTGTGATCGGCGCCTTTCCTTCGGCATTCCGGAGTTGGACAAGATGCTGGATTGCTGGATGGTGGCGTGCCCGAGGGCGATAGCGTCCTCGTGGCAGGATCCTCGGGAACGGGGAAATCAGTCCTCGCGACCCAATTCATTGCAGAAGGCATACGCCAAGGGGAACCGGGCATCGTGGCGGTTTTTGAAGAACGCCCGCAAGCGTATGGGAGCGGGCCGCCAGTTTGGGCTTGGATCTGGAAACGCCCCAGAAAGACGGGGAACTTACGATCCTCTATCTTCGCCCCCTGGATCTCTCGGCGGACGAAACCATGCAGTCAATCCTCGACGCTGTACAGAAGATAGGCGCCATGCGCCTCGTTATCGACTCTCTGGCCGGCTTTGAGATGGCATTGTCGCACGGCTTCCGCGCCGACTTTCGCGAGTCGCTCTACCGGATGATCTTCGCCCCGACGGGCATCGGCGTGACGATTCTAAGCACAGTTGAGGTCGATGAATCTTTCACCGAATTTCCGTTCAGTACCTACTCAATCTCCTCCCTTTGCGATGACATCCTTCGCCCGCGGTAGGTATCCATCGATGGCCAGCTTCGCAAGATCATGGTGGTGATCAAGATGCGAGGCGGGAATCATGCCAAGGATATTTGCGAATGCGAAATCACGTCCAAAGGGATGGTCATCTTCGGCAAACGGCTTACAAACTATCAAGCCCTTATCAGCGGAATTCCAACACGAAGCTGTCCACGGCTCCGGGGATCGGAAATAAGTGCTGAGGAAACATCCCATGCAGCTTCTCTAGACTGTGTCTCTGGGGATGGCCGGGAGTGGTGTCCGACCGACTCAACAATGAGTGAGATCTCCACCTGAAACTGAAGTCGTCGGGAGTCTATCCGGCTTTCGCTATACTGCCATTTGTCTCAAACTCGTTGACACGTACCGCGCCCGCGAGAGTGCATACAACCCGGCGGCGGAATCGCATACAAGCCAGTGCTCTTCCAGTTCGTACCGGTCCCTTTCCATATCGACTTTCTTAGAGGATGCAGACTTCGTGCAGACAGGATAATACGCAGATGAAAGGGCCTCAATGTACTCGCTGAGCCCAGCCTCATAAGCTCGTTCCAGATTCCTACAGATTGGGCAACCCATATAGACGCCCTCCGAGTTTCTGCCGGATCAGCCCTAGCTTAACATGATGTCTTGAATCAAAAACAGCTTGAAATCCCGGCCGACGAGATGTGCGGGCCGGGGGAAGAATGCTCCTGTGTGAAGTCTTCGACAAAACCCAACCTGCCCGCCGATGACCCGTCCGAATTGATTTCCGAGAAATTGGTCGTTGGCACTTCCACTGGCCTGGACGAATTTCGGCTTATGTTAAGACTCACGGGTAGACTAATCCGCACATCGCAATTCTTGAGGAGGTTCACCGCAGCTCCAGTCGTTCCGTTGCTTATTTGAACGGCGCCCGTCTGTTCACTCGTTTGTAGACGGCAGGGCTAGTTCTCAATTGTTTTCTTTCCATCCCAACAGTATTCCTGGTGGATATCTCTGCACTGGTCAAAATTGACCATTTCGACAAGCAAAGTGCTCGTTTTCCGGAGGATACACGCGTACGATGGATCAAATCTCGAGGTGCAGGTCAGGCCTAGGGGATAGGACTGCCAATGTAGAACTGATCCATGCAAGCGGTGTTCGCTGGGGTTGGTCAGAATCGCACCGCCGCTCTACACCGCTGTGGGTATGAAGAAAGACCGAATGCGCCGAACGCGAGAATGAACAGTTTCGGGATGATGGCTCCAAGTTGGAGGCAGGGATTGCAGGGATCAGAGGCAAGTCTGGAGCGCCCGGCTCACGATGATCCAAAGTGATCAGACATCCGTCTGGGCCACTCTTAGAATCATGTGCAGGGAGGAAGTGGGACGGTCGTTGCAAGGGCAGGTCCGCTTCGTCTTACGAGTGAGGCTACAACATGGAAACTATCGTGGTTGTTCTATTGGTGCTCTTTCTGCTCGGCGGCGGGGGCTGGGGATATTCGCGGTGGCGGCGCTAACGCGGCTGCTGGATAAACACGTATACGCGCCGATCGCTCCTGTTCGTGGGACGCACGGAGGGAAATCGACTTCGAACTCGTTACAGTAATTCCCTGTTCAATTGTTCAAACAAAAGCCTTTTCATGAAAAAGAAAAGCCGGATCGAGATCGAAAGAGAGATTGTCTCTTGCGTAAAAAGGGAGATGGATCAGCCACTTCCTTCAACGCCAAGCCCAGACGGCCCTGAACGTATGCTTACGACGGTGAGCAACTCCGGATAGATTCAGAAATCATGGCAGTGAATGATGGGGACAGGATGGCGCCTGTCGCATAGGAATCCAATGTCGCGCCGGTCGATGATCACGAAGGTCTCGATCGGCATCCAACCTCACCGTCGGATCGAGTTGCGGGTTCAGATGCGAACCCTGTCCAGGAACGCTCGCGTCGCCCAGTCGAGACGGAGCGTGGAGCGGCTGGCTTCGACTACTGGTTTTATTGGGACTTCAATTCCATGACAAACACTCCATTGCCGGCAGTAGCGCCCCATTCTTCCCAACCGCGGCGCAAAACCAAGCTCTGGACTCACAAAATGAAGCTCTGGACCCTCTGTCTGGTTCTCCCTCTGGTTTGTTTAACGGCAATGGGCGTTTACTTCGTCAGCGCGAATTGGCCCTATCGGTATCGCACCGTTGAGCCCATGCTCCAGGAAGTCCTCGCCAGCCAGGTCAAGATCGGCCATTACCACCGCATCTACTTCCCCAACCCTGGCTTAATGGCCGCAGACATCACTCTAAGCCGCAATTCTGCGCGCGATCTTCCCCCCTTAGGCTCCGCACAAAGCCTGACTATTCAAGGCACCTGGCTCGATCTGCTCCTGCTTCGCAAGCGCGTGCGCCTGGTAGACATCACGGGGCTGCACATCGTCATACCTCCTTTGGGAAGCCCCGCGAATCACGAGGATTTTCCATCCGGAAGCAGCGCGGACTTCGGGGGCCCAACCGATGTCGTAGAGCAACTTCGCCTACACGATTCCGCCCTCGACATCATGCGTGCCGATGGCAGCCGCTATTCTTTCCCCATCCGGGAACTGGTCATCCGCAATCTGCAGAAAGGCCAGGCGCTCGCCTACGCGGTCGATATGCAAAACGCCAAGCCTACGGGTCATATTCTGTCCACCGGCAGCTTCGGCCCGCTGAACCCCAAAAATCTCGGCGCCACTCCGTTATCGGGCGATTTCAACTTCTCGCGCGTCAACCTCCGGGACATTGGCAACATCAGCGGAACGCTTTCCTCCACAGGTCACTTCCATGGGACGTTAATAGATTTTGAAGCCGATGCCGTCTCCGAGACCCCTGACTTTGCCGTCGGCAATGGCAAACCCACATCCTTCGCCACGTCGGTCCGCTGCGCCATCAACGGTCTCAACGGCGACGTCATCCTTCATGGCATCGATGCAAGGACCAGAGCGACCACCATCCACGTCGAAGGTCGGATCGTTGGCTCCCCTAAGGTCATTGATGTTGACGTAGCCGTCGGCGGCGGTCGCATCGAGGACCTTCTCGGTCCCTTTATCCACGACAAAGTACCAATCGCCGGATCCGTGTGGCTTCACAGTCACGCGCAAGTCGATCCATCGAGGAAGGGATTAAAGTTCCTTCAGCGTCTTCGGGTGGATGGAGCCTTCGAGGCTCCCGCCGAGCGCCTCACGAACCAAGCTACAGAGCAAAAGCTTTCGGCCTTCAGCCAGCGCGCTCAAGGGGTCAAGCCGTCCAAGCCCGATCCAAGCTCGTCCGGTCAGGCCTCAAATGCCACTGCGGATGTTGTCTCATCGTTCAAAGGCCAAGCCAAGATACGCGACGGCGTCCTTTCCACACAGGGAATCACTCTTCAGATGCCGGGAGCTGGAGTTGATCTCAGCGGCTCCTTTAACCTGCGCAATTCTACCGTTGATCTGACCGGCAATCTGCGTATGCAATCCGACATCTCCCATATCGCAACCGGGTTTAAGTCGGCGCTCATGAAGCCGCTCATTCCATTCTTCAAGAAAAAAAAGGCCGGTGCAGTCATTCCGATTGCCATCACGGGCGGCCCCGGTGGATACAAGGTCACCCAAGATCTCCTTCATCGAAAGTAGAAGGAACCACACAAAACGCCAGACGCGTTCCGGGTGTGCCCACCTGGAAGTCCGTTTCCGGCCCACGGGATCCGCCGCCAGGCAGAAGACAGGTCTCTCAACGGATAGGCGACCACATGTCCGAAATAGCTTGCGGCCCGGAACTTGGATGGTGCTCGTCGGTCAAGTGCAGAGGGGAAAGCTTCGAGCGCCATGAGCGAAGGTGCCGAGGATGCGAGGTGGCCCTGAGGACTCAACGAATCTCTCCCGTGGATACGGGTTATGTGGATGACCGCTTCGGCGGCATTCATTCAGAGCGCGAACCAAAGAACCGAGCGATCCGCTTAAAACGAGAGACCACCACTGGCTCTTTTCTTTCGATATTCATCTCAGGAATGGATCAGAAAAAACCCGCCGGCGTCTTCACCGGCGGTTCTCAGGATTTGATCGAGGTGTTTCGCTTCTGCGGCGAATCTGTTGAGAACTCTACCGCCTCACAAAGGGATTGTCTGACCGATTTTATACAGTTTCGGGAAGTCCTTAGCAGGTCATCGAAACGTCGCATCCAGACTCTCCGAAAGGTCAGCGGCGGAAAAATCGCTCATCGATCCGGACAAAGAATCAATACTTTAGCGATTCATTCTGAAAGCGTTAGACTCGGTAAAACGTTGCCGGGCAAATCAGCTGGCAGATTCATCAAGTGTAAGTGACGAGGCCGGCGAGTAGAATTACGGAAAGGCGGGATCTATGGGCTATCAGAAAATCAACGTCGAATTGATTGTCTTTTCCGATGAAGCCGATGCGGTGGTCGAGGAGCTGACTTCGGCGATCGACCGGCTGGAGGAGACGCACACGATTTTTGGGGGCGGGATTGAGACCATTCCTGTGGACCACAGCGGAACGCGGAGAAAATCAGCACTGAGGCACACGCTCGACGCCGGAAATACGGCAACGTCTGCGGTAAAATTGGCGGCACAAAAGGTGGCCGGTGCCTATAAGAAAGTCATCTGACTTCCGTCCATCTCCCCTTCACCGCAGCATCGAGCGCCTCTGCTTTTGCCTGGCACGACTGGGAATAATTCTTCTCGACTATCCTTGGACTATTTCCTAAAATCGCCGCGACCTCTGAAATAGGGACCTCGGTGGTCACTTTAAAACCAGCCATAGAGATTGGCCGAAGACGTGATTGTATTGCCTTGTCTCGGCGTATCTTTTGCAAGGCGCGAAGGTTGCGGTTTGGGGCGGCACTTGTGTTCAATGTGTCATGCCCTTTGCCAATCATTCAGGTGCGAAATTGTGCCGCCAGCGATGGCGATGCGCCCGGCAGTGCGCAGATTTTATACAACCGCTTCATGGTGCGCTCTCATGCCGACACGGCACTTTCTAAAGTCCGTTCCCCGGACCAGAAATAAAAGCGGTTGCCATTCTTGATCTTTCGGTGATGAACGCTGTCGCCGAGTTGAGTACAAGGTTTCACGCTATCTGGCCCATGCTGGACGAGCGGAGGAGGCGTCTGATGGCAGCCAGCGAAGCCAGGTCACTGGGCCACGGTTGCCGTGTGATCTTCCCCTCTACCGATATCGCTGGAGCCGCCAAACTGGCCGAAAAGGTCCGATCTGAGATCGAGCCACTCCGTTTTCCTTAGCAGACCGGTTCAAAAAGCGATGTCAGGCTAACTGCCAGTACAGGCGTAGCCACCGCCCTCGCACGACAAGGTGGAACGATGAAAATGCCAGAAAATTTGCTGATTGCGGCTGCCAATGCATTGTTTAAAGCCAAAGGTGGAGGACGGAACTGCGTTGCAACCTCCCTACCAGTAAGAACGCGGAGATTCCCTGCTCGCCGATTGCTCTGGACGCCAGCAAAGAATGGTGCTGGCGGAGTGCTAGATTCTCCAACTCTGTCCAGATCTTCTGCGCCATTCCTGAGTCATAATTCACTTCGAGCATCCCGAGGATTGTCAGAACGCGAAGTCGTGTCTCAGTTTCCTGCGCCTCGGAGAGCGCCAGGTCATCTGTCAGTAGCACAATTTCGGCGGAGACGCTTATTGAGGACTCGCTATGTGCCGGCTTTTCGCTGACACGTGCCTAGAGCGCCTTTGAGAGCTGGTTTCTTTGCGCGAATTGAACCTCAGCTCGTCTGTACAGAGGCTCCGCTTCTATCCAGTCATTCAGCCACGACTTCTCATCGGCTCGCTCAAGGAGCGCCTCTGGAGAGGCAGGATTCCTCCAGCGGAGGACTTGGCATCCGACAACACCCAACAGGACGGCCAATAGCAAACAGGTAGCCGTGCGAAGGGTGGAGGGAACAGCAATTCGCATAGCAACCCGTTAATTAGCTGATATGGTGCCAGAACCTGATCCACAGATCAAGCTTGACTGAAATGCTTTATCTTGGAGCTCGCAACCCGTTAACCAGCTCTTTCACGCCGGGACTTGATCGAGTGACCTGTGCCGTGACAGCACATCGAAGGCAGGTAACTCATTGGAATCAGGGGGAACGGATGGCTCCTTTCAGCGCCCTGAGGAACTCTTGGCAACCCTTATTGCACCCTTATCGCACCCACGACCTCTGTCCCGCAAACCTCTGCCCAACTCGGAATTTGGCTTAGTGAGCGCATTGGCAGCATTTGAGCCAAGGGCCACCTGTCCGGAGAGCGGACTTTTGGCCAAGTGGAAATTCTCCCACATTGAAATCTGTAGATACTCCGGGCGTGAATCTGGCCCCACCGAACGGCACACTGCTCTCACCTCTTTCCGGCAGATCACAATCTCTTGCGACTGGGACGTATGCCAATCCTCTTCCGGGCAACCGCTACATCTTTAGGGCCGCAATCTTTAGATTCTTAGCACCGGATAGCAAGACTGTGCCATGCAGAAGAAGGTGACCTCGTTCCCATCGGTCTCACAAGATCCCGGACTGGATTATGGCCGCCCGAGCTTCGGCATTCCCCCGGCTGTTCCTGTTGGGAACGTATTTTTCACCCTACGGAATTGTTTTTAACCCACTCCTGATGGCACAGTTCGGGATTCGGTGTCTGAGTGCGTGATCATAGACGGCGACCCTGCCAAAATCGCCGATAGCAAGTCGTTTGAATCCACAGACCGAATGCTCCATTACTGGAGGAAACGCCGCAGGAAGTGAGCTTCCAAAGCTGGCGACGTGCGGAAAGTGGTCTCTTCGATCAACCGCCGATACGCCTGCGGCGGATCGACCAAACCGGCTTCTCCGGCATCGAGGAGGACGCCCAGAGTTCCCGTGGCGGAAAGGCCACGACGCGCCGCTTCCGACTGGCCTTTACGCTCGTCGATCAACAGCAATGCGGCACGCCGCTCCTCGGCCAGTTGAATCGCCGCACGCTCGCCGCGTCCAAGATGGTCCAATTCGCGGTTGGGGGCCGACGCGAGAGAATGAATGTCTATCCAGTCGGGGAGCCTTTCGACCCACGCCTTGACCGCAAGCGGGGCTTTCGGACTTCTCAGTTCTTCGATTACGCCGAGGGGAACGACCACTCTTTGATAGAGGCGGGGGAGAACGTGTTCGCACTCAATTGAAGCAGGTAGTTGAGCGGCGATGTATCAGCGACAACGATCATGCCGCCGGGAGAAGCCCCTTGGCCCGAAGCCGGCGCAGGGTTTCCTGGTCGCGTTCGAGGTCTTCGACATCGTAAGCGTGATCGTAGATGTGCCGTTCCTTGAGAATGCCATCGAACTCGAACCGGTCGAGGCCCAGCAGTTGACTCGCCTGATAGTGCGAAAGCGTACCGGACCGATACCCTTCGATGACAAGCGCCTCAAGGGCCTCGCGCCCAGGATTCGCGTGAGCCGCAACGTCATCAGGAAGATGGACCGTGATCTCCATAATAAGAGTTTAGCAAAGCTCGTGAAAATCTGACCGACTAAACTTCGCCGCGACTGAGCCTGCTAGAAATCGAGACAATTTGACAAAAAATCTCGAAAAAACCGGCCAAAAACGTCAACCCCACTCTGACCCCACAAGAAGCCTTCCATCTCGCTCCAAACCACGCTGTTTGGCTGCCAAGCGCTCCGGATGATGTCCTGTAAGTCGTTCGGTCCATTGACTTATCACCCCAGGCCGCAAACGAACACCTGTCTTTCACGTATCGCTCACGATGTAATGTCGTCCGCCCGACCAGCTTGCTCGATCTCATAACGAGCGAGAAACCATACAACCGACTGATTCTCGAGCAGGTAGGCCTCCGGCATTCGACTCAGGCAATGCGCTTCGTCTCCCGCCGCCAAGGCTCTTAACCCCGTCCCAAAACATGGCCAACAGGAGCCGATTGCGCCTTCCTGTCTCGAGTCATGCCGCCGCATCCGGCACGGCCAAACTTGCTTGACGTTCGACCTCCTCCAGAACGGATTCAAACCCAACATCTCCAACCGCCCGAATCGGCGCTCAGGCGAAGCATGTGGGTCGATTTTGGGCTTCGTTTGAAACCGGAACTGGATAGGTTCCCGCCGCCAGGTTTCGGAAGAGATACTGTCCGGTCATGTCGGTCACGGCGTTCAGACTGAACTCCCAAAGGACTCTATGAGCATGGGCGACAGGGATAGACCGGGCCGCCGTCGAATCATCACTGAACACTCGCCCAGAAATGCTGCGGAATGCTCGTACGGCAGCAAGTGAGTATTCGCTTGTTGAGTTTACCGGTGGCGAAGGCCTTTGGAGAACCTATTGAGGCGGCTCGATCGTAACGATGATCCGCACCGCCGGCGATTGGCATCGCTATAATCCCGCGTTCCCCGCCGAACGTTCATCGCACACAATGCGCCGTCCCTGAGACGATCCGGCGTCAATCAACACACCCTTTCCAAGCAGATAAATCTCTCAGAAACTGTCCATGAGTTCGAAGCCGTGCCCGCTGTTGCGCTCGGATGGAATTTTGACCTTGCACTGCCTTGCAGCGCGTCTTAGGCCCTCAATGGCGGTCCCACATTCGTGGTATGTCAGCCAGGTGACGCTCGGAATAGGATGAGTTGAAGTCTAGAACACATTGCGGATTTCCGATAACTCAAAGATGGGACCTGTGCCTCCCGGCCCTGCTCGGATTTTGA
>DATDLS010000522.1:0-35450 GCA_036519195.1 Occallatibacter sp. | reverse complement strand
GGTGAGTCTCCGCAGAAGAAAGCTGTTGGTAATAGATGGACTAGAAAGTCTAGGCAGGCAGGAGTCGGGTTGGAAGCGCGTTTTGCGGAACAGAAGCTTGTGCTAAGTGATGATGACATTGAGGACTTCGATTAGGGAAGTGCCTCGTAGATTGGAATCATGATTATAGACTGCTTGAAGTGTACACTGGCTGGTTAGCATTGATAACAATTGGAAAACGGTTTCATTTCCCTACTGCGCCTCGTAAATCATTCTCTTAGCCGTAATACCTTACCGGTCAAAAACGAGTAGAGCGGCGTCTGATCATCGCCAAGCACAGACACCTTGGCCATCATCGGGAAGCTGACATTGTACTTGTTCGAGCAGAACTGCTTGATCTCTTCGTTTGTACCGGGTTCCTGCTGGGCAAAGTTATTGGCCGGGATGCCGACCATAACCAAACCGCGGTCTTTGTACTTCTCGTAGACTGCCTCCAGGCCTTTGTATTGCGGAGTGTATCCGCACTTGCTGGCCACGTTGACAAGCAGGACAACTTTGCCGCTGTAGGCGCCGAGGCTCACCGGCTGACCGTCAATCGATTTCATGGTGAAGTCATAGATGGACTTGGACTGGGCCGACAGTCCAACACTGGCGAGGGCGAACATCAGGAACAAAAACAGCTTGCGCATGGGAATCCTCCAAAAGGCTATTTGGGATGATAGCGGACCGCGTGAGGAGCAATTGTCACTCGAATGTCAATCGGCGTGCATTCATGGGCGCGGTCGATTCGCAACTGATTCAGAGATTTCTCTCATTCCGTAGCTGCAGGTTCATGCCGATCGATCTGCTCAATCGACCGGACATTCCCAAGTTGGTCATTGCGATTCCGTAGCTACATCGCAGCTATTTTGCGCCTGCCGGAGTAATTCTACTACTGGCGTAACTCCACCAGCGTCGCTCCCTGCCCGCCTTCGTTCTGTGGGGCTTCGGCGATGGTGGCGACGTGGGGATGGCCCTTCAGAAAATCACGAACGCCCCGACGCAGAACGCCGGCCCCGTGGCCGTGAATGACGCGGATGCGGGGCAGGCCCGCAAGAAACGCGCGGTCGAGGTAGGATTCGAGTTCGCCGGTCGCTTCGTCCACCGTCCGGCCAATCAGGTTGATCTCCGTGCGCATCTCGTCTGAACTGGTGCTGGTGACGGTAACGTGAACGTTTTTCTGTCTGCGCGCGGCGGCAAGTGGATCGGCCTTTTTTCCCAGTTCGATATTCTGACCGGAGGGCTGCGGCTCCGTGAGCTCATCACGTTTGACGCGCATTTTGATGGGACCAAGAGCGACCTCGAACAGATCCTTTTCAATCTCACGCTGCACGACGGCGATCTTGTTCATGGACTTGATGCGCACATGATCACCGGGAGCAATGTGCTTGAGCAGGTGAGGCTGGGCGTTGGCGTCGTCCCGGTCGGCGCCGGTGCGGTGGGCGACGACGGTCTGGTTAAAGCTCTCCTGAAACTCGCGGCGCAAACGGGTCATGCGGCGCTCGGCTTCCTTCGACAGCTTCTGCTGTGCCGCGCGGTCTTCGATGGCCCGCACCGTCTCGCGCATCTGAAATTCAAAATCTTTCAAAAGCGAACCAAGTTTGGTCTCGAGTTCCCGCGTCCGGTTGCGCAGCTCGACATCACCTTCGCGGGCGAGCTTCGCTCTGTCCTGATTGAGCGCGTACTGCTGCTCGCGCGTATTCTTTCTCTCGACTTCAAGAGCGGCAAGCTCGCTGTGCATCTTGTCCAGGAAGCGGGCGATATCCACCTGTTGCGACCCCAGCCGCTGTCGCGCCGCCGCAACGATGCCGGCATTTAGCCCCAGACGCTCCGCCGTCTGGATACCGGCCGACGCGCCGGGTACGCCAAGTCTCAACTGGTAATTCGGTGCAAGGGTGCTCTCGTCGACGCCTGCCGCGGCGTTCAGCACGCCCGGAGTATTGGCTGCATACACCTTGAGCGAGGTGTGGTGCGTGGAGATCAGCGACCAGGCGCCGGCGTTGAGGAAGTAGCTCGCAATGGCCACGGCAAGCGCCGAGCCTTCTTCAGGGTCAGTGGCCGAGCCCAGTTCGTCGAGCAGTACCAGAGAGCGACTGTCTGTGAGGCGCGCCAGGCGGTCGAGATTAGTGATGTGCGCGGAAAACGTGGAGAGCGCCGCTTCAATCGATTGCGCATCGCCGATGTCGGCCAGAAACGCGGTGAAGACGGGAAAGCCAGCGGCTAGGGCGGGGATGGGCAGGCCGGCCTGGGCCATCATGGCCAACAGGGCCGTTGTCTTGAGCGTGACGGTTTTGCCGCCGGTGTTGGGGCCGCTGATGATCAGTTGGCGATGGTCGTCGGTGAGTTCAAGCGTGAGCGGCACGACACTGCCGCCTGTCGACCGCAGGCGTTTTTCGAGCAGCGGATGGCGGGCGAGGTTCAGCGTCAGCACATGCGGCGTCATGGCCGGCCCAACGCAGTCGTAGTCGCGGGCAAACCGGGCGCGGGCCTGCAGGCTGTCGACCAGGGTCAGCACGCGCGCGCCTTCAACCAGGCCGGTTGCGTAGAGGCCCACTTGCCGGGTGAGCGCGACAAAAATGCGGTGAATCTCCGCCTGTTCTTCTTCCATCAGGCGGACCAGCTCGTTGTTCTGCTCGATGGTTTCGAGAGGCTCCACGAAGACGGTCTGCCCCGAAGAACTGGCGCCGTGGACCACGCCCGAGATGCGCCGCTTCAGTTCTGCGCGGACGGGGATGACGAAGCGATCTCCGCGGATGGTGATGAGCTCTTCCTGCGTAGCGCCGTCGCTGGAGAGTTTGCGCAGGGCGGCGCGCAGCGACTCCTCAATGAGCCGCTGCTGGCGGTCCTGCTCGCGGCGTATGCGGTTCAGTTCCGGCGAGGCGTTATCCGCCAGCGAGCCGTCGGGCTGAATGGTGCGTTCGATGGTCTCGGCCAGCGGTCGCAGGCTTGTTGTCAGGGCGGAGCAGAGGCTTGAAAGTCCGGGCAGCTTGCCGGCCAGGCGCGCGGGCGGCGATTGCAACAGGGCTTGCCAGGCGGCGACGTCGTTGGCCAGGCGGGCGATTGCCTGCAGCTCCGCTGCTTCAAGGGCTGCGCCGGGGATTTGCGCCTTGGCGGCCAGCTGCGTGGGATCGAAGAGTCCGCCGCAAGGAATGGAAACCTGCTCGGTCAGTACGAGGCCGAGTTCGGCAGTGAGCTGATGCTGGGTTCTGATCCAGTCTTCGTCGCAGGAGGGGCGCAGGTCGAGGATGGCCTGCCGGCCGACTGGCGACCCAGCGAAACCGGCGACAAGGGCCAGCAGCGGCTCCCACTCCAGGGCAGCGAAATCGGCGTGTTCCACCGGAGAAGGGATGGGATCGAGAAGCGGCATGCACTTCTGATTTTATGCCGACCGACTCCTTCTGAGGTCTCGCAGCGGGTTTCGGATCGATCCGATGTCGGGCGCGCATGCGGTGAAATTGGATTGAGCTGCGCAAGCTGACCGCTGCTGCTCTCAACTCAGCTCGTCGGTTCCCCGGACCGGAGTTCGCCTTCCCACCGCGCCACCACAGCTGCGGCCAGGCAGTTGCCGATGACATTCATCGCTGTGCGGCCCATATCCATCAGCGTGTCGATGCCGAGAAGCATCAGCACGGCCGAGGCGGGAATCTGAAACGAACTGGCAACGGCCATCAGAATCACCAATGTCGCGCGGGGAACGCCGGCAATGCCCTTGCTGGTAAGCATGAGCGTGGCCAGCAGTACGATCTGACGCACGACGGTGAGGTGCAGGCCGGCGGCCTGGGCGGCGAACAGCGCGGCCATGGAGAGATAAATGCTCGAGCCGGTCATGTTGAAGCTGTAACCGGTGGGGATGACGAAGGAAACGATCCAGCGCGGCACGCCGAACTTTTCCATGTTCTCCATCGCCAGTGGCAGGGCGGCCTCGGACGACGTGGTCGCGAAGCCCAGGGCGGCAGGTTCAGCAACGGCGACGGCAAAGCGGCCAATCGCGATGCCGGCAAACAGCAAAATGAGCGCCAGCACCCCAAGAAAGATGGTCAGCGCTGCATAGCAGGTAACCAGTAGCTTGCCCAGCGGCAACAGCGTAGCCAGGCCCATGCTGCCCACGGTATAGGCCAGCGCAGCTCCGGCGGCAATCGGCGCGCCGACCATGATCATGCGCGTGAGGCGGAACATAGTTTCGGTGAGCGATTGCAGCACGTTGAGCATGGGCGCACGCCTGGGCTCGGGCAGCATGGCCAGCGCGGCGCCGAACAGCAGGGCGAAGACGGCGACCTCGAGAATCTGGTTTTCGGCCACGGCCTTGGCAATGTTTTCCGGGAAGATGTTGAGCAGAATCTGCTGCCAGGTTTCCGGCTGAGCCGTGGGCGCCACAGTTTGCGCCACGGCCGGGAGCGTGAGGCCGGCGCCGGCCTGGGTAAGGTCAATGGCGAGTGCGCCGAGCAGCAGCCCGAAGGTCGTGACCACCTCGAACAAGACCAGCGATTTCAGTGCGACGCGACCCACGCTGCGCAGCTCGTTATGGCCGGCGATGCCGGTAACAATGCCGCCGAAGATCAGCGGGGCCACGATCATGCGGATGAGGCGCAGAAAGATTTCGCCCAGCAAGTGCGTCTGCGCGGCCAAGCCCGGTGCATCGGCTCCCAATTCGGCTCCGGCCAGCATGGCGAGGAATGTCCACACGAGCAAAGAGCGGCGGCCGAGAGCAACCGGAAGCAGCAGTGCGATCGCCACCAGGCGCAGGCCCACACTGATCGCGGTCGTCGTGTGCAGCAGGGCCGCAACGACCCCGCCGGCAAACAGCAGGGCCGCGGTCACGGCCAGCATGACGGGCATTGGGTTACGGGATTGGCTCGGGGTGTGCGGCGGGGCTTCGGTCATCCATGAGCCTTCGGGATGCGAGGACTCCATTGTCCTAACCGGCTCGGGGAGCAGGTCTGCGGATGGGATTGCGGGCAGGCTGAAGCAGGAGGGGCTGCTTCAGCCATCAGGTGGTCGAACTGGGCGTCGAAGAGCTAGGCGTCGAAGAGCCGGGCGAGGAAGGGCTGGGGGACGAGGAAGGCGTTGCCTTGGCCGGAGCCGGAGATGGGGACGAGCCTTCCGCCTTGGCCGGAGCCTTGGTTTCAGGCTTGGATTCAGGCTTGGTTTCTGAAGACGCCGACTCGGAAGAGGAGTCGCTGCTCTTCGATGCATAGTCGTTGATGTACCAGCCGGCGCCTTTGAAATTGAGGCGGGGCGCGGTCAAGGGGCGCTCGAGGACGCCGCCGCACTTGGGGCAGACCGTCTCCGGGTCGGCGGAGAAGTTCTGGATCTTTTCAAACTTGTGGCCACACTGGGTGCAGCGATAGGCGTACAGCGGCAAGGCTCAAATCCCTCCGGGGAAAAATCACCCACTGGTTCCATTGTATCGGCAGGGCGGCAATTGGCAGTAACTGCACGCCCCGCGGCTGAAGAGAGCGCACCAACCTGCGCCTTTAGTGGGCAGTGATGGGCACCGAGGCGCTCTTGTTCTCCCAGGCCAGGGTCAGCGAGCCTGATCCGCCGCCGTTATCCACCAGCGTGTACTTCAGCATCTCAACCATTGCGGGCGGAGCGGACGTTTTCATCGGCACGCGGCCCAGGTCCATGGATTTGTCGTACTTGGTGCCCCACTGGCCGGTCTGCTTGTTCACCACCAGCTTCCAGGCGTCGGGGTTGGAGATGTCCACGTAGAGGGTGTAGTCCCCTGCCGGAACACTGAGGGGACCGATCTTCACGCTGCCGCCTTCGACGCGCATCTTGGTGGCGGAGTTGGCGCCGGCGCGCCACACGGGATAGGTGGGATCCTTGCTGATTTTGCCGTCTTTGGTGAACAGCGTGCCTGCTCGGCCTTTCACCGAGGGAGCGCCGTAGGCGACGGTGACGGTCTTGCCGCCGATCGTGGCCGTGGTCGATTCCGCCGGGCTGGCCGGCGGGGCTTGGGCTGCGGGGGTCTGGGCAGAAAGCGTGGCGGCGAGGGCCAGCAGGCCGGTACAGGCGAGAATTCGCTTCATGACGGTGTTTCTCCTTGGGGGCGGAGTCCTGTTTTCGTTTGGACGGCGCCAACCGGTTGATTGTCGCATCGCACGGGCAGGTTGGGAAACCGGATCACCCGCCGGCCAACCCAATCCGGGAAATCGGCGAGGCCGGTTCGGGAAAGCAGACCGGTCCGGCTGTTATGATGCGGCCGAAGGATGGGGAATGGCTCAAGTGGAAATTCAGGCGACGCCCGGGGCGCGGTTTCGCGCTGCGGTGCGGGGAGAAAAGCCGCTGCAGGTGGCCGGGGCGATCAACGCGTTCACGGCGCGGCTGGCAGAGGCTACGGGGTTCAAGGCGCTCTATCTGTCAGGCGGCGGGGTGGCAGCCAACTCGCTGGGCATGCCGGATTTGGGTATCAGCACCATGGAAGATGTGCTGATCGACGTGGGGCGGATCACGGATGCATCCGCGCTTCCGCTGCTGGTCGATATCGATACCGGCTGGGGCGGGGCGTTCAATATTGCGCGGACCATCCGGCAGATGATCAAGAATGGCGCAGGCGCGGTGCATATCGAAGACCAGGTAGGCCAGAAGCGCTGCGGGCACCGGCCGGGTAAGGAGCTGGTGCCGACCGCCGAGATGGTGGATCGCATCAAGGCAGCCGTCGATGCACGGACCGACGAGCAATTTGTGCTGATGGCGCGGACCGACGCACTGGCTGGTGAAGGGCTGCGGGCGGCGATTGAGCGGGCGCAGGCCTATGTGTCTGCCGGTGCGGACATGATCTTTGCCGAGGCGGTGACGGAGTTGGCCCAGTATGCGGAGTTTCACAAAGCGGTGGGCGTGCCGATCCTGGCCAACATGACCGAGTTCGGGCAGACGCCGCTGTGGACCCGCGAGGAGCTTGCCGGCGCGGGTGTGGATATCATTCTCTATTGCTGCGGCGCCTATCGCGCCATGAACGCGGCGGCGCTCAAGGTCTATGAGACCATCCGCGCCGAGGGAACGCAGAAGAGCGTTGTCCCGCTAATGCAGTCGCGCGCCGACCTGTACAAGTACCTGGACTACCACGCATACGAGAAGAAGCTGGACGAGCTGTTTGCCAAAGGCAAGGAGTAGGCAGATCTTTCGCCTGCTCATCGAGGTGTTCTTCCCGGAAGGAGTTTTATGGCAGTAGAGTCAACGCAACCTGAGGCAACGATATTCAAGCCGAAAAAATCCGTGGCTCTTTCCGGTACGCCAGCGGGCAATACCGCGCTCTGTACCGTGGGCCACAGCGGCAACGACCTGCATTATCGCGGCTACGACATCAACGACCTCGCGGCCCATTGCGAGTACGAGGAAGTGGCCCACCTGCTGGTGCACGGCAAGCTGCCGACGGCGGCTGAACTGAGTGCGTACAAGGCCAGCCTGCGGCCGCTGCGCAGCTTGCCCGGGGCCCTGAAGCAGGCGCTCGAATTGTTGCCGGCTTCAACGCATCCGATGGACGTGCTGCGCAGCGGCGTTTCCGTGCTGGGCTGCATCGAACCGGAGGGCGCCGCGCATGACGATCGGGGAGCGCGCGCCCTGGCGGATGGGCTGCTGGCTTCGCTCGGATCGATGCTGCTCTACTGGCACCACTATGCGCGCCATGGGAAACGGATCGATGTCGAGACGGACGATGACTCCATCGCCGCGCATTTTTTGCACCTGCTCGATGGCAAGGAGCCGAGCGCGTCATGGACCCGCGCCATGCAGATTTCCCTGATCCTCTATGCGGAGCACGAGTTCAACGCGTCCACCTTCACGGCGCGCGTGATTGCCGGCACCGGTTCTGATCTTTACTCATGCATCACCGGCGCGATTGGCGCGCTAAAAGGGCCCAAGCATGGCGGCGCCAATGAAGTCGCTCTTGAAATTCAACAGCGCTACGCGAGCGCGGATGGAGCAGAAACCGATATCCGGCGCCGCGTCTCCGAGCGAGAAGTCATCATCGGCTTCGGCCACCCCGTCTACACCATCAGCGACCCGCGCAGCGACATTGTGAAACAGGTCGCGCATTCGCTGGCCACTCAAGCCGGCGACACGCTGTTGTTCGACGTCGCCGAGCGCATTGAACAGGTGATGATGGATGCCAAGCGGATGTTCCCCAACCTCGACTGGTACTCCGCGGTTGCTTATCATCAGATGGGCGTGCCCATCGACCTGTTTACGCCGCTGTTTGTGGTTGCGCGCACCGCGGGATGGGCCGCGCATGTGATTGAGCAGCGCCAGGACGGGAAGATCATCCGCCCCTCGGCTGTATATAACGGGCCGGAGAATCTGAAGTTTGTTCCGATCAGTGAACGCGCGTAACTGATCGACCGTCCCAGCCTTCCACTTAGCCGGCAAGATCGGACGCAAGCAGAATTGATCAAGGAGAAAGATTGTCTTCGCACATCAGTAACGAACGCCCCGGGCCCGACAAGGTTCTTACCGACATTACCGACTACGCATTGAGTTTTGAGATCGACAGCGAGCTGGCGTACTCGACCGCACAGCATTGCCTGATCGACACGCTGGGTTGCGGCCTCGAGGCGCTTGAGTATCCGGCCTGCAGCAAGCTGCTTGGGCCGATTGTGCCGGGGACAGTTGTGCCCCACGGAGCGAAGGTGCCGGGGACCGGCTATCAGCTTGATCCCGTGCAGGCGGCGTTCAACATTGGCGCCATGATTCGCTGGCTGGACTTCAACGACACCTGGCTGGCCGCTGAGTGGGGACATCCGTCCGACAACCTGGGCGGCATTCTGGCCACTGCCGATTGGCTTTCCCGCACCCGTCTTGCCGGCGGCCAGCCTGCCTTGCGGATGCGAGATGTGCTGACAGCGATGATCAAGGCCCATGAGATCCAGGGTTGCATCGCGCTTGAAAATTCCTTCAACAAAGTCGGCCTCGATCATGTGGTTCTTGTCAAGGTTGCCACGACAGCCGTCGTGAGCCAGCTGCTTGGCCTGAGCCGCGAACAAACCATTGCCGCGCTCTCGCTTGCATGGGTGGATGGGCAGAGCCTGCGCACCTATCGCCATGCGCCCAACACCGGCTCGCGCAAGAGCTGGGCCGCGGGCGACGCCACCAGCCGCGCGGTGCGGCTGGTGCTGATGGCCCAGGCCGGGGAGATGGGGTACCCCTCGGTGCTGAGCGCCAAGACCTGGGGTTTTTACGATGTGTCGTTCCAAGGCCAGGCGTTCAAGTTCCAGCGCCCCTATGGCAGCTACGTGATGGAGAACGTGCTGTTCAAGATCAGTTACCCGGCCGAGTTCCATGCGCAGACTGCGGTCGAAGCTGCCATGACGGTTCGCGCGAAGCTGGTGAAGCTGGGCAAGACGGCAGAAGACATTCGCGGCATCACCATTCGCACGCATGAGGCTTGCCTCCGCATCATCGACAAAAAAGGCCCACTCGCCAACCCCGCCGATCGCGACCACTGCGTGCAGTACATGATCGCGATTCCGCTGCTGTATGGCCGGCTGACGGCGGCTGACTATGAAGACTGGATCGCTACCGATCCCCGCATCGATGCGCTGCGTGCCAAGATGGAGTGCGTCGAAGTGCCTGCCTTCAGCCGCGATTATCACGACCCGGAGAAGCGCTCCATTGCCAATGCGCTGCGCGTTGAGTTGAACGATGGCGCAGTGCTCGAGGAAACGGTCGAGTATCCCATTGGCCACCGGCGTCGTCGCGAAGAAGGCCTGCCGCTGCTGATAGAAAAATTTAAAACCAATCTGCGGCGCAGCTTTGCCGACGACAGACAGCAGAAGATTCTTTCAGCATCGCTTGACCGTCAGCGGCTTGAATCCATGGCGGTGAATGAATATACAGACCTGTACGCAATCGAGTCCGAGCCAGCCGAGGCGCTTGTCTAGCAGCGCCTCGCATCTTTGCAATCTTTTGCGGCTCAGTTCAATCGGCTTCAATGCAGCAGAAGTTTTTTGCGGCCCCGGACGGCTTTCATCCTGCATACTGGTGTTACCAAGTTTTCCGTGACGGGGCCTTCTTTTGCCGCTTCGAATCCGCGCGCCGTTGCTTGTCGAGCTGTCGCTTTCGCTCGTCTTCGCGGGGACGCTTGCCGCACAGCACCCAGGAAACTCCAACCGAGTTTACCAGCAGCTGCGCGGCTTGTTGCCCGGCGGCGAAGTGGCTATTGCCAACAACCTGGAGCTGCGCCGCGATGGTGCCACGTTTACGTTTCGCCACGGGGACATTGCCTTTTATGGCGAGGTCCAAGGCAAGGTGACAGGCGCCGTCTTCAAGGGGGACGGCCATCTGCACATCAGTCCGCCAGTTGCGCAAGAGCGCCACAATCTCTTGTTGATCAACCACAGTGAGGAGTTCGATGAAGACTTCGACCAGGTGGTGATGCGCTTTACCGACGCGACGGCAGCAGAACTGCGCGAAGCCGCGACGGGCAGGGGCCAGCCGGATAAGGCATGCATTCAGGCCGCAATGGAATTCCGCGAATTTGCGCGCGTGCGGCTGCACGATAACTACGATCTGCGGCTGCTTGAAGATGTGCTCAGCCCGGCGCAGGGCGGGTTTTTCATGGCCGCAATTCATGGCCGCCGGAATCCGCACCTGGTTTTCACCTTCGATCCAAGAGGCGTTCCCGGCGTGGCTCCGGAAGAAGTGGAGCTTCTGAATTGGAGCGACTGGGGCCCGGCGATTCCGCTGGCATTTCATCGCGCCAAAGAATACGCAAATGGAATGCCTAGCGGCAACGAACTCAACGCGCCTTATCGCATTCTGGATGAAAATCTGGATATTTCGATTGAGAGGAACGGATTCCTGAGCGGCACCGCGGCAGTCGAGATCCGGGCGCAGAGCGACGGCGTTGCGGTGGTTCCGCTGGATCTCTACCCGACCCTGCGCGTGAGCCACGTGGACACCCCTGCCGGTGAGCCGCTGGACTTTGTTCAGGAAAGGAAAGAGGACGATCCGGACTTTGGCGTGGTGCTGGCCAAGCCATTGAACAAGGGCGAGTCGACGACAGTGCGGGTGACCTATGCCGGCAAGGATGTGGTCGAAGATGAGGGCGGGGAGAACTACTATCCGATCGCGCGCGAGAGCTGGTATCCGAATGATTCCACCGGGCTGGGTAATTACGCCATGTACACGATGGTGTTTCATGTGCCCAGCGGGTTAGAGTTAGTTGCCACCGGGACCAAGGTGAACGAAAGCGCCGAAGGCAGAGTGACCACCACGGTGTGGAAGACGGACGTACCGCTTGCGGTGGTGGGCTTCAATCTGGGCAGGTTCACCATGAAAGAAGCCACGGTACCGGGCAAGCTCGGCGATAACCTGACCGTGGATGCGTATGCCAACACAACGCCTCCGGATAACTTTTCACAGATGGCCGGAGGGGTGCTGGGCACGCTGAACACCACGTCCATGCTTGCCGTCCAGCTCAGCCAGGGAGAAGTTGCGGCGCGTTTGTACACGGACTATTTTGGCGATCTTCCCTTTGCGCGCATCGCGCTGACCCAACAGTATGCATGCAACTACGGGCAGAGCTGGCCCATGCTGGTCTATCTTCCCATCTGCGGATTTCTGGATACGACGCAGCAGCACTTTATGGGGCTGCGTCCGGAAGATATGTATTGGAAGGTCGTGACTCCGCACGAGGTGGCGCACCAGTGGTGGGGACAGACGGTTGGCTTTCGCAGTTATCGCGACCAGTGGATGAGTGAGGGATTTGCGAATACGTCCGCGTCCATCTTTCTGCAGGCGACGCGACCCAAGCCGGATGATTTTCGCGAGTTCTGGAAGCAGCAGCGAAAGCTGATTACGGAAAAGAACGCGCAGGGATTTCGTCCCATCGATGTGGGGCCGGTGACGATGGGGTACCGGCTGAGCACGCAAAAAGCAGGATGGGATGTCTATCAGAACCTTGTGTATCCCAAGGGCGCATACATCCTGCACATGATCCGCATGATGATGTGGTCCCCGCACGACGGCGACGCGAGGTTTCGCGCCACCATGCACGACTTTGTCAGCAGCTACCGGTTAGAGGCCGCAACCACAGAAGACTTCAAGGCAGTGGTGGAGAAACACATGAGCCCGCAGATGAATCTCGATCGAAGCCAGCGCTTGGACTGGTTCTTTAACGAGTATGTCTATGGCACCGATCTGCCGAATTACCACTTCGAGAGCCAGCTTGCCGAGAAGGGTGAGGCCACCAGCCTGCATTTCGAACTCACGCAATCAGCGGTCGCGGCAGGCTTCAAGATGCTGGTCCCAATTTACGTGGAGCTGACCAACGGCAAGGTCATGTATCTGGGCTCGGTCGCGATGGTGGGCAATACAACTGTGGACCAGACGGTCGAGGTGCCGAAACTGGCCTCACCCATTAAACGGGCGTTGATCAACTACTACTACGATGTGCTCTCGACGGAGAACTAGGGCAGCAGATCAACCTTCGGGGCGACGCCGAATGTGTGCAGCGTGCGGTATACTCCGGTACGCAAGAGAAAGAGGGGGACGGCGATGAGTTTATCTGCAGTTTTGAAATATGTGGCGGCCGGCACTGTCGCTGTGGCGATGGTGGCTGCTCCGTTGGCCGCCAAGGCGCAGGGAGGCGACACCGTTCTGAAGCCGGCAGAGATGCAGAAGCTGCTTCCGGCGAGTGTGTGGTACAAGGGCCAGTCGGCGACCACGCAGCTGCGCAACTCTGGGGGCGTTAAGTTTCAAGACGGTTATTTCGTGCTGGCAACGCTGGTCGATACCAGCGGCTACTCGACCGATGTACAGGCCAAGTACCAGGCGTACTTCGTAGCCGAAATACCCATCAAGTTTGCCGCCCAAACTCTGCCCGCCGGCGTTTACGGCGTCGGCTTCATTGCCGGAGACAAATTTGTGGTCACCGACGTGGGCGCTCATGAACTGCTGACGGCGAGCTCGGGCACCGATTCCGGGCTGAGGCGGCCCGTGCCCCTCGAAGTGATGACCGATCCGGCAGGCGGATTCCGGCTCTATTCCGGTCGGCGTTTCGTGGTTTTCAGCCGCTAACGCTGTGCGCTTTGCAATCCGGCCCGGTCTCCGGCGCGAGGCCGGGCTTTACATATTGCATTGCGCCGCCGATCAACGTCGATTGGCATAAGACCGAATACGCACCCACTGGCCCGGGCGAGCCCATGCTGCCGCCGATCAACGATCAATGCTGTCTTCTCGGCGCCTGGCAAGCGCCTACGCACGCTGCCTTTGGACAAGAGCGGGCTCAGCTCGGCTTGAGGCTCGTCGGGATGAAAGAACGAGTGAGCACGCCGAGCTTTATTTGCCGGCGCTGCGGATTGAAATTCCACCTCGCGTTCGTACAGCTACCTTCTCTCAGCACCACGAATCGGCGAAGATTCAGGCTGTGGCACGACTGCCTTCGAAGGTCGCCGGTCAGGCGGGGCGAGATCCAACGGCTCCGGCCAGCGTCCCATCACTCCCCTTCTGTTAGGAAAGGCCGTTCGTACGGCCTACCCCGGAGATCCGGGCTTACCCCTTGCTGGCCGGCTGTTGAGCGCGCGCTCGGGAGTTGGCCACCACCGCGGCGCGGATGAGTTGCCTGAAGGCAGCTTCATCGATTTTCTCGCCTTCGCGGAGGTCGATCGCACGCCGCTTATTCCCTTCCAGGCTGGAATTGAAGAGCTTTTGAGGGTCTGAGAGCGAGGCTCCGGAAGCGAAGGTCAGCTTCACGACTTGCTTGTACGACTCGCCCGTGCAGACAATGCCGTCATGAGACCAGACGGGGGTTCCTCGTGGGTTCGTAGGCTTTACCCATTTGCACTCCTCCTGGATGTCGGGGTCGGCATCGTGGATGAGCTGACGGAGATGAGCCAGAGTCTGGCCGCGCCAGTCTCCGAGTTCCTTGATCTTCTTGTCGATCGATTGAGAGGCTGATTCCACAGGGACGGGCTTTTTCATCGGAGTTTCTCCTCTCGCATTCCATTGAGCTGTGGTCAGCCTGACCGGCAACCCCAGCGCAGGCCTCGGCGGGCGGCCTGCCCATGCACTTGCCTTTTTCCGGTCTCTATCCAGAGCCGGGTGCCCCACGCCTTGAAGCGTACTCTGCTTCCATGTGGGATTCAACAGAGCCCGCAGAGCGGACGTTTGAGGCTTTTGTGGCGGCCCAGCCCTGGCCAGAAAGAAGCCAAGGATAGGGCAGCCCAGTTTCTTGGGGAACTCGTGGCAAAGCGGTCCGGCCTCCACCTTCGGATGACTTGTGGGCTTGCTGTTCTCTGCGATCCTTCGTTCGCCCGATGGTGAGCGACGAACGCAATCGCGAGCTTCAAATTGTCTGTCGCCCTAAAATCGCAGTGCTGGCCGGCGGTTCGCCGTAGCGTGTTGTCAGGCCGGTCTTTTCGAGAAGAGCCGCCAAAAAAGATGGCCTTTCCACATCAACAATCCGGTCAGGACCATTGCTGGAAAGAAGACGAATCGAGCAGGGCGAGCGTACAGGGGAAGCTTTTCAAACGGGCTATAAATATAGCCGTAGATTGGGATTGCGACGATGATGTGAATCCAGCGAAGAATCGAATGAGTGATACCCCAGTTCATCTTCATCATGCACCAAACCTCCTTTTCTGATGGCGACTTTCTGAAGGCATTTCTGCTCGCGATCTGGCCCTCGCCGGCATTCTGCCGGCTGGCGCTTCCGCCCCAGTAACAAAGGCCTGCCCGAGGTGACCTCGAATCAGGAAGTCGCCGCTTGCAACCATCGGTTTCCGTATAGACCAGAAAGAGAAATGCCTCAGAGCCCGGCGACTACTCGCTCCAGGCCGCCGATGAATCTCTGCCAACCGTAGTTGGCGCCCTTGTAGTTGGCCTCTTGGTCGGGACCGAAGCCGGACTGTTCCAAGTGGAGATGGGTACCGGCGTCGGTTGGTGTCAGCGTAAATGTGACGACGGTCCCCAGCCCGAGCGTGCCCCAACTATAGGAGAGCTTTCTGTTGGGTTCGACGAGCAGGATTTCGCATTCGATGATGCCATTCCAATTAGGCACTGGCGTGGAGCGGAGAGTAAAGCGATGGCCCACGACAGGCTGGAAGTCGTTCTCCATCAGCCACTGCTTGATGAGAGGCCCTTCCGTAAGGGCGCGCCAGATCTTCTCCGGCGGATGAGGCAGTTCTCTTTCGATCACAAGGCTGCGCGTAGTTGTCCCCTTAGTAGTCATGCTCCATCCTTTCTAGTAAGTCTTCGAGGCGGGCAAATTTGTTCTGCCAGAAGGCTCCATAGTGGCTCATCCAATCCACGAGCGGCGCCAGAGCCTCCGGCCGGGCCTGGTAGTGGGTCTCACGCCCCGTGCGGCGATTGCGAACCAGCTTGGCGTGCTTGAGAGCCGACAGATGCTTTGAGACCATCGGCTGAGACACACCCGCGTCTTCGGTCAAAGCATGAACGGTCTGCTCGCCCTGCGTCAGCCGCTCGAAGATGGCTCGGCGAGTAGGGTCGGCCAAGGCCTTGAAGACGTTGTCTGCAGAACTTCGCACGAAGAAACCATAACCAAATGGTTATGGTTTGTCAATCACGAAGTTGCATTGCCTTTCCCCGGGACGAGGCCGCGCTGGCGGGTGCCGGATACAAGCCTGGCCAGAAGGACTTCGCGAACTCCTTCTGGCTAATCCTGCCCTTTATCCTTAACAGGTACTGGGCAAATATGATTCGTGAATGGACAATGCCGACATATTTGTTCCGTCCTCAATTGCGGGATAGGGGCAGGGCTAACCGGCGCGGATGATCTGCAAACCGAGAAGCCGGGGCGGCGCGTGGGCCTTCAATGCCTGGGCAGCAGCGGGCGCAGGGCTGCCGTTACCTGTGTTGCCTGCAGGGCGCTTCCGGCGGCGGTGAAGTGGACATCGCCATCGTGGAGCTCGGGGTGCGGGAGCATCAGGGCGTGCTGGTCGTCGACGGAGATGCCTTCGCGGGCCATGCAGGCAGCGGCCAGGCGGTTGCGTTGGCCGATGCGGGCGTTGGTGGATTCGCCGGTTTCAGAATCGTGCAGCACGGCAGTAGTGGTGGCCCATATCAGCCTCGCCTTGGGCGCGCCAGCGCGCAGGGCTGCGATCATGGCGGGAAGTTCAGAGCCATATTGCACCTCGGTATAGCCCCAGCCGTGCATGCCGTTATTGAAGTGGATCACGGCGAAAGACAGCCCCATCATGCGGAAGTAGTCGCCCAGTTGCTGGCCAAGACGCGGATCGCCACTGCCCGCCGAGGTTGCAAACAGATAGACGTTCGCCTGTCCGGATAACTGCTTTGCCACCTCGGGATAGTAAGCGCGCGTGATGGAGTCGCCTACCAGCAGGACGTTGGGTAACGCGGGCGAAGTGGCGTCGGGCCGGTCGGACCAGGTCCACTCAATTTTCTCGGTGATGGGCAGATGCGCCTGAGCTGCCGCGCTCAGTGCGCAAACAAAGATGGCTGCAAGAAGCTGGAAACGTCGCATGTCGAACAGCGTACCTCATGGACTTGCGGAGGGGAATGCGGCGAAAAGGAGATCGTTTCCGGATCGCGAAGCAAGCCGACGGCGGGTCTACGGCAGAAGCCATCGGCGAGAGCATCTTCACCGAGGCCGACAGTAGGGAGGAACCGAGAACCAAAGCCCGGAAGGCCTTCAGGCGCTCTATTTCGACGCGGTTTCGCCCGCTTCGATTCGGCTGCGTCTGGTTCGGGATCAAATCCAGGCCCGGGCATGAAACTGCCGCGTGAGCTGAGCGGCAAAGAACCGGTGAAGCATCACTGCAAGTTCTGGGAGTATCTGATGGCGCGTCAGGTTGGCAGTCATAGGATTCTGCAAAACCAACAACCCCCCCCCGACCGCATTCAAGTGGTATCGAACGATTTCAGCTCGACACAGATTGCACAGTCCACCTGACCTCATCTCGAGTCAAGGCTCGTGCCAACACGAACGCGGACCTCAAGGTCCGCGTTCGTGTTGGTTCGAATTGCTGGTTGGCTGAGGGTCTCTTTACTTTGTCCTACGCCTTGGCTAACACCCCGCCGGCGAGTTTCTCGTTGAGCATCTCGCGGGCGTTGGCGAAGAACTCGTCCCTGGAGATCTTGCCGGAGTCGACATCGGCAAGCAGGGTGCGCTGGGCGGCGTACTCCTTGTTGACGATGCCGGCCTTGGACTGCAGCATCCGCCAAGCCTTGCGCCGTTCGACGCAGAACATGACCAGCTGACGGCTGAGGGCGCGGTACTCGGTTTTGCCGTTTTCTTCCCAGCTGATGTACACGCCGAAATCAGGAATGAAGGCGCGGTGCGTAGGATCGAGGTAACGGCGGTAGACCACATCCTGCTGCGTGATGCGAACCAGCATGTTGTCGATATGGACCAACTTGGCCGCTGCTTCGGGTTTGAGCTTCTTGAGGTGGTTGCGGAAGCGGGCTTCCGTGGTGCACCAGTGAGCCACCGTGTAGCGGTGGATTTCGCCCGTGGTCTTGGACTTGGTTTCGTACCAATCCAGATCGATGGACGGGTTGCCCTTCAGGTCGAGCGCTTCCTGATAGGTTTCCCCGAGGCGGGGGTTGAAAACGAACTCCGGCACGCCGCGGGAGTCGCGGGTGCGCTGGGCCTGGTGAAGCGCCATGTCGTCGGCCACCCCGTGCTCCGGCTGGCAGGTGGTGAAGGCCTGCAGGAACATGGTTCCGCGGTATTCCAGGCCATCGAGAATTGCCCGGTAAAGCTTGGGCGCGTTGGCCATCGAGACCTGAGCCACGAAAGGCGACCCGTGGCCGGCGAGGAAGGTCTCGGCGACGGTTTTCTTCTCCGTGTTCTTACCCTGGGTCGCAGCGCCGAAGACATTCATGTCGTTGCCGCCAAGCATGGGCGTCGAGTCCGAGTTCTGGCCGCCAGTGTTGGAGTAGACCTGCGTGTCCAGCATCAGGGTCTTTACGTTGGGCCGGTTCTGCAGGATGACCTTGGACATGTTCTGGTAACCGATGTCGCCCATGCCACCGTCTCCGCCGACCACCCAGACCTTGGGCAGCTCGACGATTTCCTGGTCGGTCATCAGGGCATCGGTGAAGTGGGTGTAGTGGTAATAGAGCTCTTCACTGATGACGTTCGAGTCGCGGGTGAGCAGCAGGTCGGCGAGGCGCTCGGGAAGGACGGAGCGGCGCGCATGGTCAACGATGAAGCTTTCCCCCATGAGCCATCCCACGGTGACGCCGTCCTGGAACAGGGAATTCATCCACGGGTAGGGGTGAGGGTTGTTGGGCGCGGTGGAGCCGTAGACGGTGTTGCAGCCGGTGTGTGCGGCCATGGCCATGACGCTCATACCATTTGCCAGGCGGCCGTCAATCGGCTGCAGGCTCTTGTGGTTGAAGGCTTCGGTCAGCAGAACCGCGGCAATGGCTTCCACCAACTGAGCATCGGTAATCGGGCCATGCTCAGCTTCGTAGGCGGCGATGCGGGCCTTGGTGTCTTCTACGTCTTCTCCGCCCAGACCAAGGATGAGATGCGCAATGGCCTGGCGCAGCAGGGCGTACTCGGCCGGGTTCCGCTCCGCCAGAGCGGCCAGCCGGGCTACGCCGTTCTTTTCCAGCTCACCGGCTTTCTGCACGAAGCGGTCGCTCTTGGCGTGGTAGACGGGGCGCATGTAGGCCTCGGTGACCGCGGCAATGGAGCGGAGGACGGACTTTTCACCGCATCCGGCGCAGGCGCCGTCGCCGGACACCAGTGCGTCGTAGTTGGTGCGGACCATTAACATGTTGCGCAGCGTCGCGGTCTTTGAGTCCGCCGGGTTGGCGGCGTTGAACAGGCCAAGATACTTCTGCGACGTATCGGGCAGCAGGTTGAGGAAGGCGGTGCCGGTCTCGTGCTCGGCATTGACCAATTCGGTCTCCTGCACCATGCGCAGAGCATTGTGGTCGCCGCAGGCGGTGACGCAGGCAGCGCAACCCTTGCACAGATCACTGACGAAGATGGAGAAGACCCCGCCCGAGCCGGGCGTCTTACGCTCCGGAGAGGAGAAGATGGCGTTGACCTTCTGATAGGCCATCGGCACCTTGGCGATGATGTCAAAGAACTGCCGCTTGGACTCGGCAGAAAATCCTTCCATGCCGTCGGTGACGTCGCGCAGGATGGTCGGCAGCGGCGTGCCGGTCTTCATCTCGGCCATCATGCGCTGGCGGGCGGCCTTTTCAATCTCCGGCAGGGCGCGGAACAGCTTGGTGCGGTCTTCCGGATCGGCGATGTAGTAGGAGACCGCCGTGGTGAGCATCGTGCTCAGGTCCTGCGACGTGTTGGGCAGCGCAGTATCCGGGCAAACCGAAATGCACTCCATGCACTGGGTGCAGTTCTCAGGAATATAGAGCGGAGTTTCGCGGCGCGCCACGTACTTCGATGCGGAGTCTCCGGTGGCGGCGGCGATGACGCCCATGGCCGACAGTGGCGTGGCCGGCTGGTCGTATCCATAGTTTGAACGGAACTCGGCGTCAAACTTGGTGACCGAGCTGATGGGCGTGCGCGTCCCCTGGCCTGCGGGGATGGGGGTGGAGCGGCAGCCGGTGCTGCATCCGCCGGCGGTGGCCAGTTCGAGAATCGGCAACAGTGCCTGACCCCGCAGGCTGGAACGGTCCGCCGCGGCCAGCGCGCCGATCTTGATCTCCTTCACCTGCTCGAAGCCCTGGGTCATGACTTCCATGTTCGACTGCACCACAGCATCGCCCAGCTTGCCGAACTTCTTGACGTACTGCTTATAGACGACTTCGCGATATTGCTCCGGGGTGATGCCGAACTCCTCAAGCAGGCTGCTGACGGCGAAGAACGCGCCCAGGAAGGCGTTGCCCTGCATGCGGAGCTGGAGGTCGCCGCGGTCGGTGGCCTTTTTGGCGATGGCGAAGCCGGGCAGCGTGAAGACGCGGATGTTGTTGTCAATGATTTGTTTGCGGGCCCACTGGGGCAGCCGCTCCCAGGCCTGCTCGCCCTCTTCTTCCGATTCCCAGACCAGCGACCCGCCGGGCTGAATGCCATCGAGCGGGTTGGTGTGGGTAAAGGCCTTGGGGTCGCAGCAGAGAACCACGGTCACGTGGCGCAGGTCGCAGTTCACGCGGATACGATCCTTGGCGGCGACCATGAAATAGCTGGTCGGAGCACCTTTCTTCTCCGAGCCGTACTTGGGATTGGCGCTGACGTGGATGACTTCCTTGGGGTTGCCGAGATCGTCGACCAGCCCGTCGCGCTCATACAGCAGATCGTTCAGGTCGCCGATGATGGCGCCCAGGTTTTTGCCGGTGGTGATGGCACCCCAGCCGCCGATGGAGTGGAAGCGGACGGCGACTGCGCCCTCGGGCAGCAGCGAAGGGGTTTCGTTGCCGACCACGGCATACGGATGATCGATGCCGAGGACCATAAAGTTGACGCCGTCTGCGGCAGTCTTGCCGTCCTGGCGGGCGCGGCCGGCAGTGGCGAACTCGTAGGCGCCGATGACGTGCTCGGGGCGGAAGTCGCGCGAGCCCAGCCCGTAGGTGCCGGAGTAGATATGCGGGACTTCGTCCATGGCCAGGGCGGGCAGGCCTTCCTGTGCTGGATGGCCCTCATATTGAATGGCTTTGGACAGCGCGGTACGGATGTCGCGGCCCAGCGGGTTGTCGCCGGAGAGCGCCTCGTCGGTACGCTCCAGGATGATGACCTTCTTCTTGCCTTTGAGCGCGGCCACAATCGCGGCTTCGGGGAAGGGGCGGATGACGTTGACGTGGATCGAGCCCACTTTGACGCCGCGGGTTTCACGCAGGTAGTCGACGGCGGCTTCGATGTTCTCCGCCGCCGATCCCAGAGACACGAAGACCGTGTCCGTGTCGTCGGTCTTGTATTCGGAGATCAGGCCGTAGTAGCGGCCGGTCAGATCGCCGAAGTCCTTATAGGCGGCTTCCAGGAACTCGAGGATCGGCTCGGCGAAGTTGTTGCGCCGGGCGACGATACCTTGCATGTAGTGTTCTTGATTCTGCACCGGCCCCAGCATGATCGGGTTGGTCAGGTCCATCATCTTGGGGACGCGGCGGCGGGTGGGTCCGAACAAGGTGCGCTGCGCTTCGGTGGGGCAATCGATCATGTCATCGGGCGAGCCGAGATACTCGCGGATCAGTTCGGACTCGTGCTTATAGAAAGTGCGCTCCAGGTGCGTGGTCAGGAACCCGTCCATGATGTTCATGCCGGGGGTGAGCGAAAGCTCAGTCACCCGGCGCAGAATAAGTGCCTGGTCCGCGGTCTGCTGGGCGTCCTTGCCCATGATCATGATCCAGCCGGTATCGAGCGCGCCATAAATGTCGTCGTGGCCGCAGTGGACGTTCAGGGCGTGCTTGGTCAGCGCGCGTGCGCCCACTTCCAGCACCATGGTGGACCCCTTGCCGGGAGCGTGGTAGTACTGCTCCACGCCGTAGACGATGCCCTGGCCGGAGGTGAAGTTGACCACGCGCTTACCGCACACGGAGTGGGCGATGGCGCCGCCCTGAGCCGCATGCTCGCCCTCGGTCTCAATGGCGATGGTGTTGTTGCCAAACACGTTCAGGTGGCCTTCGGCATAGGCTTGCTGGAACAGTTCGCCGCCCTCCGTGGACGGGGTGATGGGATAGAAGACGCCGGCGTCGGCGACGCGAGTCTCGGTATGGTAGGAGACAAGCTGGTTTCCGTTTGCGGTAATACGAATGCCTGGATAACGCGCAGCGGTCATAAATCCCTCTCAGTAAGGCGAAATGCTTTTGTTCTGCTTTCCGGTCTTCAGTTTCCAGTCGTCTGCTCTCCGGTTTTTCAGCTTCCCGCTCGCCTTGCATGGTGGAATGCGGAAATAAGACCCATCGCATCCCTGCCGCGAGTCAAACGTTTTGCTTCGTCAGTCCGCTAGGCCAGCGGTCCTGATTTCACGCATAAGCAAGTGTAAAGGCCGCACAGCAGAGGGGGGAAACCGAAGCAGCGGTTTGGACCCTCAAAAACGACGAAAACAGCCTCCACACCAGTATGCTCCTTCTCTCGCGAGACGATATACCACGATGTGGGATTCCGTGCCGAGATTCCCGTATCATGGTTCACGGAACGGTCCGGGATGGGAAACACTTGGCCGCGACGGCTTGGCGCGCCGTTCAGTGGCCGGACGTATTCGGCCTTCTCTTCTTCCCTGGCCTTTTCCCTGACCCTTGGGCTGCGCTTGGCGCATAAAGCGCCGCTTTGCGAATCTGTTCAACGTCGAGAAGATCCCGCGGTCTGCCCGAGGCAAGCTGGTTGCGGATCAGGTCCTCTCGGGAGATGACGTAGGCCAGTGTGTCGCCTTCAATCAATGCGTCGACATGATTTTTCCATGCTTGGTCGAAGCTGACGCCGTCGATCTTCTGGAGAATGTCGATCCGGTTGGGTGGGACTCCGGTTTGGAAATCCGTTTCGGTGTCTCTAAAGTCCTGTGCGGTGAGGCCTTGAGGGGTTCGCCATCTTTGCAAAGGGCCCGAAACACGGCGTCCCTGTTCGGGACCTCGGCGGATATGAAAAGATCCAGATCCTTGGTTGCTCGGGGCTCGGCGTGAACGCCATAAGCAAAACCACCCGCAAGGAGATACTTAACTCCGGAGTCATTGAATGCGCGGATCAACTCCTTCATGTCACTGGTGAGCATCGCGGTCAATTTTCCTGATTGCGTATGCCGCTTCGGTCACTTCGCAGACGGCGGCGAGCCGGTCTCCAACGGGAATGCTCTGCCAATAGCGGTAATTCTCCGCTTCCGGTACTTCGCGACTGGTGACTTTGCGTACCCTTCGAGTTGGATCTGGAATCGCCTTGGCAGCAGTGCGCAATGCGGGAGATGCTCGCGCAGTTCACGGGCTCCGAACGCATCCCGGCATTTGGGACGCTGGTGAAGCACCTTCAGCCGCGGGGCACGAACCTGTCGAGCACGGATTCTACGAACGCTTTCCCTCAGCAGAACCTCGTCGGGTATGGTGGCGATGTCGAAATCCGGCGTCCAATGAGCCAACCGCTTGCCTCGAGCGCCTTCAAGTGCGTTCCAGGTCCTTCACATTGCGGCAAGGTAAAGCGACGGCCCCGAGCAAAGCATCGCACCGCCGGCGATGGGCTGGACCAGGGCAATCCTAGGAACGTGTTTTCTTGCTGAATTGAATCCTTTCCGGGCCTCAAACCGGTTCCAACGAACGGCCCGCAGCGCTGGATCGCGCTCAAGTCCCCCGAGGACTCTGCTTTGTGCCGCAGTTTCGGCAGGGGCGGGCTGCGGGAGCCATCAAGCTCGGGGCAAGACAATTTCACCCCCACCGTGCCGCCGAAGGAAAGGGCAGCTAGGGCAAACAATTCCCTTTCAGGTTGTATAGTTGGGGCGAAGCGCCTTGTCTGCAGTCGTGCAGATTCATGGCGGCCGAAGGGTGAGATTTGGCAATGATGGAAAAGCGCAACTTGCGATCGCAGGCTTGGTTTGGAACCAATGACAAGGACGGGTTCATCCACCGCAGTTGGATGCGGAACCAGGGATTTCCCGGGGATGTGTTTGACGGCCGGCCGGTGATCGGCATCTGCAACACGTGGAGCGAGCTGACTCCCTGCAATGCGCATTTTCGCGAGCTGGCGCAGCGGGTGAAGAACGGTGTGTGGGAGGCGGGCGGGTTTCCGCTGGAGTTCCCCGTCACCTCGATGGGCGAGACCAACATGCGGCCCACGGCGATGATGTTTCGCAACCTGGTAAGCATGGATGTGGAAGAGTCCATCCGGGCCAACCCGATTGATGCGGTCGTGCTGCTGTGCGGATGCGACAAGACGACGCCGTCACTGGTGATGGGCGCGGCCAGCTGCGATGTGCCGGCCATTGTGGTGAGCGGCGGCCCCATGTTGAACGGGCGGTATCGCGGGCAGTCGATTGGCTCAGGCACGGCGGTGTGGCAGTTCAGCGAGGCGGTGAAGGCGGGCACGATGTCGGAAAACGACTTCATGGAGGCGGAGAGCTGCATGAGCCGGTCGGCAGGGCACTGCATGACCATGGGCACGGCCTCCACGATGGCCTGCATGGTGGAGGCGCTCGGGCTGAGTTTGCCGGGCAACGCGGCGATTCCGGCCGTGGACTCGCGGCGCAAGGTGCTGGCGCATGAAACCGGCCGGCGCATCGTGGCCATGGTGCATGAGGACCTGCGGATTTCAAAGATCCTGAAGCGCGAGGCATTTCTGAATGCGATCCGCGCCAATGCAGCGGTCGGTGGATCGACCAATGCCGTGATCCATCTGATTGCGTTTGCGGGGCGCGTGGGCATCCCGTTGACGCTCGAAGACTGGGACAAGTATGGCCATCATGTGCGGACGATTCTTGACCTGCAGCCCTCGGGCCGCTTCCTGATGGAGGACTTTTATTATGCGGGCGGACTGCCGGCGGTGCTGAGCAAGCTGGCCGCGCATGGAGAGCTGGATGAGGGCGCACTGACCGTGAACGGGCGCACCCTCGGCGAGAACGTCCAAGGGGCTCCAGTCTGGAACAGCGAAGTGATCCGCGACTTTGACAAGCCACTGGTTGAACACGGCGGCGTGGCCGTGCTGCGGGGGAATCTTTGTCCGGACGGCGCAGTGCTGAAGCCCTCCGCGGCGTCGCCCGAGCTGATGAAGCATCGCGGTCGCGCTGTGGTGTTTGAGAGCATTGAGCACTACCACGAACGGATTCTGGACCCCGACCTCGTCATCGACGAGAGCAGCGTGATGGTGCTCAAATATTGCGGGCCGAAGGGGTATCCGGGCATGGCCGAGGTAGGCAATATGGGTCTGCCGGCCAAGCTGCTGGCGCGCGGTATTAAGGACATGGTGCGCATCAGCGATGCGCGCATGAGCGGCACCGCGTATGGCACGGTGGTGCTGCATGTGTGCCCGGAAGCCGCGCTGGGCGGCCCGCTGGCGCTGGTGCACGAAGGCGACTGGATTGAGCTGGATGTGGAGGCGCGACGGCTGCATCTGGAGGTGGACGATGCGGAACTGGAACGGCGCCGCGCGGCGTGGGTGGCGCCGGAACCGGCATTCAAGAGCGGCTACCAGGCGCTCTATGTGCAGCATGTGATGCAGGCCAGCCAAGGAGCAGATTTTGATTTTCTGCTTGGATGCCGCGGGCATGGGGTGCCCAGAGAATCACACTAACGACCTGTCGTCTGGCGCCTGCCTTCGGGGTCGCGCGCCAGAAAGAGGGCGGCGGATCGGTGAGTCCGGGCCGCAGGACCGGTTTCCAGACGCCATCATTTCGGGGGATCGAGGATGCAAGACGGCAATCGGGGATTTGCGCGGTATCCGAGCCTCGAGGAGCGGGCGGTGCTGGTGACCGGCGGGGCCACCGGCATCGGCGCGTCGGTTGTGGAGCACTTTGCCCGGCAGGGCTCCCGTGTAGCCTTCCTCGATGTGCAGAATGAGGCGGGCGAGCGGCTGGCCGAGGACCTGGCCATCGAAGGATTTCCGCGGCCGCTTTTCCTTTCTTGCGATTTGACCGATGTGACAACGCTGACCAGCCGCGTGGCCGAGGTCATTCGGCGGCTGGGCACGGTCGACGTGCTGGTGAACAACGCCGCCAACGATCAACGCCATACGATCGAAGAAGTGACCGAGCAATATTGGGACTGGTCGATGGCGGTGAATTTGCGGCCACAGTTCTTTGCCATTCAGGCGGTCGTGCCGGCCATGCGGGGAAAGGGGCGCGGATCGATCATCAATATGTCCTCGATTGCGTGGATGATTCCGTCGACGGGTCTGCCGCTTTACATTGCGGCGAAGGCGGCCATTGTCGGACTCACCCGAACCGTTGCCCGGGAACTCGGCTCGCAGGGCATTCGCGTCAACGCAGTACTACCGGGTGCGATTGCCACCGAGCGGCAGAAGCAGCTTTGGTACACGCCCGACTACAAGGCCGAGATCTTGGCCAGCCAGGCGCTCAAGCGCGACATTTTGCCCGAGGATGTGGCGCGGCTGGTGCTGTTTCTGGCTGCCGACGACGCAAGTGCGATCACCAACCAGAGCTACGTGGTGGATGGCGGCTGGGTCTAGCGAGGCTCCCCCGCGGCCAGTGACCGCGATTCCATCTAGCTTTCACTGAATGATCCGCGCATCGCGACCGATTGTCCGCAGCAAGGACCGAAACAGCTAGAGGAATTTCGCAACCTGACGGTATTGGCCCAGTCTAAAGGGTACAGGCGCCCCTACATAAGGAGCCTCGTCAGAGCGAGGGTTTCGCCACTGACGGCCCGACTGGCCTGGATCTGAACCCCTGGGAAAGCCAGCGCGTGGCTCCGGTCGGGGGCCTTTTTTGGTAGTCTAATCGCTAGGAGTCTCGGCCATGCACATTACTTCCCCCTTCTTTGTTGTGCCAGTGATCATCGTGGTTTTTGTGGTGTCGATTCTCTTTGCCACCAGCAGCAAGGAAGATGGGTCTTCGTCGCATTGAGGCCTCGGCTTGGCCCTGACCCTGCGGCCTGACCTGTCCCCGGATCGAAAGCCTGCTCTCCGGCTCTGCTTGCCCAGCATAGAGCGGTGTACACTTTTCCTTCGCGCAGGTGCTGATTTTCCTTGCGCGGACGGGAAAAATCTCATGCGCACATCCAGGATTGTTTTCGTTTCGGCGCTTGCTGCCGCCGGCCTCCTACCGCTCTGTCCCGCCCAAACTGTGTCCGCAAAGCGGCCCATGACTTTCGAGGACATGATGTCCATGAAGCGGCTGGGCGAGACCTCCGTTTCACCCGACGGGAAGTGGTTGGCTTACTCTGTCACGACCGTCAACCTGGCGCAGAACTCGAAGACAACGGAGCTCTGGCTGCAGGCGCTTGCGGGCGGAGAACCGACCAAGCTGGCCGTCGCCCAGGCGGGCGACAGCGGGGTTCAGTTCGCGGCAGACGGCAGGCGCATTCTGTTCGAGAGCAGCCGTGGCGGGAGCCAGCAGGTGTGGCTCGCGGACTTCGATCCGGCTACCGGGACCTCAAGCAATGCCCGCAAGTTGACTGCGATTTCTACCGAGGCGGATAACGCGAAATGGGCGCCGGATGGGCACTTCGTGCTGTTCTCCTCTTCGGTCTTTCCAGACTGTCCCGCGGCTGTGCCGGGCGACGGAGGCGCCGGCGACAAGTGCAATGCCGATCGCGATGCGGCCCAGGCGGCCAGCAAGGTGAAGGCGCAGATTTTTACCCATCTGCTCTATCGCCATTGGAACCACTTCACGGGCGATAAACGGTCCCATCTGTTTCTGGTTATGGTCGAGACGGGCGCGGTGCGGGATCTGACTCCCAACGATCCGCACGATGTGCCGCCCTTCTCGATCGAGGGCGGAGGCGGCTTCGATATCTCGCCCGATTCGAAGGAACTGGCGTTTACCGAGAATCTCGATCCCGAGCCCGCGACCAGCGTCAGCGCCAGCATCTTTACCCTCGAGCTGACGGATTCGGCTGCCAAACCGGTGAAGCTGAGCACGTCGGCCGGGGGTAACTTCAATCCCGCCTACTCACCGGACGGGAAATACCTGGCCTGGCGGTCCCAAGCCCGGGCTGGGTATGAAAGCGACAAATTCCGCCTCTTCCTCTACGACCGGGCGGGAAAGACTGCGACAGACCTGATGCCCGCGTTTGACAATTGGGTGGACGAATTCGCGTGGGCACCCAATTCAAAGGCGATTTATCTCGCTTCAGGCCGTGAGGGCCAAGCCCCCGTCACGATGGTGACGATCGACGGCGGGGTCTCGATGATCGAAAGGGACGGCGAGTTCAGTGATCTCCATCCTCTGAACGACGGCAACACGATCGTGGCGGCGCACATGACGGTGCAACAACCAAGCGAAGCAGTCGCTGTGCGGATGATCGCCGGCGTTCCGCTCGGCAAGCGGACCCGACCGCTCACTCACCTCAACGACGCTCTGCTCACGCAACTTGATCTGCCGAAGATGGACTCGTACTGGTTCAAGGCCGCCGATCAAACCAAGTTGCAGGGCTTTGTCATCCAACCTCCAGCATTCGCCCCCGCCAGGAAATATCCCGTCAAGTTCCTTATTCACGGCGGCCCGCAAGGCGCATGGGGCGATGCGTGGAGCTACCGCTGGAACGCTGAGCTGCTGGCGGCGAACGGCTATGTTGTGGTGATGGTCAATCCGCGCGGGTCTACCGGATATGGCCAGGCGGTCGTCGACGGCGTGAACGGCGACTGGGGCGGCAAGCCCTTCAGCGACCTGATGCTGGGCCTGGACTACGCCGAGCAACACTACAGCTTCATCGACAAGACGCGCGAGTGCGCGCTGGGGGGCAGCTACGGCGGCTACATGGCCAACTGGATTCTGGGCCACACCGGCCGATTCAAGTGCATTGTGAGCCACGACGGCCTGTTCGATGCCGAGTCAGCCTTTGGATCGACGGAAGAGGATTGGTTCAACCTTTGGGAGTTCAAGGGGCGCCCGTGGGACTACTACGGCAAGCCGGATCCGGAGAACCCCTTCCGCAAGTGGTCGCCTTCGCTCTCGGCCAAGAACTTCAAGACCCCCACGCTGGTGATTCATTCCCAGCTCGACTACCGGCTAGACGTGAGCGAGGGCTTTCAGCTGTTCGACACGCTGCAGTTGTTGAAGGTGCCGTCGCAGATGCTCTACTTCCCGGATGAAGGGCATTGGGTGCTGAAGCCAGAGAACTCTCAGCTCTGGTACAAGACGGTGAATGACTGGGTGGATCAGTGGACGAAAGGTAGCCGACCGTGAGCGGGGCGACAGCGAGCAGTGCTGGTGCGCCCAGTGTGCGGGCTGGCGCCGGAGAGTGTATTACAGATTCTGTTACTGTTGTACACTTCCGCCATGGGCGCAGTCGTACAAGCGCGGCTAGACGAGGAGACGCAGGCGGCGTTCGGGGAGCTGGTGCGCCCTACCGGCTGGACTGCGTCACGGGTCCTTCGCGAAGGAATCCGGCTTGTGGAGGAGCGCAGGGCCGCTCAACCTCCCCGGATGCTGATTGGTGTCGGGATGTTCGACAGCTGTATCGCTGACCTCGCCACGAACAAGAAGCATAGGGAAGACTTCGGCCAGCAGAGCTTGGGCCGCAGCCGGCGCAAGCCGCCGACAGCGATGCCAAGCAAGCGGAGTTCGGCAAACAGCGTTGCCCCAGGACGCGCCCGGTGGGACCTGTGTTTGTCGACACGGGCTTTCTTGTATCCATTTACGACCAGCACGAGCCGCGCCACGGCGTCTGCCTTCGCATTCACGCCGCGCTGCCCAATCCGCTGGTTACCTGCCAAGCCGTCGTCGCCGAGTCGCTGCACCTGCTTCGCCGCACACCGGAGGCTGCTCGCGGTATTCTCGCCAGCGTTGAGGCGGGAATCCTCCAGGTTGGGTTTCAACTGCTGCCTTCGGCGGGCACAGTTCGTGCCATACTCCGGAAGTACCGCGACACGCCCGCTGACTTCGCCGATGCTTGCCTGATCCATATGGCGGATGAGCTCGACACCGGCGACATTCTTACCCTTGACAGCGAATTCAAACACGATCGCTGGCGGCGCACACGCCACGATCACATCCTGATTCCGATGGACTGAGACGGACTGAGCCGATGCCGTTTGGGCGTAAACCCGCAAAGCCGCGACCCATGCTGAATGAGGCTGGGCTCTTTGACTATGCTGTGAAGGCGCTGGGGCGGCGCATGCGAACCGAAGCGGAACTGCGGCGGCTGATGAAGACGCGCATGGAGCCGGACGGGCGGGGCGAGGTGGCGATCGCCGCGGTGCTAGCGCGACTCAAAAACTACGGCTACCTGAACGATACGGCATTCGCCGAAGCCTATGCGCGGCTGCGGCAGGAGAACCAGAAGCTGGGCGTACGGCGCGTTCGCCAGGACCTCGAGCAAAAGGGCGTGGAGAAGAAACTGATCGCCGAGACGCTGGAGGCGCGCTACGGGCAGATAAATGAAGAGGCGCTCGCGCGGGAACATCTGGAACGTAAGCGGATCAGGAAACCGGAAAATTCAAAAGAGACGGCACGGGTAATGCGGCGCCTGGTATTGGCGGGTTTTTCGACGGAGGCGATTGCGAAGATCCTGCGCCAATGGAAGCTGCCAGAGGAATCCCTGGCGGGGCTGGAGAATCTGGACGACCAGGGGACCGACGCGTAGCTGGGCACCGGTTGCGCGCTTGAGGCTGTGTGCTGTTCTGTGGGTGGAGTCTTGGAGGATTGCTGTCCCACTCCCGGCGGCCGAAAAAGGACACGGTAGATCGAGGGCTAGCAGACAGAGCTCCGCTGTTTTGGCTGGGTTGGGGCGCCGATTTCTTTCCATCGAACAAGTTTCCTTGGGGAGTTCGGCTTATTCGGCGGGTGCTTTGGAGGCGAGAATCTCGAGCTTTTCCACCTGGGGTCGGACGGCGAACAGATGTTCAGCCTTGGCGAACAGGGCTTTGGCGATTTCGCCGGTGAGATGGTCATCGCGCCCATCTTCGTTTTTAAAGGTGTCGAAGATACCGAACCTGGCGGGGCCGAGTTTGACGGCGTACCAGCTCGTGGTTCCGTTCTCGCGGGCAGCCAGGGGCTGAGCTGACTTCAGAAATGCTTCTACTTCCTGTTCCTTGCCGGGCTTGGCCTGCAGCAGAGCTAACAAAGCGAATTTATCCATTGGTGCCTCCCGATGAACCATCGCTGAGGAGGATGCAGAAACGGAGCGGGGGGCACGGAGAACCGCAGTGGACCTGGGTGTTTTAGCATTCTCCTCGACTACATTGTTGGACCGGAGCATGGGGCGCACTGGCGAGGATCGATTTGCCTTTATGGTAGGGAGAAAAGCGCGACGCCGGGAGTTTGAGAGTCGCTGCGGTTATCCGTCGTGGGAGCGCAGCCAGTCGGCGAGAGCGGCCGCTGCGGCAATTGCCCTCCGCGACGCTGATGGTCGCTGTGACCATTACGCCAGCCGAAGCAATCAGGCCTGCCGACAACGATCGTCTTTCATTCGATTTCGCAGCGCATCCCTCAAAAGGGACGTAGAGTGGATCCACTGCGGCGCTCTGATCATTTCGGATCCAGGTTCTCGTCGGATCCAGTTTCTCGGATCCAGGTTCTGCTCTCTTCTGGCGAGCCGGGTGCGGGGCACGTTGTGCGAGGAGCGGACCTGCTCCGCTGTGCCCATTTCCCCCCCCCCATGCCTATTTCCCCCATGCCGGGATGGTTGTCCTCGGACCGGACGGGTTGACCGCCTTCGAGAAGGGCCGGCAACTTCGCTCGTCGCACGCGCCTGTCAGCAGTCTCGACGATCAAGGCGCTTGGCCCTCGGGGGCCGGTGAGTTCGTTCCTCCTCTGCGCGAGCTCAGGCGGAAGTACGAAATGGGCGGTGAGTGAGGCCGTACTGCCCGCCCATTCCGAATGGCCTGATGGGGAACAGGATCCAAAACAGATCCCCTGTTTTCTGCAGGTGCGGGGAGCCGAGACTGCCAATTACACTGGTTAGGCCATGCAATCCCGAACCGGAAATGAAATCCGCGAGCTTTTTCTGTCCTTTTTTGAATCGAAGGGGCACCGCCGGGTGCACTCTTCCTCGCTGGTGCCTGCCAACGACCCCACGCTGCTGTTTACCAATGCGGGGATGAACCAGTTCAAAGACCTGTTTCTGGGCGCAGAAAAGCGGGAGTACGCGCGGGCCACCACTTCGCAGAAATGCGTACGCGCTGGCGGCAAGCACAACGACCTGGAAAATGTGGGCTTTACGCGCCGCCACCATACCTTCTTTGAGATGCTCGGGAACTTCTCGTTTGGAGACTACTTCAAGCGCGACGCGATTCAGTTTGCCTGGGAGCTGGTCACCAGCGACCAGTGGTACGGCATTCCCAAAGACAAGCTCTACGTCACCATCTTTGAAGGCGACCCTGCCAACAACGTTCCCCGTGACGATGAAGCCGAAGCCTTCTGGATCGAGGCCGGCGTTCCCAGAGAGCGCATCCGGGAGTACGGCCTCAAGGATAACTTCTGGCAGATGGGTGAGACGGGGCCGTGTGGCCCGTGTTCGGAGATCTTTTACGACATGGGCATGGAGGCGGCAGAGACGCCGGGCGTTGATTTGCCGTTTGGGCAGGATGAGGCGCGGTACGTGGAGATCTGGAATCTGGTCTTCATGCAGTTCGACCGCTCCGCTGTCGTTGATCCGGCGACCAAGGCGACGAGTTACAGGTTGACGCCGCTGCCCCAGCCTTCCATTGATACGGGCATGGGCCTCGAACGCGTAGCTGCCGTGCTGCAAAACAAAGTCTCGAATTTTGAGACAGATCTATTTACGCCACTGATTGCCAAGGCGGCTGAATTGACCCGCGTAGCAAACCAGGTGGGCAACGCCAGCCTGCGCATCATTGCCGACCACGCCCGCGCCGCCACGTTCCTTATTAACGACGGCGTCTTGCCTTCCAACGAAGGCCGTGGGTATGTACTGCGCAAGATTCTCCGTCGCGGCATCCGCCATGGACGACTGCTCGGACAGGAACAGCCGTTTCTCTACGAGATGGTCTACGCTGTGCGGGATCTGATGCAGGGCGCTTATCCGGAGCTCGACGACTCTGCAGCGCGCGTCGCCAAGGTGATCGGAGCAGAAGAGAAGCAGTTCGACCGGGTACTCAGGATTGGTGTCGCGCGCCTGAACGAAGAGTTGAAGGGCGAATTCACGGGCGACAAAGCCTTTCACCTCTACGAAACCTTCGGTTTACCACTCGACTTTATGGTCGATGCAGCGCGCGATGCCGGCATTCGCTTTGACGAAGGCGGTTTCGAGCGTGCCAAGGAAGCCGAACAGGCCCGCGCCCGCGCCAGCTGGAAAGGCGGCAGCCAAAAATCTGCCAGCCCGGCTTTTCGCGATCTGCCCAAAACGAGCTTCCTGGGCTACAAGCAGCTCAATGCCACCGGGGCTGAAGTGCTCGCCATCGTCAAGGATGGAGCCGGCGTGCCCTTCGCGGCCGGCGGGGATACTGTTGATGTTGTGCTGGATCAATCAAGCTTCTACGGCGACTCCGGTGGACAGGTGGGAGATACCGGCCGTTTCACTTCGCCTGATGGCAACACCATCGTCGCCGAGATCACCGGCTGTGTCTTACCTGTGCAAGGCGTCCGCGCGCACAAGGCTGTGCTCAAGCAACCGTTGGCCGTCGGTGACCACCTCAACACGGTGGTCGATGGCGAACGCCGCAACGATATTCGCCGCAACCACACCGGCACACACCTGCTGCATGCGGGGCTGCGCGCTGTTTTGGGCACGCATGTCAAGCAGGCCGGCTCTTCGGTCGAGCCGGGCAGGCTGCGCTTCGATTTCTCGCACTTTGCACCGGTGGCGGATGAAGAACTGGAAGAAATTGAAGACATCGTCAACCGCGAAGTGCTGGCCAACGCCAAGGTCGAGACGCTGGAAGATGTGCCGATTGATGTGGCCGTCAATGAGTACCACGCCATGGCGCTGTTTGGCGAGAAATACGGCGACAAGGTGCGGGTAGTGAAGCTGTCGGATGGCTTCTCGACCGAGCTTTGCGGCGGGACCCATACCGGCGCGACGGGCGAGATTGGCCTGATCAAGATTGTGAGCGAGGGTTCGGTTTCCTCTGGCGTGCGCCGGCTGGAGGCGATCAGCGGGTTCGGGTCACTGGATACGTTCCGGCAGGATTTTGCTCTTTCGCAAGTAGCCACTCAAATTGCTCCGCCGCCTGCAGGCGGCAGTCCGTCGGAAGCCTTCCGGGCCAAGCTTGCGGCGCAGGATGAGGAACTGAAGCGGCTGCGGCGCGAACTGGAGGACGTTCGCATGAAGTCGGCAGCCGGGTCGCTGGACGAAGCGCTGGCGCGCTCGGTGGACGTGAAGGGCGTGAAGCTGATAACGCTGCGCGCTGACCAGCTGGAGCGCGGACAGCTTCGCACGTTGGTCGACAACCTGAAACAGAAGCTGGGCGAGGGCGTAGTGGTGCTGGCCTCGGCGCAGCCGGAAGGGAAGGTCGCGCTGATTGCCGGGGTGACCGCCGGGTTGACCAAGCGCGTGCAGGCCGGGAAGCTGGTGGCGGCAGTAGCCAAGTTAGTGGGCGGCTCGGGCGGCGGAAAGCCGGAGATTGCCGAGGCTGGCGGCAAAGAGCATGGGCAGATTGATGCTGCGTTGGCAGCCGCACCGGGCATTGTCGCTGAGATGGTCGGATAGGGCGGCTTTGCCGTCCTGCGAGGAAAAGAAACCGAAATACGTTTGTCGTAGGTACCCCATCCTGTCCGCCGAATGAGCGGACGGCATGGGGCTGGTCTCGGGCCGGTTGGTTGCAGGCTCGTTGGATGAGAGGGAATCCGGAATTTCGTGGCGGCACACGCCATCGGCAAGAATAAAAGACGGGTCGTGTGTGGGGAAGCTGGTATTTGGGCTCGGTCGGGCATCTGCTACGGCTTCCGATTGATCGGGTAACCCTGCCAGATGTATTCCAGGGCTTCAGCAAGCGTTTGGAGCTTGGCGGCGTGGTCCACATGGCCGGCATTGACGGCAAAGACGAATTGATAGTGGTACCCCTTGGCGGCAAGGACTTTGGCCATCTGTTCGTTGGCGATGACCCAGTCGTGCATGCCATCCTGCATCCCGTTGGGGTTGAACAGGTCACGGTCCCCCACTTCCATCCAGAGGCGAATGGGCTGGGTGGGTGAGCCGAGAATCAGGTGTTCGTGGAACTCCCATGCGCCGTGGGGCGTGGCGGGGTTCCATGGCCACTGTTGGTTAACGTAGGTGCCGGAGTAGGTGAGGACACGGTGGTACCACTCAGGATGGTACCAGGCCATGATCAAGGCGCAGGAGCCTCCTGAGCTGCCGCCCATGGTGGCGCGGGCGTCGGGGTCTTGGGAGAGCCGGACGTGGGCCTGGGCTTCGACCAGCGGCAGCACTTCGTGCTCTACCCACTCGGCGTAGAGGCCGGACATGGTGTCGTATTCGAGGCCGCGCTCGCTGCCCTGCGCGTCTCCGCCACCGTTTGAAATGGAGATGGCAACCATGGGCGGCAGCTTGCTCTCGGCGATGAGGTTGTCGAGGACGGTGAACAGGGTTCGGTCAGGGCCGTCGGCGCCGACAATGAAGGGCGCGGCACTGCCCGGAACATACTGTTTGGGCACGTAGACGGTGACGCGCCGGGTCCAGGGAGCTCGATGGCTGGTGGGGACCAGGAGCCTGGCCGGGTTCGCAGGGTCCGGTGTGCCGAAGGTGCCGGGCTCGCGGGCGATGCCCGGGTAGCGCTTGCTGTCCGTGGAGTTCATGTCGAACTCGATCACCGCACCCTGTGGATTGGCCGGCTGGACAACCGATTCTGGCGCGGCAGGATGCGTGGGGCCGAGAATGAAGTTGCCGTCAGCATCGCTGGGCGCGTTGCTTCCGTCCGGCAGCGTGGCCGCCTCGACATAGCCCGGAGTGTGCGGATCGCGCGTGGGCGGCGCGGGTCGTGGCGGTCGTGGGGCTACGGCTGGGGGCGCCGCTGGGGCCGGTGCCTGCGCGAATAAGGCCGTGGTGGC
>DATDLS010000521.1:0-29548 GCA_036519195.1 Occallatibacter sp. | reverse complement strand
GGCTTCCTACATGCCCGGCCACATAACGAGGCCGGGCACATTCCATGGGTAATCTCTTTTCTGACAACATGTTCTCCTTTGTTTTAAGGAAAACACCTGCCTGGGATTACCAACGACGCCTGTTCCCACCCTGGCCCACTTCGACCGTTACGTTCCATGTGGGCCACGATTACGTTCGATGTGGGCCGCGATTACGCCATGTGGGCCACGATTACGGTGAAACAAAAAATGCGGCCCACATCGCAACCCAATCGCGGCCCACATCACACCGTAATCTGCGGCCCACATCCAATGGAATCACCGGCCCACTTGGACCGGAATACGCAGCTTGAGATAGGCGCCGGCCTGATATTCGGTAAGACTTGTCGGATATTGAAACAGGATGCTCTGACGGTCGGGGTCGCGCTCGTCCATGAATACGGATCACCCATTTTCGCCCAGAATCGACTGGCACGCTTTCTGAAAACGTGGAAGCATCTCAGTCTCGATATATGTGGCGCAAGCGCCGGCAAGCTCATTGCGCAGTTTTTGTCGTTTCTTTCCCGAGAGGTCTTCAGCGGCAGGATCGTTGTCTTTGCCGAAGCCCTTTTCTGCGCGGTTGAGAGAGATGTCAATGTCCTCTGAAAATCGATGAATGAGACCATATACCTTTGACAGCGAGGTCCCTTTGAATATATGACCTGGAAGATCGGGCATCTCGAACAGCCGTCCGAGGCACCAGCAGACCCAGAAATCTTTTTCGATGATAAGAGGGCTCACGCCCATGCGGGCTGCCGTTTCAATAAACGCGCTCTGGCGCTCACCTGCGGGAGCCAATGCGAATTCGTTCATCTGCTACTCCGAAGCAATTCTCTTCATAATCGGGCGTGTCCAGTCGGGTGCGACTGGCAAAAGGCGAATGAAATCGTCTTTCGTCTTACGAGGCACTGCGCGTGCAATCTGCTTCACCACGTCGTCGCCGACGTTCTTGCGGCCCATCGAACGCAGAGCTTGCATCACGTTGGCGTTTGGAGAATCGGCAAAGGCCATCTTCGATGGTGCCGCATGTTTCAGACGGACAACCTGCTTCCCCACCTTGACAGTCTTAGACCGGCCGTCTGTCAGGTAAACATTTTGCGCCGGAACCTGTGTCGAAAGTCCCAGCATATTTGCTGCTTTCGATGCAGAGGGCATGAGACGACTTCCAGTTCGCTTTGCCAAAGCACGAGCTACTGCATCGGGATCGGGCGACAGGATACCCATGACGGGGTGCCTGCGAGGATAATCATAAAGCCCTCGGGCAAGTCGCCGAATCCTGAGACCCTGGCTCCCATCCTTTGTCAGCCGCAAAAGCGCCTGGTCGACCGCCGCCCGTGATCCCAGGTCAACGAAGTCCTTGGGCGTGAAGATCCAGCCACGGCCCTTCCGCCTGATGCGAGCGATAATGTGGTCCATCGTCATAAGACACCGTTTGTCAGAAATAGAATACCATCTTTCTGACTTTATTGTCAGAAAAGAGATATTGTTTTTCTGACAATAAAGTAATTTAAATCTTTATTTTTCATATATATAAACAAGTATCATTAATCATGTTTAAGTGACATTTAATATTTAACAAAGCATCCATTTTTTACCCAAGGGTGCTGGGTATATATACCCAGCACCCTTGGGTTTCGTGCCCCCAAACAGCTTTTCTGAAGGTATATATACCTTCAGAGGAGCACATGAAGGTCTCCACTCAACTCGCCATTCTTGAGGATTTCCGGCGCCAGTCTGCGAGGGCGATGACACGTCAGGACCTCAGCGATTATCTCGCAGCCAGGCGAATCGCATGGAAGGCTCCCCAAAGCCTTGGCGTCGACGCACTGATCAACCTCCTCATTGAGAATGATTCGCTCAAAGTCGCTGAGATCTCATCGGATTCCTATGGCCGCAAAGCTCGCTATCTGGTAGGTGAAGTTTCGTTTCTCCAATTCGCATCTTCCTTCTACAAGGGTTCCTATCTATCGCACGGAACGGCACTTCATCTCCACCGGACTCGCAACTCTCGGGCCGACTTTTGTAAACCATGAGCAGTCGCCCAAGAAATCGACGTCGCGGTTGACCCAATCGGGGCTGGACCGCGCATTCAGGAGCCAACAACGCCACTCCAGCTATGTCTTTCGCTATGGTTCACGGACCATCACATTCCTGAACGGGAAGAACACGGAAAGGGCGGGAGTCATGGAGATGCGAGGCCCGAACAACGAATCCTTGATGGTGACAAGCCTCGAACGCACCTTGATCGACGTGATCGTTCGGCCGCAATATGCCGGCGGCATCCGTAAGGTCATCAGGGCTTTCGAGAAGGCAAAGGATCACGTTTCCGTGCCTCAAATAGCGGCGCTCCTCGCGAAAATGAAATTCACCTATCCCTATCATCAAGCTCTCGGTTTCGTTCTCCAGAAGGTGGGCATGAGCGAGGAGTCTCTTGACCCCTTGAAAGATCGTAAAATCCGATTCCGGTTCTACCTGGATTACGGCATGAAAGCTCCTGCGTTCGATCCAAGCTGGAAGATCTATTACCCTCCTGACATCTGAATTGGTCCTTTATTTTCACCCGTCCGCGATCTCAGAGCAACAAGATGCAGAGGTCAATCGATCAGCTTTTGCCGGAAACGCAATGATGCCGTCCAGTCTGCCAGATCTTGAATGTCCTTGAGGACTTCGCTGGGAGTTGGAGGCAGTCCGTTTTATGAGCGCGTAGATTACGCTCCTGTAGCTCAGTGGTAGAGCAGTTGCCTTGTAAGCTTCAGGTCCGGGGTTCAATTCCTCCGCAGGAGCACCAAACCATCCATAGCGACCCGGCGCAGCGCGCGCCTCATAACGCTGGCGCAAGCCGGGGAGCGCTACACCGCAGGTGAGGTTTTGGGACCGCGCGCGAATGCGCGCCCTACATTAACTGGAGGTTTTCTGCGAACGCTCCCTTGATCGAGAAGCTCAACTCAAAAGTAACCTTATCGCCCTTGTTCAAAGGTTTTCCATCGATCTGAGTTGATTTGGCGAGTATCACGGGGCCAGTCTCACGCTGAATCAATACAAAGTTCGGTTTTGTAAACTGAATGATTCCTTCGAATCGCCTCCGCTTTTTCAAATCCGCAGGGTCCATAGGTCTATATTGACGACGCGTCATTTCTTCGTCGCTAAACCGTTGGTCTTTAGCCCTATCCCATAGCGTCTTGGCTTCGGCATATTTGTCGTCCATGTAAAGGAGACCGCCGTACAGCCCGACGAATGCAGGCTCCGTCTCCGACCTTCCAATTTCAGGGCAGTATGCGACAAAGCAACACTGGAGCATAGATGAACGGCAAACATCTTCCGCTTCTGGCGCTCCTCTTCGTGTCCGTGCTCCCGGCAACCGCGCAATCAACCTCCATCGTCGGCACATGGGCCCTCGCCACCGCCGATAAGCTTCTCCCCAATGGTACCCGTGATGCCGATTTTGGACCCAATCCGCACGGTCTCGTCATCTTCACTGCCGACGGCCACTACGCCGTCGAGATCTTTACCGCCGATCGCGTAACACCAGACATGAGCGTCCACTTCGGCGGCTACACGGTCGATCCTCAGAAACACACCATCACTTTCCTCATCGATCGCGCCTCACATTCCGAGTGGAATGACACAACGGCGGTTCGAAGCTATGAGCTGAATGGCAACGAGCTCTCCTGGAAGGTCGCCGCTCGTCCCGACGGCTCGATCCCCATTACCGTACTGCGGAGGCTATCGGCGGGAGATCAGTCCGAGGCAGCTTGTTCCACGACTGTCGAGGAGCGCAGTAAGGAAGGATCGACGCGCGCTCCCGATCTATAATCGCGGTCCCACTCTCTTCTTCAGGAATGAAATCAACACGCATGACACTTGAGTCGAAATTCACCCTCCGCCTCGCCACGGAAGCTGACATCCACGCTCTGAACGCGTTGATTGAAACCTCGGTACGTGGCCTGCAGGCGAACGACTGCACGCCCGCACAGATCGAAGGCGCTCTCGGCACCGTCCTGGGCATCGATACTCAGCTCATCATAGACGGCACCTATTTCATCGCCGAATGCTCCGATACGAAGCGCTTGGCAGGCTGCGGCGGATGTTCCAAACGCAAAACCCTCTTCGGCGCAGACCGTGGACCCGGCCGCGAACCCGAGCTGCTCAACCCGGCAACGGATGCAGCCAAGATTCGTGCCATCTTTGTCCATCCCGACTTCGCCCGCCAGGGTCTCGGCTCACTGATTCTCGCCACCGTCGAAAACGCCGCCCGCGCAGCAGGCTTCCACCGCTTCGAGATGGGCTCCACGCTCACCGGCGTCCCGCTTTACCGCCTAAAAGGCTACATCCAGGTCGAAAGCATTGCCGTCCCGCTCTGCAATGGCAAGACGCTGCCCGTCGTGAAGATGGTGAAGAGCGCCGAGTAGCAGCTACTCTGCCCCAAAACGGATATTCCAGCGAAGGACTCTGCGGTAATCGACTGACCGCCGAGAATCACATATCAGGTCGCCCGAAAAGACCGGCCATCTCGTGTACACTCCGTCCACACAAATCGGCATTCGTTGCTGTCCTTTCGTGTACATTGCAGTGCAACCCAGCGCAACATGCCGACTCTACTTAGTTGATTCAGAAAGGTCTGTCATATGCCGCCTTTCGTCTCTGAATGCGAAAAATGGCAGGTCGAGCACTGGGTAACCGGCCGGAGGCGAATGCAATAGCTCTTCCTGCCGCGGCGTAAAGGCTGAGGCGGGAATAAACGCCGAACGATGTCCCGTTGTCGAGAAAGCCGCCGCCGGTCCTTCGGTCACCGTCAGAATCTGGTCAGCCTGCTCCAACGTCAAGTGTGGGAAGGCGACGGTGAGAAGGCATCCGGCCTCGGGAGCGAGCTGGGCGACGTCTTCCTCCGTGTTTGCCTGTTTAGTAGGATAGTCGACCGGCAGATCGCAGCACTGGGTGCTGGCATAGAGTACGTATTCCAGTTGATGTATGATGATTGATGCGTGATGTTTCGGAGGGCTTCTACCATGCGAACAACCTTAGCTATCGACGATGACGTCCTTGCCGCTGCGAAAGAACTCGCGATGATGGAAAGCAAAAGCGTAGGTGAGGTGATCTCCGCCTTGGCGCGGCGCGCGCTACGTCCTGCCAAAACCGACCGAAGGACCCGCAACGGCGTGCCGTTGTTGCCGGTCAGTCCTAACTCCCCTCGCGTTACATCCGAACTGGTTCATCAGCTGCGCGAGGAATTGCTGTGACGCGCTTTTTACTGGATGTAAATGTATTGATTTCCCTGATTGATCCTGCGCATGTTCAGCATGACAAGGCACATGAATGGTTTGACAGGTCCGGCAAGAAGGCGTGGGCGACCTGTCCACTTACTGAAAACGGCGTGCTGCGGATCGTGGGACATGCCCGATATCTCAACTCGCCGGGAACACCAGCCGCAGTCGCGGAACTGATGACAACATTTCAAGCGCATCCGGGGCATGAATTCTGGCCGGATAACGTCACACTGTTGGATCGCCAGCATGTCCATGCCGCACGCCTGCTCGACTGCGCACAAGTAACCGACAGCTATCTTCTGGCGTTGGCTGCATCTCAGGGCGGGAAACTAGCGACCTTTGACCGCCACTTAGTCACTGATGCTGTGGTGAATGGATCGCAAAGCCTATGTCTCATCAAATGAGTTTCACAGCCATTCTTGATGCCCTGGTTGGTCGCCGCGACAATATCTAGCTAATCCCTCATCCGCGATAAGCCGCTCGACCTGATTGCGGATCGTCTCTAGAATTGCACTCACCTCATCCACGGGGAGCCGTTCGGATCAGTCAAATGCCAGTCGGCTCGGCGCAGTCCCGAGACAATATCGAAGCCGTTGGCCACGGGGGCAGATGGTGATACGAAGACGGCGGCCAGCCGAATTAACATTTCCAACTACGGAGGCTCCGAAGAGAAGACTGAGAATCGAGATACATTTCTTCGAGAGATTATGGAGTTGATAGAGGCGCTAGCGCCTCTTTACCACGCCGCATTGTTGCAGGAAATCGGTCTTGATGAGAAGACATTGATGGATTTCACCAAAATGCCTATCGGATTCAGGATCAGACGTGGTCTCAAATTGGCAAACCTCCAGGCCGTACGAATCAAAGAACCAGAGCCCCCAAATTTTGCGCCCTTACTTAGAGCACAGGAAAAATATCTACGCAGTTGGCGCCGTCGCAGAGGTCTGGCAGCGATGCGCGGTCCAGGGAGCCAACCCAAGCCCGAAAGCTGATATCGCGCCTGACGCTTTGGGCTGCCCCAAACCGATAACGGCAACCGGGTTATCTCTCTTGTCAAAGCTGATTGCAGACGCCTTGGATATATCGCGGCTGAGCCTCTCTGTCAGCAGCGCGGATGCGTCGTTCGTGAAGATCTGAGCCAATACCAAACCCAAGACCTCAGTCTTTTTGGGGTCACCCATCATCCTAAGCGCTTTAGAATGACGGCGGGGACGACGGGGCTCGAACCCGCGACCTCTGCCGTGACAGGGAACCGGAAACGCGTTAACTTATAGAAATCAGGAGGCACTGGCGCCGGCATGGCGGCGAAGAATTTCTTGATGCGGGGATCGAGATTTCTTCTCCCTTGAAGCAGGTCCCCTTCAGCGATCTGAAGGCGGTAAAATAAGCAATGGTAATGGTTTAGATTCTGTGTCAAACGTACGGTTTTATGCCAGACTTAGCCCCACAAATCGCTGCCCAGACGATAGCGCACAAACAATTCTTGGTTGGCCTGAAGCCGGGTCCCCCACGCGAATATGTGGCGCAGGACTACGCCGATTACAGTCTTTACAGCGCAGAACAGCATCGCTCCATCTGGGAACGTCATTTCCATGACTGCACCCAGATCACAGCTGCCCTGAGTCCCGCGCATGTTCGCGGGGAGTGGCAGGGCGCTTATGGCCAAATCGAACGCCGGGAAATGAACGGCGACATGGTCTGGATCGTTCCGCCGGGAGTTCCCCACGTCATCCATTTCGACCGGCCTGCGATCTTGATCCACTTATACCTCAATGAGGCCTTCTTTCACAAAATGGTGGAAGGCGCTCCTGCCAGCGTGGAAGGGAATCTCATTCCTTCCTTATTGGTCCGCGATCCTTTTCTTGTCGAACTGGCAAAGACGCTCCATCGCGAAAGTCTGGTTGGTCAACTATCGACGATGTTCACGCAATCGCTGGCCACCCTCACGGCAACCCACCTGATTCGCTCTTACAGCAACCAGATTCGAGCGACTTCTTCGCTGCGAGGAGGGATGGGGCCAAGCCGCAAGCGGCGCATTCTGGCTTACATTGAAGAGCACCTCAGTGAATCGATAACGCTCGAAGCACTTGCGCACCTGGCCGAGATAAGTCCGAATTATCTGATTGCCCTCTTTCGGCAATCGATGGGCATGACACCCCACAAGTATGTAGTGCAGATGCGCATTGAGCGCGCCTATGCGCTTCTGAAACAGAGGAAACTCAGTCTTCTCGAGATTGCGCAGCACTGCGGCTTTCAGGATCAAAGCCAGTTCACAACCGTATTTCGCCGTTTTGCCGGCGTCACTCCGGGACAATTCCGCCGTTCGCTCTAAGCATTGCCGTTCTTCTGTCCCAGAGCTGCGCCCAAGATATTGAGCACCGAACCGAACACGCCCAGTGCACGGCGCGCATCCTTCGAGTTCATCCGTCGCGCAATCTGAAACAGGCCGGGCGGCTTGCCCGCCGCTTCCTGCAGAACGCCATCAAGATCGTCCGGGTTGAGTTGCTTCACTAGGTTTCCGGCGATCAAGGCCAGACGAAGCAGGTTGACCATCTCGCGGGAGCTGACAACGTCCGCACAACGATCGACTACGATGTCTTTTGCGCCCAGCAGGCCATTGAGCGTGCTGAGGACATCTTTCTCGTGCAGCTTCTCCAGCACTTGGTAGGCAGCCAGGATCGCCTCGGCGTGCTCAGCGGGCGCGGCTTTGACCTTGCGCAGTAAATCATCGCGCGAATCCACGGGTTCAAATCTACGAAAATCGACTGCAACGGCCATCATCTTCCCTTCCTGCTTTCTGCTTAGCGCGTCGAGTGCCCTTCGATCTGCACCAGCCTGGTCGAGCCGGGCACATGATAATCCGCCCGCTTCCACTTGCGCTCTACCTCAACCCCCGTCTGTGGCGTGGGCTTGCCGGAGTAGCGGAAGTTGAGCGCCTGCAGGGGATTGCTTCCCTTCTCGGAGAGAATCTGCATCTTGATGGCAGTTTCCTTGTAGGCTGGAGTGTCCGTACTCGAATCGGTATACGACCCGGTCAGAACATTGACCGGCCCCTCTTGGGAAGCTAACGGAAGATAGACCTGCCTGCCGGCCACGCGGGCCGTTACGAGAACCTTGATTCTCAGGGACCCGTACTTGCTCGTCAGCCGCACCCATCTGCCGGATTCGATCTTGCGTTCCCGCGCAAGTTCCTCCGATACCTCGACATACCGCTCCGGTGTTTCCTCATGGATTCCGGCAACGCGGTGCGTCATGTTGCCTTCGTGAAAGTGCTCCAGCTGGCGTCCGTTGTTGAGAAACAAATCGAATTCAGCCGAAGGAGCATCGCTGGGCTCGCGGAACTGGAGCGGGAACAAGCGGGCTTTTTTGTCTGGGAAGTTGAAGCCGTTCAGATAGAGAATTGGTTCATCGGTGCCGTCGGGATGAACAGGCCATTGGAGCGTGTTGTAATTCTCCAATCGCTCGAAGCTCGCACCAGCATAGAGTGGCGTGAGCGAAGCCATCTCGGCCATGATCTCCGACGGATGGCCGTAGCGCCATTGGCCACCCAGGCGGTTGGCAATATCCTGGGTAATCTTCCAATCGGCGCGCGCATCCCCCAGTTCTGGAAGTGCCTGATATAGCCGCTGGACTCTGCGCTCGGTGCTGGTGAAGGTCCCATCCTTTTCGAGCGCAGGCGCACCGGGCAACACGACATCGGCGTAGCGGCATGTCTCGGTGAAGAAAATATCCTGCACGACAAAAAAGTCCAGTCTCTCAAAGGCTCCGGCCACATGGTTTGCGTTCGAGTCGGCAGAGATCATATCTTCGCCGGAAAGGTACATCGCTCGCAGTTTGCCGTCGTAGACGCCATCCACCATCTGGTGATTATCCAGGCCGACCTTGGCGGGCAATTCGACGCCCCAGGTCTTCTCGAACTTACCGCGGATCTCGTCGTTGGTGACCGGCTGATAGCCGGGGAAGTTGTTGGGCATTGCCCCCATGTCACTGGCGCCCTGAACGTTGTTATGACCACGGAGCGGATAGGCGCCGCAACCGGGCTTCATGTAGTTGCCTGTCGTCAGCAGCAGGTTGCTGATAGCCGTCGAAGAGTCCGAACCCATCACATGCTGTGTGATGCCCATGGCCCAGAGCACGCATACTGTTTCGGCATGAGCAATTTCTTCGGCTACTTCGGTCAGTACTTCCATGGGCACATCACATTGCCTGGCCGCAAACTCCATGGTGAAGGGCTCAAGGCTCTTGCGATACTCGTCCAGGTTGTTGACATGCTGCGCGATGAACTCTGTTTTCGCATAGCCGTGATCGAACATGTAACGGCTGAACGCACTGAGCCAGACCAGATCGGAACCCGGCTTTGGCCGGAAGTGGATGTCGGCGCGCGTCGCCATCTCGTGCTCGCGAGGGTCGGCCACGATCAGCCGCTGGCCAAAGAGTTTGTGTGCCCGCTTTACCCGTGTCGCAAGCACCGGATGACTCTCCGCCGTATTGCTGCCCACGATGAGCACCAGCTTGGATATCGCAATATCTTCGATGGAACCGGAGTCGCCGCCATAACCAACCGTTCTGAACAGACCAGCGGTGGCCGGCGACTGGCAGTAGCGGCTGCAGTTGTCCACGTTGTTGGTGCCGATCACCGCGCGGGCCAGTTTCTGCATCAGGTAGCCATCTTCGTTGGTCGTCTTTGAAGAGACGACGACGCCGATCGCATCCGGACCATGTTGCTGCTTGATTTCCCCAAGGCGGCTGGCGACAAGCGTGAGCGCTTCTTCCCACTCCGCTTCGCGGAAGCCGCTGCCTTCGCGGATCAGAGGCTTTCGCAGACGATCCTTGTGATTCACGAAGTCCCAGCCGAACTTGCCCTTGACGCAGGTAGAGATCGCATTGGCGTCGCCATGCAACGGTTCGATCTTGAGGATCTTGCGATCCTTCGTCCAGACATCGTACGAGCAGCCCACGCCGCAGTAGGTGCATACGGTCTTCGTCTTCTTGATGCGCTCATCGCGCATGGCGGCCTCAACCTGCGAGACCTGCATCACGGCGCCGTAGCCCATTTCAGGCTCAATGGCCTTGATGACGTCGATCATCTTGTCCAGTGTCTTCTGTGGGGTCGAAGTCAGATACCCCGCTTCGCCGAGCATGGACTTCTCCATCAGCGCATTGCAGGGGCAAACCGTTATACAGTGGCCGCAGGAAACGCAGCTCGATCCGCCGATCTGCATGCCGCCATCCCACAGCACCCGTGGCCGGTCAAGTTCCCAGCCGATGCTTAATGTCTCGTTGACCTGCACGGTCTGGCAGGCCTGCACGCAGCGCCCACAGAGGATGCACTGACTCGGATCGTATCGGTAGAAGGGGTTGGACATGTCCACCGGATATGGCTTCGGTGTAAACGCATGTTCCTGGTGCTCCACGTTCAGTGCGAGGGCCGTGTTGTGCACGGTGCAGTTTTCATTGTTGTTGTCGCAGACCGTACAGTACAACATGTGATTGCCCAGGATCACATCGAAGGCTTCGGCTCGCGCATCTACTGCCCGCTTGGACTCGGTGACGACATTCATGCCGCGGGCAACCTTCAGGCCGCAGGAGCGAACCAGCTTTCCGTCCACTTCCACCATGCAGGTATCGCAGGTCTGAATCGGGCCCATGAGCTCCGAGTGGTAGCACACGTGCGGAATATCCTTTACCTTGAGCACAGCCTCAAGGAGCAGATCCGATGGCCGGGCAACCACCTCCCGTCCATCGATGTTCAGGTGAACTGTTTCTTCCGACTCAACTTTTGCCGTCGAGGGAAGTACTTCATTCAGCGTCTCGCTCATGCTCAACCTCAACCGCAAACGTTCAAGCGGTGTCGCCCGGGGACCGCAATCCCGTGCTTCATTACCAGTCTGCGCCCTTTACCGTGGCACGAAATTGCGGATTTCTCCGTTTTTTTTTAAATACCTACACAAAAATTACCATGAAATTGAATATCGAACCCTAAAGCCTTTCGCGTCATCCTCTAAAGAGTGTAGTTTTTCATTCGTACTTGGATTTTCGAAAGAATCCGATTTCCAGGTCAAGGCTTGAAGGATGTGCGGTGGCGCGAAAGACTCTTGACGCGGAAGTGATGGACGCCAAACCGAGGCCGCCCCTCTCTCCCGAGCCTGGTCCATCTTCGACCTTGCCGGTCACAATCGCCCGTGTGGATCAGGAAGTTCCGCGCGAGGCCACAGACGTTCTGGCGGTCGAAGAGCCGCTGGAGATACAGCTTTATTTCGGTCCCGCCGATGCGCGGAGCCTGAAATCCATAACCGTCACCATGCGCACCCCGGGCCACGACGAGGAACTCGCGGCCGGCTTTCTGCTTACCGAAGGCGTGCTCGAGGACAGCGCCCAGATTCTGCGCATCGACACGGTCCGAGGCCCGGCCCCAGCCGGCGCCGACCACGGCGCGCTTCCGACCACGAGCCCGGGAAACATTGTCCGCGTCGAACTCGCACCGGGCGTTGAAGTCCGCACCTCAACGCTCGAGCGCAATTTTTACACCACCTCGAGCTGCGGCATCTGCGGCAAGGCTTCCCTGCTGGCGTTGCGCTCGGTCTGCCCGCCGCGCCGCCGCAACGATCTTTTTGTCTCCGCCGAGACAATCTACACCCTGCCCAATTTGCTTCGCGAATCGCAACAGGTCTTCGCTCTCACCGGCGGTTTGCACGGCGCGGCGCTTTTCACCGCGGAAGGCAAAATCACGCTTTCGCGCGAAGACGTCGGTCGCCATAACGCCGTGGATAAGCTGCTCGGCAACCAGTTTCTTGAGGACGCCGTGCCACTGCGCGACAAAATCCTGATGCTATCGGGTCGGGTCAGTTTTGAACTACTGCAGAAAGCAGTGATGGCCGGCATCGCAATGGTGGTTGCTGTCGGCGCGCCCTCCAGCCTGGCAGTCAAAGTTGCCCAGGACTTTGACACGACCCTGATCGCCTTTCTGCGCGATCGCCACTTCAACGTCTATCACGGTATCGGCCACGTTACCGGACTTCACACTTCGGAGGCAAATTCATGAAACTCCGCCTGAAAGGAAGCACTCTTCGCCTGCGGGTTACTCGTTCCGAGCTTGCCCGCCTGCAGGCCGGCCAGCGCATCGAAGAAACGGTGCTATTTCCCAACAGTTCCGATACGAGTTTAAGTTACGCGCTCGAAGTCGGTTCGCACAGCCAGCCCGTCGAGGTGGCATTCGTGTCTCATCAGATTGTTGTGAGCATATCTGAGGATCAACTCACAAGCTGGAGTGGCGAACATCAGGTCGGCACTTACGCGTCTCTGCCCGTCACGGAAAATACGAACCTCGAAGTTGCTATCGAAAAGGACTTCGCCTGCCTGGACCTCAGCCACGCAGATAACCAGGATACTTTCGCGAATCCGATGGCCGGAAAGGCCTGTTGAAGTTCTATAGGAGAACGTTGTTGAATTTCAAAGCATTTTGTAAAAGCACTTTTCAAGCAGCCCGAATCATGGGCATAGGTCTGGCGGCAATCGTTGCATTCTCTTCCATCCACGCCATCGCGCAACAGACCGTCTACGCCGATTATCCCCAGAAACGCGGAAAGGTCGAACCCCTTCAATGGGATGATTTACCCTCCTGGATGACTCTCAGCTTTGAGCTGCGCGGCCGCACAGAAGGCCAAACCTCCTTTAACTACACCGAGAACGGCGTTCGTATTTACGAGCTCACACGTGACTACGCCGCGATCGAAATCAGGCCCACCCGCTTTCTTACCGCCTATCTTCAGTCCATTGATACCCATGCGCTCGGCCTGCCTGCCCATATGATTCAATCCAATATGCGCGATGAATTCGACCTTCGCCAAGGCTACCTCGATTTTCACACTCGTCCGGCGGGCATCCCGGTCGATATCTTCGCCGGCCGCCAAGAACTGAAGTTCGGCAGTGAACGCATCATCGGTATCAGCGACTGGACCAACAACAGCCGCACCTTTGATGGCTTCGACGGTCGCATCGGCGATAAAAACCGGGTCGATCTGTTCTCCGCCTCCGTTGTCACCGTGTATCCCACCTCGCTGGACCGGCACGGAGCGGGCCTTACTTTTCATGGAGCGTACGGTTCGATCAGCACCTGGATTCCCCGGGTCCACCTGTCCCCCTACGTCCTCGTGCACACCGTCCGCGGCGTGACCAGCAACCAGGGCATCAAGGGGAACGAAGTCGAAACGACATTTGGCAGCGAAGTCGATGGCTCGCTGCCGGCCCACTTCGATTACGAAGCCAACGCCTCGCTCGGACGCGGCAGCTACTCCAACAATTCCATCCGTGCGGGGCAGAACTTCGATAAGCTATCCTACACGCTGGCAAAGGCGCCCTGGACGCCGCGCATTGGCGGTGAGTTCGATTATGCTACGGGCAACAACCACGCCAACCCCAACTTGATGACGACCTACGATCAGTCCTACCCCTCGAACCACAACGTATTCGGCCTCGTCGACCTGTTCGGTTACGAGAACATCCGCCAGGAGCGCATCAATCTCGATCTCGGGCCCAGCAAGAATTTCACCATGTTGTTCCAGGGAAGCTTTTTGAACCTCGCACAGAAGGACGATTCGGTCTACTCCAGTTCGGCCTCGGTTACGGTCAAGCCACCTGCCGGCGGCTTCGCCACGACCGACTTGGGGCAGGAATTTGATGCCTCGGCAAAGTACGTCTTCCACGACTACATTGTGGCGAACATCGGAGTTGGCCATCTGTTTCCCGGTGAAGTGCTCGTCGATAACAAGCACGGGGCCGCGGAGACAATCGGATACTTCTCGCTTACCTACCGCTTCCGCGTCGACAAAGCAGCGCGCAACACAACAACACAAAAGTAGAAAGGGGACGCCCATTGATGTCCGACAAAAATGACTCCAACCCGCTCAGCCGCCGTAAATTTCTGGAAAGCTCTTCTGCCGCTCTCGTAGCCATCGCCGGCATGCAGGTCGCCGCTGCGGCACAGGAGGCAGCGCCTGTCCGGTCCAAGGATCACCAGCTGGTCAACGAGCTTGAGCCCCAGCCGAAGAACGCCGCGCTCGATGCACAAAACCCTTCGTCGAACTTCCCCCCGGAAACGGATTCGGGCGGTCAGCCCCCTTTCAAATACCCCTTCTCCTTTGCCCACAAGCGCATCGAAGGGGGCGGTTGGACCCGGCAGGTCACCGTCCGTGATCTGCCGGTGTCCAAGAAGATGGCCGGCGTTCAGATGCGCCTGATCAAGGGCGGCGTTCGCGAACTGCACTGGCACGTCGGTGCCGAGTGGGCGTTTATGATCTCCGGCAGCGCGCGCATCACCGCCGTCGATCAGAAGGGTCGCGGCTTCGTCGAGGACGTAAACGAAGGCGATCTTTGGATTTTCCCCGGCGGCATTCCGCACTCGATCCAGGGTCTGGGTCCCGATGGCGCGATGTTCCTTCTGGTGTTCGACGACGGAAACTTTAATGAATTCGAGACCTTCCTGCTGACTGACTGGTTGCACCACACCGTGCCCGAAGTTCTGGCCAAGAACTTCGATGTGCCGGAGAGCACCTTCAGAAACGTTCCGCCCAAGGAGCTGTTCATCTTCGAGCGCCCTTTGCCGCGCCCCTTGGAAGAGGAAAAGCGCGCTGTAGAAGCCGGCACCGGTGCCGTCCCGAACTCATTTGCATTTTTCACCGGCAAGATGGCGCCGACCAAAGTGACCAAGGGTGGCGAAGTTAAGATCGTCGATTCGAAGAACTTCCCTGCCTCGAACATTGCTGCCGCCATCGTCCGACTCAAGCCCGGTGGTCTGCGCGAACTTCACTGGCATCCCAATGAGGATGAATGGCAGTACTACGTAAAGGGCATGGGACGCATGACCGTGTTCGCCGCCGGCGGACGCGCCCGCACCATGGACTTTCAAGCTGGCGATGTCGGCTACATCGACCGCTCGGTTCCTCACTTCATCGAAAATACGGGCGATGACGATCTGGTCTTCCTCGAAGTCTTCCCGACTCCGGAGTACCAGGACATCTCGCTGGCCGAGTGGCTCGCTCACACGCCTTCGCGGCTTGTCGATCAACACATCGGCACGGGCGAAGACTTCCTCAACAAGCTTCAAAAGAAGGAAATGGTCATTACTCCTCTGTAGCTTCGTCCTGTGGATGCCCTTTGCTGTTCATAGGGCGGAGGGCTTCCACAGGAATTCATCAATGCTGTTAACTCGCCTAAGGGGGCAAGAAAACCGTGAAAACCAATCGCTGGGGAATTGCCCTCGCGGGCATCGTGCTGCAAATTGTACTCGGCTCCGTTTACGCCTGGAGCGTTTTTCGGACGCCGCTGACGAAGCAGTTTCACTGGAGCATCTCCGAAGTCACGCTGACATTCACCATCTGCATCCTCGTCCTGGGGTTCGCTGCTTTCTTTGGGGGACTCTGGCTCGGCAAAGTAGGTCCCCGCACCGTTGCCGTCACCGGCGCCTTCCTCTACGGGCTGGGAACGCTTCTCGCCAGCCTATCCGCCAGTCACCTCTGGGTGCTCTATGCCACCTACGGCTTGATCGGAGGCACCGGCCTTGGCTTTGCTTACATTGTTCCAGTCGCGGTGCTGGTCAAGTGGTTCCCTGATCGCCGGGGCTTCATTACCGGCGTCGCCGTCGGCGGTTTCGGCGCCGGCGCCCTGATTACCGCACCTGTCGCAACACACCTGATGGCCAGCACCGGCGTGCTCCACACCTTCGCGTTGCTCGGCATTGCCTATATGACCCTGGGCGTGCTGGCCTCGCTCTTCATGCGCAATCCGGAGAAGGACTGGAAGCCAGAGGGTTGGTCACCTTCTCGGGTACTTACGGCGCAGCGTACCTCGGTCAACCACACCCTTGGCGAAGCGCTGCGCACCTGGCAGTGGTGGGCACTGTGGATGATCCTTTTCCTCAATACCAGCGCGGGCATTTCGCTCATTTCGCAGGAGTCGCCCGTCTTCCAGGAACTGGCCAAGGTCACAGTGATCGCCGCCGCAGGCATGGTGGGAATCGTCAGCATCGGAAACGCCGTTGGCCGAGTCTTTTGGGCATGGGTATCGGATCTGCTTAGCCGTCGTGTGACGTTCATCATCACATTCCTGTTCCAGGTCGCACTGTTCTGGTTCCTTCCCCAGATCACATCAGCGGCGACGCTCACCACCGTCGCATTCCTCATTCTGATGTGCTACGGCGGCGGCTTTGGAACCATGCCGGCTTTCGCGGCGGACTACTTTGGGTCAGCCAATGTCGGCTCCATCTATGGACTTATGCTGACAGCGTGGGGAGCTGCCAGCGCGTTTGGTCCGCTGCTCGTGGCCCACATGCGTCAGGCCAACGGTAACTACGACAGCGGCTTTCACGCCCTTGCTCTGATCGTTCTCGTCGCCACCGCCATCCCCCTGGCTATACGCCCGCCGGCAGCATCAGCCAAGCACGCCTGAGGCAAGCCGAGTCGGCCTCGTTGCCGGTGTAACGGCGGCCAGTTCTATGCCTGGGGGTCTTGAGCAATTGAGCCGACCTTTCAATCGCAACGGGGATGTCCGCGCGTCCTTCCATGATGGAGCCAAGGTCAGAGCGATCAACGGCACAGCCTGATTCTGAGCAAATCAGCTGAACTTCGAGTGGCGGGCAGCGCGGAGGACCGGCTTGCCTGCCGAAATCAATCTTCTCCGCGCTGATGAAACGTCCCGGGGAAACAGGAGCAAGAGACCTGCCGCGCACGGCTCCCTCGAAAGAGCTGCCCCGGAGGGGAGTTGGGCGTCAATCGTCTATGGGTAGCAGATCCTGCATCACAGAGCCGGTGTTGCCGGCTATCGGGGTGCGGGATATATCATGACTCCTATCGTGCTCACCAGGAAAGGAGGCAACTTTGGCGATCGAAAGTAAGGACAAGCAAGAACCTGCTTCTTCGTTGGGCCGATTGAGCCGCAGGTCGTTTCTGTCTCACGTAGGCGCAGCCGGGGTAGCAACTGCGGCCGCAGCCGTGACTCCCTTGGCCGCCTCCGCGATCGCGGAGACGCCGGTATCGGCAGAAACGACTCAAGAGGCTCTTGCTGGCTCGGTGGCAGTGACGCTGAAAGTAAACGGCGAATTGCACGCTATCCGCATCGATCCTCGCGCCACTCTGCTGGACACGCTTCGGGAGACGATCCATCTCACTGGAACGAAGAAAGGCTGTGATCATGGGCAATGCGGGGCATGCACGGTTCACATCGACGGCCGTCGCGTGAACAGCTGTTTGACCTTTGCTGCAATGCAGCAAAATGTCGAAATTACCACGATCGAAGGTATTGGACAGCCTGGGCGCCTGCATCCAATGCAGGCGGCTTTCGTCGAGCATGACGGTTACCAATGCGGCTACTGCACCTCCGGCCAGATCATGTCTGCCATAGCCATGGTCAGAGAGCCCTGGGGTGCCGAAAATCACGATGTGAAGGAAGCGATGAGCGGCAACATCTGCCGCTGTGGAGCTTATCCGAATATTGTTGCCGCAGTGCAGGCCGTTCGAAAGATGGCTTAAAGGACACCCGAGATGGAACTGTTCGAACTCCTTTCCGTACGCTCTGTACCCGATGCCGTCAAGGCCCAGGCAAAGTCCGCTACGGCGCAGAACGGAGCCGATGTTCGCTTCATTGCCGGCGGAACAAACCTGATCGACTACATGAAGTTGAACGTTGAGCGCCCCAAGCAGCTGGTCGACATCAATGGCCTGGCACTGGACAAAATTGAGAAGATCGACAGTGGCGGGCTCAAGATCGGCGCACTGGCGCGAAATGCCGACGTCGCAAACGATCCAACGGTCAAGGAGCAGTTTGCGGTTCTATCGCAGGCACTTCTTGCCGGAGCATCTCCTCAACTGCGCAATATGGCAACCACGGCGGGCAATCTTCTGCAGAAAACGCGTTGCGTCTACTATCGCGATACTGCAACGGGGTGCAACAAGCGAGAGCCCGGTTCTGGATGTTCTGCGCTGGGTGGATACAACCGCATGCTGGCCATTCTGGGCACCAGTGAGCACTGCATTGCCACCAACCCTTCGGATCAAAATGTCGCGCTTACCGCGCTCGAGGCCACAATCCATATCGAAGGAACAAAAGGTCCACGGGCTGTGCCAATCGAACAGTTCTATGTACTGCCTGGGACGACACCGGATCGCGAGACGGTGCTCGAACCAGGCGATCTGATCACGCATGTGACCTTGCCGAACTTGCCTTCTGGTGCAAAGAGCGTCTACTTGAAACTGCGCGACCGGGCGTCTTACGAGTTCGCGCTCGCATCGGCAGCGATCGTGATGAAACAGGGCTCAGGCGGAAGGATCGAACATATCCGTGTCGCAATGGGCGGTGTCGGTACGAAGCCGTGGCGCTCACTTGAAGCTGAGAAATCTTTGCAGGGCAAGCTGGCCACGCCGGCAAATTTTCGAGTCGCGGCGGAGCAAGCATTACAAGGGGCAAAGCCGCAGTCTCAAAATGGGTTCAAAGTCGAGCTCGCAAAACGTTGTCTGGTCCATGCGATGGCTCAGGCCAGCCAGATTGCCTAGGGGGGATGATGATGGATCCGATCCACGATTCGCAGGTCATCGGCGTTGCAACGCCACGTATCGATGGTCCATTGAAGGTGAGCGGCTCGGCAATGTACACCTCGGACTATCACTTTCCCGACCTGCTGTACGCCTGGCCGGTTTGTGCCACCATTTCCAGCGGCACCGTGACCGGCTTGGATTTCGCTCGGGCAGAGAAGATGACCGGCGTCATTGCCGTCTATCACCGCGAGAATATCGGCAAGCTCTATCGTGTCCCTCCGGCGACCGGTTTCTCGATGATCGTTGACGAGAAACGTCCTCCGCTCGAGGACGATGTCGTACGGTACTACGGTCAGTACGTGGCGGTAGTCGTAGCGCGCACGATCGAACAGGCGCGTGCCGCTGCCGAAAACGTAAAGGTCAGCTACAACAAGACCAAATCGATCACCAATGGCCATCTCATGGAAGGTCCGCTCACAACCGAAAAGCCGGATGAAAAGAGCAAGCGTGGAGACACGAAGTCAGCTCTCAGTTCAGCCCGGCTCTCGGTGAATGAGGTTTACACCACTCCTGTAGAGACGCACAATCCCATTGAACTTCATGCGTCCGTAGCGGTCTTCGATGGGCAAAGATACACTCTCTACGAAACCTCGCAGGCCGTCATGAATCACCGTGACGTGATGGCGGCGATGCTTGGTGTACCGCCTGAACAGGTGCAGGTCGTTACACGTTTTTTGGGTTCAGGATTCGGCGGCAAGCTATGGCCCTGGACGCATGGCTTATTGGCTGCCGCCTGTTCTCGCAATCTGAAGAGGCCAGTAAAACTTGTCGTCAGCCGTCAGATGATGTTTCAGAGCGTAGGACATCGGCCGGCAATCGCACAACGGATGCAGCTCTCTGCTGAAGCCGATGGCAAGCTCACGGCGTTGCAGCAGGACTACGTCAACCATACCTCCATGCTGGACGACTATGACGAAGGATGCGGCGAAGTTACCCCGTTTATGTACAGCACCCCAAACCTGCTGGTCACCGGTGGACTGGTTCGGCGAAACGTCGGGAATCCTACCGCGATGCGCGGTCCGGGAGCCGTCCCAGGTCTGTTTGCGCTGGAGTCGGCAATCGATGAGCTGGCCATCAAGTTGAAGATGGATCCTGTCGCGCTCCGTTTGAAGAATGAACCGGTAATGGACGAGAGCCTCAATATCCCATTTTCCTCTCGTCATATGAAGCAGTGCCTGACGACAGGTGCTGATAAATTCGGTTGGTCTCAGCGGACGCCTGAAGTCGGTTCCATGAAGCGTGACGGGCTGACCCTCGGCTGGGGAGTCGCTTGCTGTGCCTGGCTCGCCGCGCGAACCGAAACCGAATCAACCGTCGAACTCCTTCAGGACGGCTCAGCCCGGGTCGCTTGCGGGACGCAGGATATCGGCGGCGGAACATATACCGTATTGGCCCAGATGGTGAGCCATGTGACGGGGATCCCGGTCACCAAGATCGATGTTGTGCTGGGAGATTCCTCGCTGCCGGCAGGCCCGATCTCAGGTGGCTCCTGGGTAACTGCATCGATGACTCCGTCGGTCCTCGAAGCGGCACAGAATGCCTCGAAATTGCTCCTGCTAACCGCAGTCAAATCAGATGGATCCCCCTTCAAAGGCAAAGCGCAGGATGAACTTGAATTCGTCGCCGGTGGCGTTCGTATCAAGGGAGGAACTCAGGGCATAGTTCCCATGCAGGAGATCCTTCGCATCGCGAATGTTAAATCCGTGTCGGGGGCTGGAAAGTCTGGCGGAACACTCGGAGAAGCCAAGCCCAAGTTGTCGTTTCACTCCTACGGGGCACAGTTTGCTGAAGTTACCTGGCAGCCTGAGATTGCCCGCCTGCGCGTGAGTCGCGTGGTCACCGTGATCGATGCCGGTCGTATCCTCAATCCTCGACCGGCTAAAAACCAGATTGAAGGGGCCGTGATGATGGGAGTCGGCATGGCTCTCTTTGAGGAAACAATGTACGATCCGCGCTCCGGCGCCCCGATCAACAACAACCTGGCTGATTACGTGGTGGCAGTCAATGCCGATACACCAGAGATCGACGTCACCTTCCTCGACTATCCCGACTTTGCGCTTAATCCTCTTGGTGCTCGGGGAGTGGGGGAAATTGGCTTAGCCGGAATCGCAGCCGCCATAACGAATGCAGTCCACCACGCAACTGGGGTTCGCGTGCGGGATCTGCCCATCCGGATTGAAGATTTACTGGCCCCTGATCTTCCCTCCACGCATGTTGCCTAGCTGGCGATCGCAGGGGCAAGCGGCCATCGATCGCCGTCTGCCGCCCGATGCCGATCGATGGTGCCATCCTAAGCGGTCCGCCAGCCCATCGAACAGGAGAGATTTCAGTCCCGGTATCCAGGCAACCGTCAGAAAGATACGCCGGCGCGATTCATTGCCGAGGCGGATGCGGGACAGGACGAGTGACTACGTCAGTTGCCAACCGTGGCGGGAAGCTGGGCTTTGACCCAGCGATCGACTCGGGCATCGAGGACGTCGAGCGGGAGGGCTCCACCGGACAGGATCTCATCATGAAAAGTCTTGAGGTCGAATTTTGCACCGAGTTGCTGTTTGGCGCGTTCGCGCAGTTCGCGAATCTTGAGTTGGCCGAGCTTGTAGCTGCAAGCCTGTCCGGGCCCGGAAATGTAACGATCCGTCTCAGCCTGGATCGTAGGCTCGTCCACAGCATGGGAACTGCGCATGTAATCCACAACCTGGTCGCGGCTCCAGCCCATGTCGTGAATGCCTGTATCTACTACCAGGCGTACCGCGCGGAACAACTCCGAGCGCAGGCGGCCGTAGTCCGAGCCGGGGTCCTTGTAGAAGCCGATCTCCTTACCCAGTTCCTCGGCATACAGTCCCCAGCCCTCGGTATAGGCCGAGTTTCCACCGTGCTTGCGGAACTCGGGCAGGCCAGTAAGCGACTGCTGAATCGTGATCTGAAGATGATGACCGGGGACGCCCTCATGATAGGCGACCGCCTCATCATTGATAAAGCTGCGATGAGTCGGATCCGATACTGCGACTGAGACGCGGCCTGGACGTTTGCCATCAGGCGTTCCGCCCTGGTAATGGGTGGCTGCGGCAGCCTGGAAAGGCGGGATCGGCTCGACTGTGACCGCAGTCTTGGGCAGCAAATTGAAGAGTTCAGGCAGCCGCGGCTCCATCTGCTTGATGTATTTGCTGAAGTCCTCGACGATGGCGTCGGCCGACGCTGGCTGGTACTTGGGGTCGTTTTCGACGTGGTCGCGGAAGCTGGCGAGATCTTTGTAGCCGTTGGCCTTGGCCAATGCGGTCATCTCTGCGGTAATGCGGTCGACCTCCTTCAGCCCAATCGCGTGGATCTGTGCCGCCGTCAGGTCTGTGGTGGTGAAGCGGCGCAATGTGGCCTCGTAGCGGCGGGTGCCGCCGCCCAGAGAGTTGATGGAGAGCGTGGTTCTGCAGTGGGGTATGTAATCGGAAGTGACGAAGGCAGCGAACTGCTTGTAGGCCGGGAAGACTTCGTTATTCACCGTGGAGGTGATCTCGTCGGTGAGACGCTTCTTATCCGCATCGGAAAAGCTTGCCGGAAATTTCTTGAGCGGGAGAACGAAGGGGTTGCTGGTAATCACGCCCTCGGCCTGCCCCGGAATCTTTTCGGCGATGAAGCGCACCGGGACAAGGTGATCACTCACGCCGGCGCGCAAAACGTCTTCGGTCTCGAGAAAGGCCTTTGGAATCTGGTGCAGGCGAGCCACGTAGTCTTCGTAGTGCTTAACCGAGTCGAAGGGCATGGAAAGCGGCAGGTCGGCAAGACTGGCATGAATGCCTCCGCCGCCGCCCGATGAGCTGAGCGGCATTTCGAACTCTTTGAGGTCATAGTCATCCACGCGCTGTTGGAGCTGACGAAGAAAGAGGTCGTGCGAGATCAGGTCCTGCTCCGGGAAGCCGGTCGGATCGATCGCCTTGATACTGGCCAGGTCGGCAACCTCGCGCCGGTGGCGTAGAGCTGAGGCGGCAAGGGAGTAGTCGCCGAGTTGGTCATTGTAGCGATAGTCGCCGACCGCGGTCGCCAGCGTAGGATTCATCTTGAGAGTGGCCTGCCACGAGTCGTCAAAAAGGGCGTTCTGAGCAGCCAGGCGCGAGGCTACGGAGTTCGGCGCTTGAGCCGAACAGAATTGCGATACAGCGGCCAGGAAGAGAGCAGACGTAGCGAGCAGGTTGGGACGCATGCCGATAAGGGTATCAGAGCGGCATCCTCCTCCTGAGGAAAAGTTCCTGAGAGGCGGCAGGCCGTACCCGGTCTGGACGGATGCCGCCGCGTAACCCCACTGGACAATGGTGAAATCGATGAAGCGCGCTCGAGAAAGCAAGATTGTAAGTGCCGGGCGCGGGTCAAACGGGCCGTGAGACGTGTCCTGAAATTGCACAAGGATCGTCTGGACATCGCACGCACGGGAGCATGTCACTTTTGATCTCGTCATTCAAGCGGGGGCATTCCGTTGCTCCTTTGCAAAGTGTGGCGGGGAGGACCGGGTGCGAACCAGTAATTGACAACACTCTGGTTCAATCGTCACGGATCAGGCCTTCCGTCCGGCCCTTTGGTTGAAACCTAGTCCGGTAACGCGAGCGTCTTTGGGAAGCGCCCCGTCTGGGGCCGGATCCTTGCTGTCGATCTATGCCCAAGGGATCGGAGTCCCAGCCGCACAAGCGCGTGATAACTGCTTGCCATGGCCGAAGCGTATCAGCCAAATTTGCTCCGGCTTCGATACGAGGCGATTCACACAGACAGATGCGGGCGATCCACACAAACAATGGTTCGTGTCGGAACGGATAAATATCCAGAGTGAATCGCGCGGATGACGAGCTTTGTTCCGTTGCCGTCCCATCAGGGACCAAGGCGCCCCCCCCCCGGCGAGTTCGAGCGACGTTCATCAAACGGGCAAAGTTCGCTCCCCTTACTGCCGAACAGGGTTCAGACGTAGCCGGGCGCATTTCTTCCTCTGAGAAAAAACCTCTAGACATCTCACATGAACCGTGGTAGTTTCCAATATCGTGCTCGCGAAAGACGTGCGATTACCTCTCCCGAAAATTTCGTCCTGAACCGAGGGCGCTTTAGTCTCGTCTCAACATCATTCCTTGCATTTCGGGGACGGCTCTTTCGGGCGCATACCGCGACTTCCCCCATCAGCTTTCGATGGACCTTCCGGTTTTTCACAATCCGGCTCCGGACGCCGAACCGTAGTCATTGCAGACGTGGGCAGTATCTCTCCGGAATAAGATGCAGTCCTTGCAGAGAACAGCCGTCGCCTAATTCTCGACCCTGCTGTGTGCATCGCCCGGTTGGGCGCATGCCGCGATTTCCTCATTCGTTTCTTGGACTGATCCGCCGGACTGTTTTTCAAGCAAAGTTCAAACACGGGCACAGTTATGATCCACGAACATGATCGCGCAAGCGTTCTTGCGCAGATAGGCTGCCCAAAAATGCCACCTCTCTCGGAGTTGTCAGGGCCTGAGGTCACAAATCTGGGTGACCTGGTTGGCATCCTGAATGCCGGTGACTTGAATGCGGGCTGGTTTCAGAATGTGTTCGGCGAACTGGAGCAAATGCCCCAGCGTCTGGCAGAGTTGCTTGCGCTGATTGACCGGTTATCTGGCCCACCGCAGGCAGGCAGCCCCGCTGTGTTCCCCGGAGCGCAATACTTCAAATACCGGATCGATGATAGAGGCGCATTCAGGTTCTGTTACCGGCCGTTGACGGTGCTGTCGGAGATGGTGTGCCCCACGGCCGCGAGGATGATCGGGTTGTCGAGCAGCTAAGATAGCAAGCCCGGCCAGAGGGCAAAGGTTCCAATCAACGGGCCGGGGTGAGCTGAGCTACTCAAGCAGTTGATCCGGGGCCCAAAGGAGGGCTGGCTCCAATCCTCGGCCCTGATCGATCGAAACTTGGAGGTATCTACGCTCATGCGTTCGGAGGGGGAAATGAACGTCAATAAGAGAACAACTTCAGATGACTTGATTCATTGCGGAATTCTCGCCTTATCGAAGTCGCGCACCTCAATCCAGATTGCGATCGCGGCATTGATGGCGTGCACGGTGCTGATCTTCGGCGGCAGAGATGCGAACGCTCGAGTTCCGTCCCCGTCTATCGACTGCACGAACGGGCATTTTCCGCATATGACTGTCGAGATTTACAACAACTCAAAAACCTACAACATCTATCCAGTACTGTTTGCCGGCGCTCCAAGTGATACAGACACCTGGATGCAGGCTTGTTTCCAGCTCAGCAATGTTGAACTCACTGCTAACCCGTATCCGAGGGCCACACAATATCGCATGTACATTAACTGCTGTGCCAAGGGGGAGAATGGCATTCGGCCGGGCGGCCTGGCGACGATCACCCTACCGCTTTATTCTCCGTTAGTTCCCGCGATCGATTCGAAGAAGTCGGGCCAACTGATCGACTGGTGGCAAGGCGGCGGCATCAATTTCTACCAGGGCCCGGCCGAGGATGAGTCACCACCAAAGGTGCTCGAGCAGCACTGGGACGGCGACCAGAACGGCAACGAGGTCACGCCGGCAAGCAATCCGCCCTCCTGCGTGGGATGCACGTTGCATTTCTATAAGGCGCCTGCTTCAATCCCCAATAGCGACCCCCAGCAGTTGACCGAATATACCCTGGGTGCTCAGCCGATTAACCCCGATAATGAGAAAACGGGCCAGCCAGCGCGTCTATGGGTGCCGGACAATGTCGACTACGATGTCTCGTACGTCAATTACGTTTACCTGCCCGCCGTGATGGAACCCTACGGCAACCCATTGATCGGTTATATCGGCTCGCCAAGCACGATTGACGATTTCAAGACAGCGATCGACAGCTGGTATGGTTCGTCTCTGGGGGCCGACTGGCCCCTCTACAAGTCAGCCGAAGGCAATATTGTGCCAGGAAAGATTCCTTCGGCTTTGGAAATTTTCCTGAATTCCGCCGCTTTCAATAATACGAGCGTGTTCACTCCGGCGCCGGTGACGTCAAAACCCATCGTGAACCTGACTAAAGGATGGGATGTGTGTGTGAACCAGAAGGGCACAGACCCGATCTGCCCGCTGATCGATTCCGTTTCGGCTCTTCTTGACGCCAACTACAACCATTACCAAGCTGTAGGGACGAACGACCGCACCAAATGGACGGGCGAATGGCAGTGCACGGGCGTTCCAGTGGAAAAGACAGAGCAGTTGCTCCTGGCTCATGTTTATGGCTGGACTCCATTCCTGGAGAACTGCAAAAACACCGCGGCGAACCAGCTTTACGACACGCCTGGCTACAGCGACCCGAAAAAGCCGCTGAATTACTCAGTCATCAAGTCAGATTTTGACGAACTCCAGTACTGGGTTAATGTCCTCAAGGGTCAGTATGGGCAATTCGACCCCTATGTGGCACTCGTTCATGGCCCGGACTACCTCAATGCGCCGTATGCCTATGCATACTCGGTCGATGATGCGGTGGGCAATATGCAGACGGACGGCACCGGCTTGATCATCGCCGTGGGCGGACCGATGAACTTACCCAACCCCGACCACGCCACTCCCAATGTCAACTTCCCTTTTGGATATTCTTCCTCCTATGACGGCGGCATCCACTTCGCACAATACGGCCGCTGCACGACGACACCCGACACGCCCACTGTCACCTATTTCACAAGCTTTTCGGTGCCAGAGGGGATCGAAAATACCAAGAGCAGCATTCTCAACTGTACGAACTCGATGCAGGATAGCAAGGGACGTGAATATCTCTTCAAACTTAAGGGCCTGCCGTCCAACTTCCCAACTGATCCCTTTCCGACGCCGGAGGAGCGCCACACTGTCAATAGCCAGTTTATCGACTGCCACCAGAACGCCGGACAGGTGCTTAATTGGTGTCTGGATATCTATCCATACCAGCAAATAGACCCAAATGACTCGCGGGCTAGAGTCAATTACTATGTCGTTATGGGCGCCCCGCCCCCCTTAGAGTGATCACTGCGGTGGCATGGAGCCCAACAGTTCCGTCAAGCGTTGGTGCCACCGTCCACCGTCAGGTTTGCGCCGGTGATGTATGAGGCTTCCGGACCGGCAATAAACGACACCAGCGCGGCCACCTCGTCCACATGCCCGTAACGCTTGAGAGCGGTGTTTTCCAACTGAGGTGCCGCCCATTCGCCGGCGGCGGGGTTCAGGTCGGTGTCGATTGGACCCGGCTGGATATTGTTGACCGTAATCCCCCGGGTTCCGACCTCTCTGGACAGACCCTGTACAAACATCTTCACAGCCCCCTTCGTGGCCGAGTAGGCAACGAGTCCGGGGGTCATCATACGCTCGCCGACGCAGGAACCGATCGTGATAATGCGTCCGCCCTCTTTCATATGCTTCAGTGCCGCCTTTGTCGCGACGAACACTCCGCGCACGTTGATGTCGATCACCCGGTCCATCTCCTCCAGCGTGGTCTCCTCAAACGGTTTTGGAATGGCCGTGCCAGCATTGTTTACAAGCACATCCAGTCGGCCGAAAGTCGCGACGGCTTTTTCGACCGCGGCTGTAACAGCGTCTGCATCTGCGGCATCTGCCTGAATTGCGATCGCCTTGCCGCCTGCGCGTTCAATTTCCTTGACAACCGACGCAGCCGCATCTGCGCCTTTGGTGTATGTGATAGCCACGCTCGCTCCGTCGCTGGCCAGACGCTTCGCAATTCCGGCGCCAATGCCCCGCGAGCCGCCGGTAACTAATGCCACTTTCGCATTCAACTTAGTCATAGAAACTCCTTTATTTTTTCTCGAACGTTATCAGTCACCCCCTAGATGAGTCCGTCGACGACCGCATTGCTCGGCCTTTCTGGGAGTCCCATCGACGAGTTCAGAGGTGCGCCGCCACGCTCCCCCGTCGACGAAGAGTTCAGAGCCTGTTCCGCGCATTTTGTCCTTGAGTCCGTGCGGCGCTTCCTCGCCGTCTCGATAGCCCATTGATACACGAATTCAGTGCCGGGATAAATGCACTGGCGGTGATTTTTCAGTCATCTGGTCAGTGAACAACAGAAGTCCTCGCCCAAGATTCGGCCTGCAGGACTCAGACCAAAGAGGAGACTCAACCCTCGGTTTAGCAGGACAATTGCCCATATTTAGATACAAGTATGGGCATTGAATCGAAATGAAGCGATGTCGATCGATGTGGGCCCGTTTCGCAGCTGTCGGTGGCGCTCATGCACTCGTATTATCCATCGATTTCGGCGCGACCGCAATTGTGCTGACAAACCTAGGACGCAATGCACTTGGGCATACCGCGAAGCGGTTTCGTCCAAAGGACATTATCATACATGATAAAATTTCGGACTCGGATCATCCGAAACGACGCGAGTTTTCCGCTTCATTCGAACTCAGGCACATCGTTCGGGTCGGCGGAACAGAAAAGCGCCGATCAGTTTGAGGCCCCTATCTCTCTTGTAGGCTTTCAAACCCACGCCGCGGACGTAGAAGTCGCGAATTGACGGCCCAACAGCGCCATCATGATGGGCGACGACGGACAGTCCCGCACTTAAGGCCAGATCCGCGTGATTGTTATGCACATGGTGTTCAATTGCATGCACCGTTCCCGTTTGGTCGGTGAAGGTCCGCCGGTGTCCGGCCGCGACCGCATCGGGATGAAAGTCTGTGACGAAGACATACCCACCGGGCATGCAAACGCGTGCCAGTTCCGAATAGGCACGGAGGGGATCAGGCAGATGCCCTAAAACCAATCGACACCATACCATATCAAAAGACTCAGAGACAAAGGGCATTGCCCTTACATCACCGCTCACCACGTTGCGCGCCCCGCCTGCGGCTAGCATGTCCGGGCTCAAATCCATACCGATCGCCCCTGGAATATCTGCGATCCTTCGCCCGATACCGCAGCCTGCATCGAGTAATTATGTGCGGGGTAGGCCATCGAGCATCTCCTGCGCCAACTCCTCGTCCAGAAAGCTCGTTGCAGTCTCCGTGGAATAGGTAGGGGCCCAGAGGCGATAGGCCTCGCGCGCATCTAATTCGCTCATGGCGACAGGCACTCTATTCGCAGACGGCCATAGGCCAGTTCGAGTAAGAGTGCGCTTCATCACGGTCCGCAAGCTTGCCATGCAATTCGCTCTCCTCTACAGGCTCGTCTCTCGCGTCCAGAGAACTTCTAGAACCCCACATCTTCCACCTGCGTTGGATCCTCTTTGAGAACAAGTGCGAAACGAATATCCCGTCCCTTTATTGACGGGAGGTATGGCATTGCAGCGATAGGTGAACTTGTCATTTGATAGCAGTATTCGCGCGCCAGACCTGCACCCTTCAGGGTGGAGGTATAGCGCGCCGTTTTCATCCTTGGTTCTGGATATACTTGAGGATGTGTTCTTGCTTGCGTTCCCGATTGAGCAAGTGAAGTAGCCGTCGCTCCAGAAGGTTTGGTCTTTCCAGAAGTGCCGTTTGAGAAACTGGTAATTTCTGTTCGTTCTCCAGAGTCTGAACGTGGAGATTTGCTTGAGCAGCCGCACAAGCTGCAATGCAGAATACTTTGGCGAGTAACGAGCGAGGAGATGGATGTGGTCTTTATCCGCTTCTATCTCCACGATCTCGAAGCCTTTCTCGTCTGCAATGCTAGGCATGAGTTGCTTGACTTGTTCGCCGAAACGAACAAGGAGTTGTTTGCGATATTTGCAAACGAGGATGATGTG
>DATDLS010000520.1:0-38062 GCA_036519195.1 Occallatibacter sp. | reverse complement strand
AATGAGGCCCTTTTGCAGAGGACCTCATGAGCTGGCAATGGAGATGGTTAATTCCGAAAGAGAACAGCGCGGCAGACGGCGCCGACATTTATTTTGTCTCTTGCGCCGTTTGCGTCTGCGGGTGCTGCGTCGCGGGTTTGTTGGCATAGTACCCATTGCGCGTTCTTACGGTGAGCTTGCCATGCCTGGGAGCAGATGCTTCAACGTGCACCATGCGGTACCCACCAAGGCTGGTCGGCTTGGAGGAACGATAGCCCACCGTGTACTGATTACGAATGTCATGCGCGACTTCCGCGGTGATGACGCTCAATTCATCCATGGAGCGCGGGAAATAGGCAATGCCGCCGGTCTTGGCCGACAAAGTTTCCAGGTCAGACCTGGCACGATCCGCCTCATCCTTTTCCGTGTCGAACAACAGGCCGATGGTGTAGACCACCGGGCCGCCCAGGCTCTGCACACGGCGAATGGCCTGCTCGAGACTCAGCCGAGATGCGTTGTCAGCTCCGTCGGTAATCAGCAACAGCACCTGCTTGGGCAGTTTGCCGTGGTTAGCCAATTCATCTGCCGACGCTGCCACGGCATCGTAGAGCGCGGTGGTGCCCCTCGTATCAGAACGCGAGAGACCCCGATTCAGCAGATCAATGTTGGATGTGAAGCCCTGATCCAGAAATGCATGATCAGAAAAATTAACCACAAAAGCTGAGTCCTGCGGATTCGATGCTCGCCACAGGGTAAGGGCGGCAGCATTGACGGCGGCACGTTTGTCACGCATTGATCCGGAGTTGTCGACAAGGATGCCGAGAGATACCGGCTGATCCTGATGCAGGAATGAAGTTGTAGCCTGCGCAACGCCGTCTTCCCATACATGAAAGTCGCCGCGAGACAGGTCATTCACCATATGGCCTTTGTCGTCCAGAACAGTGCAAGCGAGCAGCACTTCATCCACATCCTGGTGCATGGTGTAAACGCCATCCTGGCGCTTTTGAATCTCGCCCGGCCCTGCGGGCGTCTGTGGCGAAGCCGTACTCACAGGCGTCTTGTCTTCAGCATCGGGAGAGGGAATTGGATCATGATCCATGTCCAGGCGCGGTTGCGACTCGGGGCGCGTTGGATCCTGCATCGGCACGGGCACGGTTGTCTGCTTCGGCGCCGAAGCAGACTGGCAAAGCGAGAACGATCCACTGCATCCAAGCAGAACCAGGGCCGCAAAGGAAGCGGTCAAAAGAGTACGCGAACTTGACGACTGTTTTAAGAGCATAGAGAGCCGATCGAACCTTCCGCTTATTGAGTTTGAGAGCCCGAAGCCTTTGCCGATAGTTTTCCGTCAGCAATGATCTGGTCCATTGGTAGTTCCAGGGAGAACAAGGATGCAGACCCCCCATCGGCTTGCACCCAGATGCCGTGAAAAGCGTCTGGCAGATCAGGATGCTGCGCCAGCAAAGCAGTCATGAGCTCGGTAACCTGCTTGCGCGCGCTCGGTGGATCGTGTAACTGTGCTGCCTGTCCGGCATCCGGAGTGTAGTGAATCTCAAGATCCAAAGGGCCAAAGGTCGTGGTGCTGTCAATGGACGTTACCTGAAACGAAGAACCGTGCGCGTCAACTGTAAGTGGCTTGGCGCCGGGGAAATTATCGGGCTTGACCTTGTCTTCTTCTGCTTGTAGTTTTTCCAGATTGGGGCTGGAGAGGAAGTCCACCGGATCAAGAGACTCGGCGGCAATACGGTAGTAAAACCATGCGTCCCAGTTCATGTTCTTCTGCGCGTAGTTCCGCGCTGCAATCCAGTACCACAATCCGTCGTGACCGGCCTGGGTCATCGGTTTGCTGGAAAACCCGCCCAGCATCCAGCGATGATCGGGCGTGGCTGCAAGAATCAGTGAGATCTGTTGCGGCTTGGCCACACCTGTCGCGTGCAGAATGGCCAGCGCATATGAGCCCGGAGGCAGTTCGGTAAAGTTCATCACCACCACCGGCGACCCGCAGTAAAAATCAGTGCGCGCAGATCCCGGTGCTTCGCCTGAAGCATCGAGCAGATAGAGACTGTCGATCGTCATTGTCGCCTGTTGCACCAGGGGCTTCAATGTATCAATGGAACCGGCGATGCCACTGAAATCAGCCGCAACTGCAGGAATTGTGTTTGCCCGCAGCCCCTGCACATCGCCGCTCTGCACTTCGCTTCCCATGGTGTGCGCTGCCGTGGAAAGCGCGTCGCGCTCAGCAGCTGTCATTTGCGATTGCGTTTTGCAGGACGCCGCCGTTGCGGCCTGAGGCAGCAGGGTTGCAGCAACCGTCATCAGCGACAGCAAGATGCGCCGGATAGAGCAGATTCGAAAGAACATAAGTACAGCCTTCCGTGCGGGTTTGTTACACTCGTCGAGCGGAAAATAGATCAAACCTACCTATATTGGATGCAAACAGGCCGCTCTTCGGTCAAAAAGCAGGCAGGAAGTTGGCGATGTTTTTCGAGGGCACTCGGGGTGCTGGCCGATGTCGATCCCCAGCATCTATTCCCCAGCGTCTATTCCACGGAACAATCCTCGGCCGAGGCCAGCGCAGCAGAGATCTTTTCGCACATGGCCGTAGGGCCCTCCGTTTTGCTGATGAATACGTCGGCCCAGCTGGCATCTGCCGGCATCTCGTTCACCCCCGAAATCAGAACGACCGGAAGGTCCGGCCACAACCCCTTGATGCTTTGCGCCAGTTCCGTGCCTGTGCCGCCCGGCATGAGCTGATCGGTAAGCACCAGATCGACGCGATGATCCTTCAGAACCTGCAAGGCATCGGACGCGGAGCCGGCCGTCAACACTCTGTATCCATGTTTCTCCAGCACCAGTTTCCGCAACAGAAGTGGAAGCTGTTCATCGTCCACGCAAAGAATGTATGCTTTATGCTCGCTCACGGGATGCCCTCGCCACCTCTTCAGCAATGGTATGGTTCGCGCCTGCAATCACCTTCATGCCGGGGTCGGCGCCGGGAAGGGTTACAGAAAATGCAGTCATATTACCGCCATTGAAGGACATGCTCCTGAACTGAATCGTGCCGTCGTACTTTTGAATAATACCTTTGCTGATCCACAGCCCCAATCCGGTTCCCTTGCTGGATTTGGTGGTAAAAAATGGCTCAAACAGATGCTTGGAGTGCTCGGGCTGTACGCCCGCGCCGGTATCGCAGAATGTGATACGCAAATCCTCGCGGCCCGCTGCTTCGTTCCAACGTTCGCCCATCCGAATGCGCAGCCTGCCCCCGTCGGGCATTGCCTGGATCGCATTGCCGATAAGGTTGAAGAATACCTGCCGCAGCTCCACGGGGAATCCGCGAATGTGGCCATGCGACAGATATTTCTTGTCCAGCGTGATTCGATTCACCAGTAACTGGCGCCCTTGCAATTGCAGCACATCGTCCAGCAGTCCGGCTATCGATACGTCCACCGGATGCTGCGACTCGCGATAGAAGCCAAGCGTCTGCTTGGTGATATGGCATACCCTGGCCAGTTCCCCATCGCCAAGCTTAGCGTAATAACGGGCTTCCTCGTCGAGTGACGGATGATCGCGCAAAAGATAAAACGCATTGGTAATGGCTTCCAGCGGGTTGTTGATTTCATGCGCAATGATACCGGCCACGCGACCCATGGCCGCCAGCTTTTCCGCGCTGCGCAGGGCTTCTTCAGCTCTCATCTGCGCAGTAATGTCGCGGTTGATTTCAAGAATCGAACCTGTCTCTTTTTTGAAAACCTGGCGGCTCGCCACGATGACTTCCTGACCTTCGCGGGTATGCTGCACAAGGTTTCCATCCCAACGCCCCTGTTCAATCAGGGCTGATTCGATGCGCTCCGGCTCAACGGGAAATTCAGTGTTTAGAACCTGATGCACCGGCTTGCCAAGCGCTTCTGCCCGAGGCCATCCATAGAGAGCTTCTGCGCCGGCATTCCAATACTGCACCATGCCGGCGAAATCTCTGACCAGGATTGCTTCCGAGGCCAACTCCAACAGGTCAGCGCGTTCCCGCAGCAGGTCTTCCATCGCGATCTGCTCACTGATATCGGTACCGGTGCCAAACCATCGTGCCACAACGCCTTCGGAATCCCTGATGGGAACGGCGCGGGAAAGAAACCAGCGATAGTGCCCATTTTTTCCAAGCAGCGGAAAAGTATCTTCCCATGACTCGGCCGTATCCAACGAACGCTGTCTTCCGGAGATTACGCGATCCAGATGTTCCGGATGCAGGATCCCCGCCCAACCTGCTGCTTCGACACCGTCGGCGGACGCGCCGGTGTAGTCATACCAGCGCTCGTTGTACCAGAAGACCTTCCCCGTTGAATCAGCCATCCACGCCAATTGAGGAATGGAGTTAGCCAGGGTACGAAACTGATTTTCGCTTTCCTGTAACTGGCGGGTCCTTTGTTCTACCCTGTGCTCCAGCTCCCGATTCAGGTTTTCAAGTTCCCTGGTTTTGCGATGTAACTCGGCAAAGATCGAAACTTTCGCACGCAACACCTCGGGAACAACGGGAACGGAAATATAATCGACTGCGCCGCTTTGATACCCTCTGATCCGGTCAAGGTCGCTCATGCGGACCGCGGAGATGAAAAGGATAGCTGTCATCTGAAAGCGCGGATGATCGCGCATCATGTCAGCCATTTCAAATCCGCTGATCTCAGGCATGCTTACATCGAGCAGCACGACAGCCACGTCGTGCTTGAGAAGCAACTCAAGTCCTTCGCGGCCCGACCGGGCCTTGATGAGATTTGCATCCAGATCGGCAAGGATGGCTTCATAGGTCAGAAGCTTAGCCGGCTGGTCATCGACCATCAGAATGTTCACCCGTTGCGTTTCGCTCACCAGCTCCCCCGCTGCGTTTTGCTCACCGGCTCCCCCGGCAGTTTTGTCGTGCTTTTCCCTTGACACCCCGCCTCTCTAAAAGAGAAGTGTTTCGTTCTTACCTGTGCAGCCACATGCGTAGCGCTGACAGCAGTTGTTCAGTATTCACCGGTTTGGCCAGATACTCCGAAGCACCCGCTTCAAGGCACTTTTCGCGGTCGCCCTTCATGGCTTTTGCAGTGAGCGCGATGATCGGAAGGCGCTGGAATCTAGGATTCTGCCGGATGACCTGCATGGTTTCGTAGCCATCCATCTCTGGCATCATGATATCCATCAGCACGATTCCCAGCTGCGGCGTCTTCTCGATGGTTTCAATCGCCTCACGTCCAGTGCCGGCAGTGAGCACCGTCATGCCCCGGCGCTCGAGCACGCTGCTCAAAGCAAAAATATTGCGCACATCGTCGTCCACAATCAAGACCTGCCTGCCGACGAGCGCCTCATCGGAGCGATGCAGTCGATCAAGCATGTTCTGCTTTTCCAGCGGCAGCTCAGAAACCACTCGATGCAGGAAGAGCGCGGTCTCATCAAGCAGCCGTTCCGGCGATTCAACGTCCTTCACGATTACGCTGCGCGCCAGCGAGTGCAGCCGCATGTCTTCCTCGGGCGATAGATCCTTGCCGGTGAACACAACCACGGGTAGCTCGCTGAGGGCGGGCGTATCGCGGAGCCGCTCCAGCACATCAAAGCCGCTCATGTCCGGCAGACGCAGATCCAGAACCAGGCAATCGTAGGTGTCGTCCGTGACCGCCTTCAGTGCCTTGGTTCCGGTGTCCGCAAAGCTCACATCAATATCGTCATAGCCCAGCAGCGCTTCAATGCTCATCTGCTGTGCCGGCTCGTCTTCGACAACCAGCAACCGTTTCCGTCGCGGGGTGGCATACGCCTTGATGCGCGTGATGGCCGCGTTGAGGCCTTCGGTCGTCGTTGGCTTGGTGACAAACGCAAAAGCCCCGCGTGACAAGCCGTGATGCCAGTCTTCGTCCGAAGTAAGCATCTGCACCGGGATGTGACGCGTACTTGGGTCCTGCTTCAAATGGTTAAGGACGCTCCAGCCCAGCATGTCCGGCAAAAACACATCGAGCGAAATGGCAGTGGGGCGAAACTCGCGCGCCAGTGCCAGCGCTTCGGCCCCTGTGACTGCATGAAGAACCTTGAAGCCCTTGTCGCGGGAGAGGTCGCGAATCAGCCGCGCGTAGTGCACATCGTCTTCGACGATGAGCAGCACATCTTCGCCGGTCTCCAGGTCGTTGCGGTCGTCTTCGATGGGCTCGGGTAGGTGCTCCGTTGCGCTGACGCTTGAGGCCGGCAGCAGAGAAATGGGCCGCGAATGAATCTCGCCTCGCACAACCGTCGATGCTGTCGTCGGACCGACATAGGTTTGCGGCAGGTAGAGCGTAAAGGTGCTGCCTTTGCCGGGGGTACTGCTGAGTTGGATTTCTCCACCCAGCAAGCTCGCCAGTTCGCGGCTGATGGCGAGACCAAGTCCGGTTCCGCCGTATTTGCGGCTGGTGCCTGCATCGGCCTGCTGGAAGGCCTCAAAGATGATTCGCTGTTTGTCCAGCGGAATGCCGATGCCGGTATCGGAAACAGAGAATGCAATCACCGATCCGCCGGTGCTGAGAATGGGATGATTCTGCGTCCAGCCGTCAGCGGCCAAGAACACGGCAAGTTGCACTTTTCCTTGCTCGGTGAACTTGAATGCGTTGGATAGCAGGTTCTTGAGCACCTGTTGCAAGCGTTTTGAGTCGGTGACCAGGCCGCGGGCCAGGCGCGGGTCAGTATTGATTTCGAATGCGAGTTTCCGGTGGTCCGCTTCATGGCGGAAGGGCCGCACCACCGTCTCGATGACGCTGCTGAAGAACAGTTCTTCGGCTTCCACTGACACGGTGCCGGACTCGATCTTCGATAGATCGAGAATGTCGCTGATCAGGTTAAGCAAGTCAGTTCCGGCGCCGTGAATGGTCCGGGCAAATTCGACTTGCTTGCCGCTCAAATTGCCGTCGGGATTTTCCACAAGCTGCTGGCCGAGAACGAGAATGCTATTGAGCGGCGTGCGCAATTCGTGCGACATGTTGGCCAGGAATTCCGACTTATACTTCGAAGTCAGTGCTAGTTCCTTGGCCTTTTCTTCGAGTGCTCCGCGAGCCTGTTCAATTTCCTGATTCTTGCGTTCCACTTCGGCATTCTGTTCTGCCAGCTGTTGGGCCTTCTGTGCCAACTGCTCGTTCGTCTGTTGCAATTCCTTTTGCTGGGTTTGCAGCTCGGTTGCCAATTGTTGCGATTGCTTGAGCAGACCCTCGGTCTGCATCGTCGCTTCAATGCTGTTCAGCACGATGCCGATGCTGGATGTGAGCTGCTCAAGGAAAGCCAGATGCGAGGCAGTGAAGGTGCTGAGTGTTGCTAACTCGATTACGGCTTTGACGCGGTCTTCAAACAGCACCGGCAACACGATGACATTGCGCGGAATTGCTTCGAACAATCCAGATCTGATCGGGGCGCTGTGGCTGGGGAGATTCGTAATCAACATGCGGCGCTTGTCCGCGGCGCATTGTCCAATCAGGCCTTCGCCCAGCTTGATCGATTCAAGATGCCCTTCGTCCGTGCTGGCGTAGGCTGAAAGCAAAACCATGCTGTCGGATTCTTCCGATTCCATCTGGTAGAGCACGCCTTGCTGAGCATTGACCAGTGGCGCAAGTTCAGAGAGCAACATTCGTCCCACGGTAGAAAGTTCGCGCTGGCCCTGGAGCATCGCGGTAAATCGTGCCAGGTTCGTCTTCAGCCAGTCCTGTTCCGTGTTACGGTCTGTGGTCAGCCTCAAGTTATCAATCATCGTATTGAGGTTGTCTTTCAAGTCGGCAACCTCGCCGCTGGCTTCGACTTGAATGGAGCGCGTCAAATCGCCTTTGGTCACGGCCGTTGCCACCTCAGCAATGGCGCGCACCTGGTTGGTCAGGTTGTCGGCGAGCAGGTTCACATTGCCGGTAAGATCCTTCCATGTTCCGGCAGCGCCGGGGACGTTCGCCTGTCCTCCTAGCCTGCCTTCGACGCCCACTTCCCGGGCCACGGTGGTGACCTGGTCGGCAAACGTGGCCAAGGTGTTGGTCATATTATTAATAGTTTCCGCAAGTGCAGCCACTTCGCCTTTGGCATTCACGGTGAGTTTCTTGGTTAGCTCGCCATTGGCAACGGCAGTCACCACCTTGACGATGCCGCGAACCTGCTCGGTGAGGTTGGCGGCCATCACGTTGACGTTATCTGTCAGATCCTTCCACGTGCCGGCAACGCCCGGCACCTGCGCCTGTCCGCCCAGTTTGCCCTCGGTTCCCACTTCGCGGGCCACGCGCGTTACTTCAGCCGCAAACGCGTTTAGCTGATCGACCATGGTGTTGATGGTGTTTTTGAGCTCGAGAATTTCGCCCTTCACGTCGACGGTGATCTTGCGCGATAGATCGCCACGCGCGACAGCCGTTGTTACCTCGGCAATGTTGCGGACCTGTGCCGTGAGGTTGCCTGCCATCGCGTTCACTGAGTCGGTAAGATCCTTCCAGGTTCCCGCAGCACCGGGCACGTTGGCTTGTCCGCCGAGCCGGCCCTCACTGCCCACTTCGCGGGCTACGCGCGTTACTTCGGCGGCGAAGGAACGCAGCTGCTCGACCATCGTGTTCAGTGTTTCTTTGAGCTGTAGAATCTCGCCCCGTACGTCGACAGTGATCTTCTTCGATAAGTCGCCGTTGGCAATCGCCGTCGCAACTTCGGCAATGTTTCTTACCTGGCCGGTAAGATTGCTGGCCATGAAGTTTACGTTGTCCGTGAGGTCCTTCCAGGTGCCCGCAACGCCTGGCACCTGGGCCTGTCCGCCCAACTTGCCGTCGGTGCCCACTTCGCGGGCTACGCGGGTCACTTCGCCGGCGAAAGCGTTGAGCTGATCGACCATGGTGTTGATGGTGTTTTTCAGCTCGAGAATCTCGCCCTTCACGTCGACTGTGATCTTGCGTGATAAGTCGCCGCGCGCCACTGCGGTAGTGACTTCGGCAATATTTCTCACCTGGCCGGTAAGATTTCCGGCCATCGAATTCACCGAGTCCGTCAGATCCTTCCATGTGCCAGCCACACCAGGCACGTTTGCCTGGCCGCCCAGTCTGCCTTCAGATCCCACTTCGCGGGCCACGCGCGTAACTTCCCCGGCAAACGCATTCAACTGGTCAACCATGGTGTTGATGGTCTCTTTGAGCAGAAGAATTTCGCCGCTCACATTGACCGTGATCTTCTTCGATAAGTCGCCGCTGGCGATCGCGGTTGAAACTTCAGCGATGTTTCTCACCTGACCGGTCAGGTTGCTCGCCATCGAATTCACCGAGTCAGTAAGATCCTTCCACGTCCCGGCTACACCGGGCACCTGCGCCTGGCCGCCGAGTTTTCCGTCTGTACCGACTTCACGAGCCACGCGCGTAACTTCAGCGGCAAAGGCTCGCAGCTGATCGACCATGGTATTGATGGTGTCTTTCAGCTCAAGAATTTCGCCGCGCACATCGACGGTGATCTTGCGCGACAAGTCGCCGCGCGCCACGGCGGTCGCCACTTCCGCGATGTTTCTCACCTGCGCGGTAAGATTGCCGGCCATGAAGTTGACCGAATCCGTCAGATCCTTCCAAGTACCGGCCACACCGGACACTTGCGCCTGGCCGCCCAGTTTGCCTTCAGTTCCCACTTCGCGGGCCACGCGGGTTACTTCGCCGGCGAACGCGTTCAGCTGGTCGACCATGGTATTGATGGTGTTCTTAAGCTCAAGAATCTCGCCTTTCACGTCGACGGTAATTTTGCGCGATAAGTCGCCGCGGGCCACCGCCGTTGTTACTTCGGCAATGTTTCTAACTTGCCCGGTAAGGTTTCCGGCCATGGAGTTCACCGAGTCAGTGAGATCTTTCCACGTACCGGCGACGCCGGGCACATTGGCCTGCCCGCCGAGCCTGCCCTCGGTTCCCACTTCGCGGGCCACGCGGGTTACCTCTCCGGCGAAGCGGTTCAGCTGGTCGACCATCGTGTTGAGTGTTTCTTTGAGTTGCAGAATTTCGCCGCGGACATCGACCGTGATCTTTCGGGATAAGTCGCCGTTCGCGATGGCGGTAGCCACTTCCGCGATATTTCTTACCTGGCCGGTTAGATTGCTGGCCATGAAGTTGACATTATCGGTAAGGTCCTTCCACGTTCCGCCCACGCCCGGCACCTGCGCCTGTCCGCCCAGCTTGCCTTCGGTTCCCACTTCGCGGGCCACGCGAGTCACTTCCCCGGCGAAGGCATTCAACTGGTCCACCATGGTGTTGATGGTGTCTTTCAGTTCGAGAATTTCGCCCTTCACATCCACCGTAATCTTGCGGGAAAGGTCGCCGCGTGCCACGGCCGTCGTCACTTCCGCAATGTTTCTCACCTGCGCCGTCAGGTTGCCGGCCATGGCGTTCACTGAGTCCGTCAGATCCTTCCACGTACCGGCGACTCCCGGCACCACAGCCTGTCCGCCCAGCTTGCCATCGGTTCCCACTTCGCGGGCCACGCGCGTCACTTCAGAAGCAAACGAGCGCAGCTGGTCCACCATGGTATTGATGGCTTCTTTGAGTTGCAAAATTTCGCCGCGCACGTCGACAGTAATTTTGCGGGATAAGTCGCCGCTGGCCACGGCCGCTGCCACTTCGGCGATATTGCGTACCTGGCCGGTCAGGTTGCTGGCCATGGAGTTGACCGAATCGGTCAGATCCTTCCAGGTGCCGGCCACTCCGGGCACCTGCGCCTGTCCGCCCAGCTTGCCGTCCGTGCCCACTTCACGCGCCACGCGCGTCACTTCAGCTGTAAATACGCCGAGTTGCTGAATCATGGTGTTGACGATCTTCGCCGAGCGCAGAAACTCGCCCTCCAGAGGTCGCCCGTCCACGTCAAGCCGGACAGTTTGGGTCAGGTTGCCCTGGGCTACAGCGGCAATGGCGCGGGTCACTTCGGTGGTCGGCCGGAGCAGGTCTTCGACCAGTGTATTGACCGAGACTTCCATCCCGCCCCAGGCACCGCGGATCTGCAGGAAGCGAATACGCTCGCGGGTCCTGCCCTCTTTGCCCACGGCCAAGCCGACGCGGTTCAATTCGCGCGCCATTTGCTCGGTGGCGGCGATGATGTCATTAAATGTGTCTGCAATTTTGCCTTCCAGGCCGGACCACGCTCCCGGGAGGCGGACCGAAAAGTCACCATTCCGCATGGTCTGCAGCGCCGCCAGGATCGTTCCCAGGGCTTCACCATGCGGCGGGAGAGGCGGCTCGAGAAGGGTGGCACCTTGTCCGTTTTCGGGGGAAGAAGTAGCTTCCGTTGTGCCGCCACTTTCACGAGGGACTCTCTTCATCGTTGTCTCCTTCAAGGGACAAGAACCGGCCTGGAAAAGGGGGTGCGTATACCAGGAGACTTGCGATTCGTCCGATCTTTAGGGTCGGTCATCAAACTCAAATCTTAGGTGTTGGCGAAGCATAAGATGCGGCCTAGCCAGGAAGGGGTTGCTTGAGCCGGCTTCCGCTTTCGCCAATTTGTTGGAAAGCTGCCTTCGAACTGAATCCATTTGGGGGATCCGCGATCTCGGCATGGATGCAACGAGCGGTGGTGAAGTTTTTCACATCGGGGCACACGGATCACGAAGAGTCGCCTCATGAAAGACGGATGCAGCTGCTGTACCGCGCGGAAGGCCGGATACGCGGGGAGGATCTTCTGTACATTTTGCGGATTCCGGGGGAAATTCTTGGCCACTTCCCAGCAATGTATCGGGGATAGGAGGTTGACTCGAGCGATATGAGTTGAGCGTGCGGCGCGCAGCATTTGGGAGGATTTCTCCGCCGATTAAGCGGCTCGGAGCCTGCGGGTTTTCGCTCAAGCTGTTCAGCTCCGGGGGGAAGGGCACGGCAGAAGACATGAAAGATGCGCGGGTTGCAATTTTCGACTTTTCTTCTCCCCTGAGGCTGTCAATCTTTTCCAAACCGAGAGGAAACGCGGCACGGCCAGACACAGCAGACTTAGGAAATCTCAAGAATCCGAACCGTTATCCCCGGCAGGCCCGTCGAAGGCGGGAAATGACGGCAGGAAAATTGGTTCCCGGTGCCGTCCCGCGCGAAAGTTAAACACAGCTCTGGCGGCGTCCTCTCATTTTGCTTCGCTTTCAAGATGAGCCTAATTGAGGTTAAACCTCCAAGGGCAATTCAACTTCGAGGCGAATCCGACGCATTCGCCGTAGCTGGGCACCCACATCTGAGCGACCGGTGGTCTCGAATGGCTACCAACGCGAATTCGTCTATGTCTATGGCACGATCAGTCCCGTGGAAGGCGAGTTCGACCGGATGGTTTGCCGGAAGATGGATACCGAACACGATGACCGTATTCCTCGGCGAGGCGAGGGCTGCTCACCCCGATGAATTCTTGTTGATGGCCGCTGGCGGCGGCTGTTCTCAGGTGGCCAAGGAGCTTGTAGTCCCGGAGAACATCCGCCTGCTTCGCCCCGCCGCCCTATGCCCCGGAACTCAATCCCCAAGAACACATCCGGGATGAGCTGCGCGAAAAGTCCTTCCCCAATCGCGTATTTGCCACCTTGGACGCCGTCCTCGAACCGCTGAACGCCGGGCTGACTCGCCTCGCCGCGGATACCGGTACTCTACGCAGTATCGCCGGAGGGCCCTGGATAGTTCGTATCAACTTGAACACTCTTTCGAATGGATAACTCGACAGTAAGGAATGGTCGTCCAGTGCTTAGACATCCGTTTCCGGATCGAACTTTCCGCCGCAGACTGCCACCCTCGAATCAACAGAGATACAGTCGCGAAATCCGCTCACCCTCAGAAACTCTGGAGAAAATTCAGCCTGGTTACACTATCCCTGGAAGCAGGCAACGTCATTCCCCTTGTGATTCGGGGGACACCACACTTGATTCCGATTCCACCTTCCAGATGTAAAGGTGATTTTCGTCGCTGGAAGTGGCCACATCAATCCCCCTCAGACGCGTCGCGCGGTTGAGGGCCGCGCGAATGTTTTCCTTCGAGTCAGGCAACGCGGAAAGGGGCACGCGCAGCGCCGAACCGCTGGGAAGCTGGTCAATGTCGCTGAGCAATAGGGCCACGATCTGTTTATGCTTTCCATCTCGACCCTTCGGGACATCGAGTTGGAGAATCGACTCGAACTTCATTGAACCCGAGCCTGAGTTTGAATTGGTCTCCACGGAACTACCTCACTCTATGCGTTTTGCACATCACAACGTGCGCTTAACCTATAGCTAAATTGACGTAAAGCTGTCCTTGAACTCAAAGCATACTTGTCTTTTGCATAATTGGCAATTCCGTTTTGCAGGCCTCCGCTGGTCTTGCGGAGAACTACGCATCCCCTCATTTTCCGTATAAACACATGATTACAAATAGTTAAGGCGTACGAAGAAAGCTTTAACACGTATGCCCCGAATGCTGCTACGGTTGCAGTCAGAGGTAAATCTTTCCATGATGACCAAGTCGAACTTTCCGATTGTGCCCATCGAGGATGTGCCATCAATCATTCCGCAGAACTCCAAAAAACATCGCCCGGTCGTACTGGTCGTTGACGACGAATCTGCCATTGCTGACACTCTTGCCAAGATTCTCACCCTCAGCGGCTATGCGGCGACACCGGTGTATGATGGAGAAGAGGCGCTTGATGCCGCTTTGCTGATGCCTCCGGAACTGATCATTACCGACGTAATGCTGCCGGGCATGAGCGGGATCGAACTGGCAATCACCATCCGCCGCATCTTTCCAGATTGCCGGGTGCTCCTGTTCTCCGGCCAGGCCGCCACAACCGACCTGTTGGCCTCGGCCGAGCGGTCCGGTCATGAATTCACGCTGCTCAGCAAGCCGGTTCATCCCACTGACCTGTTGCGCCACGTTTCTGAAAGTCTCAACACCAAACAATCGCATCCGGGCGCGCGTGCCTCCTAGGCGAGTGTTGTTGGTGCGAATGTTGTTGGTGCGAAATGCATTTTGGCGGTTCCTGGCTTATACTGTGACCTCAACTTGGATCAACTCCTCCCGATTGTCGGTTCTGTACATCGGCCGCACGGGCATGGGAGCGCATCCGGTAAAACGGAGAGTTCTATGCGGCCTTGCGGCACACTGGAGCGGATGCGGCGCAGTATAACCGGATTGCCCGAACTCATTCTTTCTGTCTACCCCCCGAATTCCGCCAAGGGGTGCGCATGACCCGAATAAAGAGTTTGGCGGTTACCACCGCGGTCCGGTTAAGCGGGCCGGCCTGCTGTCCCCCGATTCGCTGTGAGTTCTCTTCTGGGCCAGACGGCGGTCAATCCAACTGGAGCAAGAAAAAAGCCACCCAGGGCGAAGCGGTGGAACGGCAGAGAGTACTGGTTGTGGATGATGAAGCAATCATCGCCGACACGGTGGTCGAGATTCTCAATCGCAGCGGTTACGATGCGATTGCGCGTTACAGCGGTAGAGCCGCCCTTGAATCCATCGAAGAGCATTGCCCTGCCATTGTGCTTTCCGACGTGGTCATGCCGGGTCTCAACGGCATTCAGCTCGCCCAGTCCGTGCGCAAGCGTTGCCCGTGCACGCGCATTGTGCTCTTTTCAGGCAATGCGGCAACGGCCAGGCTGTTGCAGGATTCATCCGGCACCAAACATTCCTTCGAGTTGCTGGCTAAGCCTATTCATCCGCTTGAATTGCTGAAGGTGCTCCGGTCCTGAAAGTCGGCTGTGTTTGAGTGCCAGCCGATCCGGGTCGCCGTATTGCCTCTTTGATTCAATCACGCAATGATTGGCAGCGCCTTAACGCCGCTGTGAGGCTGTTTTGTCCTGTCCGATGGCCGTCTCGATCTGCTGCCATAGCGCGTCCGGCGGCTCCTCTATCGGGAACAGCTGGCGCGCCGCCTCGGCAATCGTCTCCAGATCTCTGAGCAAAGCGCGGCAGTTTTCGCAAGTCGTCAGATGCGGGTCGTTCGCAATGGTCGCCCCGGAAGAAATGAGATCGGAAAGCTGGGCCTGAAATTCAGTGCAGGACATTTTGGTCGCGTAGTGGTTCATCTCCGCCCCTCCTGCTGAGACTGGGAACGCAGCGCGTCGCGAAGCTTGAGCCGCGCTTTATGCAATTGGGACTTGCTGTTGCCGATCGAGCAATCGAGCAGCGTTGCGATTTCGTTATGCTCGTAGCCTTCGATATCGTGGAGCACAAAGATCAATCGGTAGCCGGCAGGTAAGTCGCCAATGGCCCGTTGCAAGGCAAGCCTGTCAATGGCGCCGGACAAGGTCAGGTCCGGCGCACCGAAACTGCGCCCCGGTCGCTGGTCCGGTGCTGGCTCCATTGCCTCATCCAGAGATGTGAGCTGCAGGCCTTTCTTGCGCAGATGCATCAGAACGACGTTGATGGCCAGTCGATGCAGCCAGGTGGAAAGCGCCGACTCCCCGCGGAAGGTTTGGATCTTGCGGTGAAACTGCAGAAACGCCTCCTGGGTCAGGTCTTCGGCTTCGGCCACGCTGCCCACCATGCGCAGGCAGAGCGAGTAGATGCGCCGCTTGTGCGTGGCATAAAGCTGGGCGAAGGCGTAGTTATCGCCAGCTTGGGCGCGGGCCAATATTTCCGCCTGCACACTTGCGGCGGATCCGTCGGCGAGGGCGGCGCCGAGCTGTCCGTTTAGGTTTGTGTGAACCTGTTCCGCGGTTGTCGGCCCGGCGGTTGCTTGCGGTGGTTGAGTTGAAGCAGAGTAAGGCATGCTCATCCTTGGAATGTGGCGATTAGGAGACGATTCCCCGGCGATGCTCTCGATCGCCGAGCTTCTTTTTCTGGTTCGGATTGGGAACGCGATTACCTCGTTCAAGGTTTCGCGTACAACAGCAACCTCAACATCCTGCATTCCTGATTGGATGCAGTTTGTTCGCGTCGTGAGGTGAGTTCACTGGGTTTTTATTCGTCAAACAGTAAAACATCATTGCCACGGATATCCAGGCTCTGCAGGCGGACGGAGCCCTTTCTTGCATCTAAGTTCTCAACCGTTACACGGCGATTGGAGGAGCAATGGATAAAGGCACAGATCTCCATGAGACCGGTGGCATACACGACCACTTCGGCCGCTTCGCGTCGGCCGCCGCAAACTGGCTGGGATCCACCTGGGCCTTTGTTGGTGCGGGCCTCGTCGTTCTGGTGTGGATAGCCACCGGGCCTGTACTTCACTTTTCGCAGTCCTGGGCGCAGGCCATTAGCACCGGAACAGGACCGGCGACCTTTCTCATGGTCTTTCTGATTCAGAACATGCAGAATCGCGACACCCGCGCCGTGAACCTGAAGCTGAACGAATTGATCCTCGCCATGGATGGCGCCCGAAATCAATTGATCGATATCGAGAGACTGACTGATATGGAGCTGGATGAACTGCAAACTCACTATGAAGAAATCAAGTCCAAGTGGTCGGAACGCCAGGCGAGGAAACAAAATGGACCACAAGGCTAATTCCTGAATCCGCCACGCCCGTGTACCGTTTTCATTCTCACCGAGCGTCGCCCGGACTGACGATTCAGACTCGCGTTAGGTCATCACTCCGGGCTAGGCTGCTTTATATGACTTTCAAGAGAAGAAGCACGAGCACGATGGTGAGGATCAGGCTTGCGCCGCCGCCGCCGTAGTAACCCCACCCCGGACCGGCCCGGTAGCCACCATAACCAAATCCGAAGATCAACACAATCAAGAGAACTAAGAGCAACATGTCTTCACCCTCCTGACATCGTTGGATGCTTACCTCTGATGAGATGAACCGCTCAGGGAAAATAAATGAGTGGCCAGTTATCAGGAGATGGGCGCATACACGCAGTAGCCGCGCGGCGGTGCCGGAAATTCCGCGCCGCCATCGCCGTCCGTGGTACGCTCGCCGGGATGCGCCGCATCGTGCCCATCCCACGCCACCGGCGCGAACTTCTGGTTACTCCACTTCGTCTTCACCGCAGTACCACTCCATTGATTGCCAAGATTATTGAGCACATAAATCAGCCCGCTTTGAGCCTCCGTTCCTCCGCGCTGCATGATGTAGAGGTCGGGGTCAACGTGCAGAACTGTAGATTCTCCGCCGGCATGTTTATGATGCGCGGCAATGAGCGCGTCAATGCCGTTGGGCGTGCCGGGGCGCGCCAGTTCGCAGTTGAAATAGTCCCACCAGAACACGCATGGATAACCGTCGCCGGTCAGAATGAAGGAGTAGCCGAGCATCTTGTCGTTGACTACCTCATTACCGCCCATGTCATGATTTTCAACAAACGTCACTGCATTGAACGGGCGACTTGCGGATACCGATTCGCCGTCAGTCAAATTGCGCAGGTCATAGCCGAGCTTGTCGCAGACGTCTTTGAGCTTGTAGCGAAGTGGAAAATCGAATGCGGCAATCTGATGGTCAGTCACAGCGCGCACGCCGTCTAGCCAGTCATCGATGTCTCCCGGGCCTGACCAGTATTCACCAACAACGAAAGGAGTAAATTCGCGCGCGTCTTTTTTTTGATATTGATACTTGGCCAGCAGGCCGATCATCCACGCGCCAAAACCCTTCACAAAGTCGAAGCGGAAGCCGTCGAAGTCCAGTTCTTCAATAGCCATGCGGGCATACTCAAACATCGCTTCATACACGCACGGATTGCGATGGCACAGGTGCGGAAAGCCGGCAAACTGCTCGCCTTCGATCATCACTTTTTCATATCGGCAGGGGTGAAAGCAGTTCCAGTCACGGGCAAACTTGCCGCTCTTGGGTCTGAACTTGGTCCAGCGCTTCTTACCATCCAGCGGATTGACCTCCTCTTCATCGGCCCCCGAGTTATGGTTGATCACCATGTCAGCAATCGCGCTCATATTGTGTTCGCGGAGGGTGCGAATCAATTTCTCAAGTTCAGAGCGATTCCCGTAGAGCGTTTTGACGGAACCTTTCTGGTCGTAGTCGCCAAGGTCGAAGTAGTCGTATGGATCGTAGCCATTCGATGTTCCAGCCGAGCACTTGCTGAAGGGGGGAAGCCAGAGCGAGCTGATACCTGAAGCTGAGAGCTCGGGAACCTTCCCGGTAAGGTAGTTCCACCACTCGCCTTGTTTGCCTTCCTTGATAGGCGCATCCCAGTAAAATGCCTGCATCATCACTGCCATGAACGATCTGTCCTCTCGGCGTTGCGCGGATCATCGCGTCACCCGCGCTTATGGAAATTCGACATCTAATAAACAAATGGCACGACAGCAAAGGACCTAAAGGATAAGACTTATTCGGGGTGCCGCTGGTAATGATTAAGCTGATCCTTTCGAGTTAGTTGCGCGGTCGAATTCATTGGTTGGCTTGCTGGGCTGCTGAGTCCGACTTCTCTGCTTGCCAGCAAAGCTTTGCGCGCGGAGACAACCTTCGCTCGGGTGCCGGCGTCGAATCGTCAAGTATTGAGAAGCAAATAAAATCTTCAGGAGGTAGAGCATGCTTTGGACAATCTTTGTGATTCTCTTGGTCTTGTGGTTGCTGGGTGTGGTCAGCTCCTACACTCTTGGAGGATTCATTCACTTGCTGCTTGTCGTCGCAGTCATAGTGCTGATTCTTCAGTTGGTGACGGGCCGACGGCCCGTTGTTTAGACCTTTGTTTCAGCCTTACCTTAAAGGTTTTTACCTTAAAGCATTGACCGGGTGGAAGCCGATCGATGCTTCCCCATAAAAAGTCGGTGCGGCGGATGTACCCGCTCGCCAAGATGAAAAACAATTGCTTACCCACCAGTGGAGGATGAAATGAACAAAGATAAAGTGAAGGGTACCGTTGATGATGCAGCCGGACGCGCCAAGCGCCAGGTTGGTGAGTGGACCGGCGACACGCGAACCCAGGCCGAAGGTGCAGCCCAGCAAGTAAAGGGCAAAATTGAGAAGGCCGTGGGTAACTTGAAGGACGCCGCTCGCGGCGTTGGTGACAAAGTCAACTCCGCTAGCGATCGGGGCAACATTGAGCGGGAACGTGTCGAACGTGATCGCCTAGCCGAAGAGCGCAAGCATCACGAAGCGATGGGCAGCTAAGTCGATCGCAGACACATACAATTCACAAACTGACAGCAATTGAGGCCGGCAGCCGAAGGCGGAGAACCACTCCCTCGGCAGTCGGCCTGCTTTCTGGTATCGGCGTTGTCTTGGAGAACGAGGATGAAGCTGCTGGGAATACTTTTCATCGTTGCCGGGGTCATAGGTGTTATCTACGGCGGGTTTACCTATACCAGCCACAAGAAAGCTGTGGACATGGGGCCAATCCAGATCGAAAAAAAGGAGCATCATACGGTACCCATCCCTCCGATCCTGGGCGTGGTGGCAATCCTTGCCGGCGGCGCCTTGGTATTTGGTTCAGGCAAAAGCGCAGGCTAGGCTGCGCGTGAGAGTCCAAAATAGGGCAACCTCGGCGCGAAGCCAGGGCATCCCAAACAGAGCCGGCGTTCGGGTCCCTTACTAAGTGCAACGCGGCAGAAAAGCAGGAGCAAAGAAATGCAGAACACGTCAAGCACCCAGAGTCAGAATCAGCCGAATCGTGATGACCAAAGCAAAGGCGGCGAGCACTCCCACGAGGGCGATTCCCATGACTCCACGAAGTCAATGAATGTGAACGTGCTCGATCAGCGCCGTCAGAATCGCCCCGCCAAGGAGACTCCTATTAAGGGTGACCAGCCTTCGCGCGCGGGCGGCGATCAATAGCCCTTTTGAAGGATTTCTAGTCAGGAATTAGAGCGGTCACGAGCAAGCGTAAATTAGAAACATCCTGTGACTCCTGCCCCATCAGGGACGCGTGTTGTCCATTGCTGGTGATAACTCTGTTTGCGGGCAACCAGATAGAGCAACCCGCTTCTAATATTTAAGGGCGAGAGTGATGTCCTCTTCCTTGTCGAGGCTAATAAGTACGGCGGGTGTGGCGAACCGCTCCAGGAGTAAATTATGACGACGTGCCGCAATAGAATAGATCCCACCGCTTTTCTCTCCAGCGTCGGCCTTGGCAAAAGGCCGGTTCAGATTGAGGCTGACGACAAGTTTTTTACCCAGGGTGCTGCGGCTGACTCGATCTACTGCCTCCAGTGCGGGCGCGCCAAGCTGACGGTAGTCTCTCAAAAGGGCAAACAAGCCACAATCATGCTTTTATCCCCGGGCGATTTCTTTGGCGAAGAAACACTTGCCGGGATCGAAGGCGTCCGCACGGCCACGGCCACGGCGGTCAATACGTGCACTGCGCTCAAAATTAAGCGGGAAGAGATGATTCGTGCAATGCACCAGGAACCATCCTTCTGTGAGGAGTTCCTGTCATATTTGCTGGAGCGGAGCATGCGGACACAGGCCGACCTGGTAGATCTGCTGTTCAATTCGAGTGAAAAGCGGCTGGCGCGCACGCTGCTTCTGATGGCTGATTTTGGAAAGCCGGACGAAGTGCAATCACTGATTCCTCCGGTGACGCAGGAGACACTGGCCGAAATGATCGGCACGACCCGCCCTCGCGTGAGTTACTTCATGAATAGGTTCCGCAGCCTAGGCCTAATCGAATATAAGGATCGGATTCAGGTGCATAAAGGCCGGCTCAAGGCTGTTCTATTGGACCAATTCGCTGAAATCTAGGTCCACTTTCTCAAAACCCCTTTTGCATCCAGTGGTGCGGAAAACTCTGGCGTCGTTTGCAAGCGAACAGAGTATTGCGCGGCGACCCCAGTTTCGCCGCGCAATGCTTATCCTGCTGCTATCAGGTTCACACGCTCAGAGATGTCGGTGAGAGTCTCGTCGGCGTTGATTTCTTCCGCTTCGATGGACTCCAGAATCGCGGCGTCGCCATCAAGTCCGAGAAGCTCTGCCCAACGGCGCAACGTGCCATAGACAGCGATCTCATGGTGCTCAACCTGTTGCGCGGCGCCAATCAATGCGATGTCACGCACCGAAGTATCCTTCACATCGGTGATGAGATCAGAAGCTGAAGTCATCAATCCGTCCATCACTTTGCAGGTTTCTGTATCCGCTTCCCCTACAATGCTGCGGAGCAGACTTTCAACCTTCCTAACGTGACCTTTCGTTTTCTCCAGGTGTGTGTTGAACGCTTCAGCTAATTCCGGATCAGTGGATCGTTCAATTAGATCTGGCAGGGCTCTTGTAATCTTTCGTTCCATGTCCAGAGCCCTTTTCAGATGAAGGACATATAGGCCTTGCAGATCCTCGATATTTGCGGAAAACAGCTTCATGGCATTACCTCATGTGGGTGGCGTGTTACGGTTGTCGCCGCGCGCATCGCTTATAGTTCAATACCGATTAGCTCGATCCTGCTGGTATAGTGCGACGCGCGTTCTATAAGCTTCGGCGAAAGTTGTCGGCATCCCTGGAGACGAAAGTAATTCGACGAGCAGCCCGTCTCCTGCTTCTGTCCATCTGCTGCTACTGAGAGTCCAGCCCATGGGTGCGGGTTGCCTCGATGCCGCACCCCACCCCAAGGGGTCGGCAAGTTTGGATTGCAGTCGGCATCCCTTTGGCTCTAGACTTGAGAAAGCAGGCATGGAGTGATGCCTGCTCAGTGCGGAAGTGGTGAAATGGCAAACACACTAGCCTTAGGAGCTAGCGCCCAAAAGGCTTAGGGGTTCAAGTCCCCTCTTCCGCACCACAAAGAAAAATAAGGCGTTTAATTGGGGGTGTTTACTTGGGGCTTGCCAGTTACGGATGCCCTGTTTTTCTCTCCCCGCGCGTACGGTTTTTATAACGACTATTCCGAATTCATTCTGGTTTAATTCGAAGACGACTTCACGGCGGGCCTCGATATCGCGATGATCGTTAGGCGCGAAGGAGCGCCGGGCTCGCGCACGCCGGATGGAATTTTGACCGGAGCGCATGTGATATTCCGTTGTTGTGGTATGCCGTACCATACGGCCGCGAGGTATGTGGAATACGACGACTCTGCCATCGGGATGCGCTACTGTATCGACATCAACCCGAAATCCAAGCCATGCAAAAAGCTTCTCAGCGATGTAGTTGGAATCGGGAAACGCGCTCGTGCCTACGACTGGTCGTGGGAATTGGTCGGCAATGCCCAGGACGAGCTGGCCGCCGCCTTCATTAGCGATGGCGACACAATAGCCGCACAACTTTTGGGTGTCGTACCGATTCTTGGCTTCTTTGAATTCGAGCCTCTGCGTCTCTTTGGGAGTCGCCCGCCACTCACGAAGATCTCGATCCGTGTTGCGAACTGTCCCCGAGGAATGATGCGTGGAAGATCATCGAAGATCACGACTGCTTGGCCTAGCTGCTGGCATGCGGCTTCACACATCTGCCGGAAGGGAAGACGCTGAGTGGTTCGTGCCAGTGAACGGAGGAATGCTTCCGGCATGGCGTCAGCCTGAGCTTCCGACGCCTCCCGGGAAATGCTCAGCCAGAACTGGCGCTTGGACAGTTTGGCGGAGGTGAGCAACAGCAGCTGGGTCTTGCCGGAGCCGAATTCTCCAAAGAGCAAAACTGCGCGACCGGCCTCAAGGAGATCCAGAATGGCGGTAACCGCGGTGCTGCGCGTGGCTCCTCCGGCCAGATCTTCCGGAGGGTCGGAGGAAAATACTGCCGCGCTCAATCCGAACTGGGAACTCGCGCCGAATGCTTTGCCCAGCTCACCAACTTGGTGGGAGAGCGCTTCCATCTTCTGCTGAACCGACGTTTTGACTTCAGATATCTCCTGCCTGATGGCGCCTAGCTCATCATCCAGCAGAAGTCGCAGAATGCCACGTTCAGAAGGAGCGATGGATGGATTTTCCAGCTCTTCGAGGAATCGATTGCGTGTCAGCTCTTTCTTTCCATCCCGGCATAGCAGACGGAAGAAATAGGCGAAGAGATGTTCGAAGACAGCTTCAGGCGTGCCATAACGCGCATAGTCACCCGCAGCGAGTGCGGCGATCGCTTCCTGTTTTCGACCTGGAGATAGCTCCCGTACCCGGCGCCCCACTCCAGCGGCATGACAATTTGCGTCAGAAAAGACTCCGCTTCCCAGGCCAGTGCGATTCGCAGCGCCTCCCAGGACTCATCGGAGGTTTTGCCAGGTTTCTCGGATGTGAGGAGAAATGTACGAATCGCAGTGACTGCATCCGCGCGCTCGGATTCGTTCAACGCTCCATGTCGAAGAGCCATTCATGTGTCGATGGCGCCTTCGGTTCGGGGCCATCCTACTTCTACAGAGATGGCCGCCGTGGTGATGTAGCGCAGCTCAAGCTCGATCTCAGGATTGTTGAGCCGATGGCGGCAGAAGTTTGCCGCGGACTGGAGGGCATCGGGGCTCCTGGGCGTCGAGAAACCTCGAGTCACGCACTTTCAGCTGCTCAAGGAGTCTCTTCTCGGCTGTGGCTCCGTCTGCTGATCCATCCTGGTGTCGGTGGCAGCGAAAAATGGGGCCATTTTGGCAGGATTGTGGCCCTGCTTCCGCTGGAAGCAAGCACTTCCGGCATTTCACCGCGCAGCGGGCAGGACGATTCGCTTTTGTACTTTTCCTTGCAGCGGTAGCTCGCGTTAGGTCAAGCCGCCGGCGCGCCAACCTGCCAGCCTGGTGATGTTTCCGCTGCCATCAACCAGTGGCAGAGTGGTCCTTGTGGTCCGCCATTGTGGCCCGTTCGCCCACCGCCACCAACATCCTGGACAATATCGATGTCCTCGCCGCAATCGAGCTCCAAACGGCGTTCTGGCAGTAACTCGATCCGGCGCAGGATTGTCAGGTTGGTCTGGGACACGAATCCGCGAATGACGGCGGATGCTGATCTTCCCGCGATTTAGACGAAAGTGGTTGCGAGGTCATCCATGAGATATATGCATAAGTTTAGCATAATAATGTCAAAGTAATGGATATATGCTCTACAATAGAACGAGAAAGGGGGCTTTTGATGATTTCGCGCCTCGAAGTCGAAAACTTCTATTCCATCCGGGAAGCGCAGTCCCTGGATCTGCGGATCGCCGAAAATGTCCCTGAGGTCTCAGGCCGCTTCGGCGCGGTATTCCCCGGTTCCCGTGAGCGGACACCGAAGGTCGTCTCTATTTTTGGTGCTAACGCATCTGGAAAGTCGACGGTTCTGCGCGCCGTCGCGTTTCTGGCTTGGTTTGTCCAGAGCAGCTTCCAGCTGCCCCCGGATGCGCCGCAGCCTTGCGAGAGCTTCAATGACACCGAGGCATCCAAGATGCCCACGCGGTTATCGATTCATTTTGGTGCGCCGTACGACCTCCTGGAACCGCGGCTCGAAGAATGCGCGAACTACGTGTACGAGGTCGTCTTCCGAAATGACCGCGGAAAGCCGCGAGCCGTCCAGTCGGAGTCACTTCGGTACTGGCCCGCTCAGGGGGGCAAGCCGGTTCGCGTGTTTGCCCGAGAGGATAATGGACAAGTTCGATTCAGTAAGGGATTCGGCTTGTCAGGCTACAAGCAGGTTCTTACCAAGGTGAGGACCAACGCTAGTCTGATTTCAACCTTGGCTCAGTTCGACCATGGCCCCTCTCTCTTGCTGCAACGGATGGCCGCACGCATCATCTCGAACATCTTCCTCGAGAAGATCGACCTTCTCGAATCCAACGTCGTGCGCTTCTACGCGGACAATCCCGCGATGGTTGAAGCATTGAATCGAGAGATCGCGAGAATCGACCTGGGAATCAAGAGCATGTCGGTCCTGCCAGGAACGTCCGGCCCAGTCGCACAGTTCGAACATGAAGGACTCGCAACTCCCATGCCCATCCATCTTGAGAGTCACGGTACGCGATTGTTCATTCGAATATTTCCGCTGGTTATGCGGGCACTTTCTGACGGCGGGGTTGCCGTCGTCGACGAGCTCGATCTGGCAATCCATCCAGCGGTCCTGCCCGAGATTGTCCGTTGGTTCTATGACCCGGTGCGAAACCCCTCGAGCGCTCAGCTCTGGATGAGCTGTCATAACGCATCCTTGCTCGACTCGCTTGTAAAGGAGGAGATTTATTTTTGCGAGAAAGACTCTCTGGGGCGAACGCGGGTCTACGGATTGCAGGACATCCAGGCGGTCAGACGCACTGACAACTTCTACCAAAAGTATCTGGGGGGCGTGTACGGAGCGGTACCGCAAGTTGGATGAGGCGTCGCCGAGCGACCATACCGCAGCGCCGTCGAATCTTCCTTGGATGTGAAGGGGAGAGCGAGCAGGGATACGGAGCGTTACTTTCCCGGATTGCCGAGGGCATGAATCTTCATCTCGCCATCCAATCCGTTCTGCTTCGTCCGGGTGGAGGCGATCCGCTCGATCTGGTCTCCCTCGCGATCGAACTGAGTGAGCGGGACGAGCGCCGCCGCGGAGCCTTTGCCTTCAAGGCGGCCCTACTTGATTGTGACAAGCTCGGAGTTTCTCCCGACCGCGATCGGCGATTGGTCCCGCTTGCAGTGGAGCATCAGCTCCATCTCATCTGGCAGGACCCTGCGCATGAGGCTATGTTGCTCCGTCATCTGGATGGCTGTCAGGCTCTCCGGCCTCCCATCACTGCGATCGCGCTACAGGAATTGATTCGCCGTTGGCCGGAGTATCACAAGCCCATGCCCGCACTGCGCCTCGCAACCCGCATTGGAGCGCCCCAGGTGTTGCAGGCCGCGAACGTCGAGGAGTCGCTTCGAGCGTTCCTGCAGGCATGCGGGATTCTTCCCAATGATTGAACGAGTCTGGAAGGTTTTAGAGGATCAGCAACAAGGCGTCGCCCAGCGTTGGAAAACCGTTGACCCCGAGCAGAAATCAGCGTGACAGATCATGACGAAGCACAATCTGGAGGCTCAGGTCGCGACAGCCTGGGTGGGTGCGAATGTCAGATCGACGTCTCGATCTGGTTCGCGTTGCAACTGCTCGTCGCCAGCAAGTTGTCCTAGGAGTTGGTACTTGAGCCGCCCTCCGAGGAAGATGCCGAAGCGGAGATGATTGAGACGGTCCCCGGCCGACTTTGCAGCAACCTATAGGTTGAGAGCTACACCTTGGTCGTGCAGGCCAAACTACGGGGCGGAGACGCATGGAGCGTGCCCGGCATTGAGGCGCTCTTGAAGCATGGAAGTGATAGTCGCGTCTCCGCCGCAAAGCGTCTGGCTGATCCTCACATTCGATATGTCTTGGTCACCAGTGCTGCTCTCAACGGTGGTGTTAAGGGTCTGAAAGTCAGGCAGCCGGGGGAATGGCCGAAGCCCGAGGATATGCCCGCGTCGATTGTGAAATTCCTCGAGAAGGGAGCTGCCGGTCGAGTTGCGGTCCTCGGGAGTGAAGATGAAGAGCGCCTTCAAAGCGATATCAAGCTACTCCTGGTCAAGCTTTTCATGGTGCCGAACGAACGGTACGAGGAGTGTCGGGACGCCCTGCGTGAAGAGGCCCGCGTTCGTATTCTGAAAGCCGGTGGAGGACGTTGGCATCGCCAGGATGTGGAAGCCGTAATCGGCGGTCATGAGGGGCGCTTGGCTACTTCGATGGAGGTGGAGCAATACGTTAAGCCGACCAACTGGTCAGAGCTCCTCACAACCATGAAGGAGAAGCACGCGACGCTCATCATTGGTCAATCAGAGACGGGCAAGACACTGGCGACGCAGGTGTTGTACGACGAACTGCGGCAACAGATACCCGGCCTCAAGCGCGTAAAGATTACCCGTGGTCCCGGGCAACCGTCAGTAAAGGCTATATTTAAAAGAGCTTACGCGGCTGATAGCCCGTTTTCCCCGGACACCAGTGACATCCGCTCAATATGTGCATAAGGTGACCGTAGAGTTAATGATTAGCGCCTGGCGCGAATCGAAGATTCTAACGTATGACCGAACTCGTCCAAGCTATCGCTGCCGAACTGATCCGCACCATCGTGCCGGAGAACAAGCGCATGGCCCCGGTCGTGATAGAGCCTGCGCTCCTGGACGTAAAACAGGCAGCGGTATATCTGGGCCGAACAGAACGGGCCGTGCAGCATCTTATTCTTCAGAAGGCGCTCCCTGTGGTTAAGTACGGACGCCGCGTCCACCTACATCGTGCCGACCTGGACCTCTGGATAGAGCGAAACAAGTACTGACACCCGAATAATGCACAGGAGCCATTTGCTGTATTTTGCCGTGAAACTGTGTCTCGGCCTGCTGCGTGACGATCGCTCTCGCCTGGTTCTGGATATCTTGAACTGATCGCACGCTGCGAGTTGATGCGACACAACACCATTCACAACTACCCTCCGGAACTGGCCGGCATCATCCGGCTCAATACATCTCTGACGCGCAAATTGAGGAGTCTCCATGAAGAACACACTAAGGGACTTGCACAACCACCTGTTTGAGACACTGGAAGCGCTCAAAGACACGGAAAACCCGATGGAGGTTGAACGGGCGAAGGCAATCTGAGGTGTCGCGGACACGTTGATTGAATCAGCGAAGGTCGAACTGAAGTTCATGGAACTGATGGAAAGAGACGAACCATCCCAGTTCTTTCGCGGTAAGCAATTGTCACCGCCAGCCGAAGGGCCTCGTAAGTAAGTGATCCAATACTCCCTTACGGCCATCGCATACCGTTGGAATCTCCCGAGACACAGCGAAATGTCATTGAATCGGAGATCAGCCGGAAGTAAAATGACATTATGACGACGCTCCTTCGGATCGACGCAGACACTTTACCCCGCGTCCTGGTGCTCGACCCCCCAATGTCCGACGACGAGTTCGAGGCGCTCTGCCTCGAGAACGATAATGTCCAATTCGAGCGGACCAAGGAAGGAGCTATACGCATGAACCCGTCCGCCGGTGGATGGACGAGTAGTGGAAATTTCGAGATCAATCGTCAGCTCGGAGCCTGGTGGAAAACCCACAAACGTGGACGCTGCTTTGATTCGAGCGGAGGATTCCGCCTTCCTGACGGTTCGACTCTTTCGCCGGATGCTTCGTATCTCTCCGAGAATCGTTTACGCCAGCTTCCCAAGGGCGCGTTACGCGGTTTTCCGCACGCTTGTCCGGATTTCGTAATCGAACTCCTTTCCGAATCCGACACCCTGTCAACATTGCAATCGAAAATGACAGACTGGATTGCCAACGGAGCGGAGTTTGCCTGGCTGATCGATCCCTATGATCGGCAGGTGTTCGTTTACCGCAGTAAGAGCGCTCTGGAGCGCTTCATCGGTGAGCAGTTGGCAGGAGAAGGTCCGGTGCAGGGATTCACTCTGAATCTCTCTGACGTGTGGGACTGCTACCAGGACTGACCTCTTGATTGTCGATAGTTTCATAGTTTGAATCGGCGGCATTGCCGCCCTTTTTATTTGGTGTTCGCCCTCAACTCCTTTCGCCATCCGCTGTACCTGAATCCCTCAACTGCCCCCAATCGGCTCCTGGAGAGCGTGTTCTCCTGCGCCCGAGAATCCATCCTTCGCAAGGACGACCTACATTAATCTGGAGGTTTCATGCCTATCTACGGCGTTACGCACAAGACCGATGGGACGGCAATTTTGCGCCGTTCCATGATGACCAAAATCGCTATCGGCCTCCCGCCGAAAGACAAGAATGACCACCCAAAGCATCTGGATCACTTCATCTTCCAGAAGAAAGCGCAGCGTGGCTCAGGAATGAGCGGGGAAGTCGTTTTGGGGGATCGACGAGGAGAAGACCGAGCATTAGGGCCGAAGCTGGGAGGTGGAAATCATCCTCTTCGACAACAACCCGGACCCGTCTTGCGCACTGAGTACGCATGGTGAATAGCGACCCAGAAGAGGTGCTGAGGCGATGGCGAATCGGCAACACGCCGTACCCAGGAGAATCGGCGCGGCGAAGAGTGGCATCCGTGCGCCAATGATGGCTGCTCGGATGTGGAAGAGGAGGATCGGTGCCGGCCCTCCGGTGACCTCTATTTCCTCCTGGCGGATTACCCGAGGCTCGGCACCATCTGCAAGCTGCACACGTGCGGCGACAAGGGAGCGGAGGATTTATGCAGCCGATTCAACACTCGGGCCAGCAACAAAAATGGGAGCAACAGTTTTCTGTGGCCCACCTCCTGGGTTTCGACTGGACTCTTCCGCTGCGCTTTCATGAGCTTTACAGTCGGGAGAAGGTAACAAAGGAGCTGCGTAAAGCAGCTAAATCGGGAGAGCTTGGGCAGTATTTCGGACGCGCCGCTGACTTACGGACTCGATTGACGGTGGTCAAAGCCCGCGCGCAGCGCCTACGTGAGCAACTTGAGTCTTTTCAGGGTGTGCCGCAGTAGAAAGAGTTGGAGCGTGAGGCGAACGACCTTACTCATGCCATCGATTCATGGAATATCGAAAATGTATTCGATTGGGATCTTGTGCGCCAACTGCGACCCTCGCTTGAAGATGAACGGACACCAGACCTGAACGATGTGACGAATGTGCATGCGGAAGCCGGGGTGATCATGCCGGATCTCATTAAGCGACGTTTCGATGAGGTTGAGAATTTTCATCGCACAATTTTGGAAAATCGGCGCTCTCATCTAGCGTCATAAATTAGCTCTGCGGAAATGCGAATCGCGGAACGGGACCGATTGAATCTGGAACAGGATCGTAGACGGCAACAGATTATGGCCGCCTTGCGGTCTGGAGGCGCGCTTGAGCACTACACCATTTTGCGCGAGGAGCTAGGTCGAGTGGAAGCCGAAGTGGAAGGTGTGAGGCAACGGCTCCCAGCCGCCGAGACTATCGAAAGTACGAAGACGGAGATGGACATCGATCGGACAAATTTGTTGAAGGCATTGAGGGATGACATTCATGAACGTGCCGCGACAGTGCGCGAGGCCATTCTCACCTTCGAGCAACTGTCAGAATCGTTGTATGAGCGTGCTGGGAGTTTGACGATCGCTGAGTCGGCGTCTGGCCCTTCCTTCGACGTTCACATCGAAGGTCAACGGAGCAAGGGAATCACCAATATGCAGATTTTCTGCTTCGACATGACTTTGATGGAGATTTCTCATAAGCGAGGCCGCGGACCTGGGTTTCTCGTTCATGACAGTCATCTATTTGACGGAGTTGATGAACGACAAGTGGCGAAAGCGCTCCAGCTAGGGGCTGAGCAAGCACAAGCGGCGGGATTCCAACATACATCGTTACGATGAATTCGGACGCATTGCCGAGAGATGGGTTCAAAGGTGATTTCAACATACGTGATTACGTGATGGACACGGTGCTCACCGATGCGACTGAGACGGGGGGACAGTTCGGCTTGCGCTTTGAATAAGCGCAAGCCGAACTCTTTCAAAACGCGATACGCTTCGCGATACGCTGGTTCCCTCGGTTTTACCTGCTTACAAGGACTTAGGGAGCCACCGTGTCTTCTAATGCATTGAAAAGCCTAGTGCTGGGTCGATGGCATGGCGGTTTAGCTGTCGATGAGCGCCTTCATCGCTGGAGCGTAACGCTCCCCCGCCGCAGCATCCGGCGGGAAAACATTGCGCAGGGCTTCAATCAACTCCGGAGCCAGCGAAACGTCCACAGCGGCTGCATTCTCCTCAATGTATTTGCGGCGTTTGGTCCCGGGGATAGGCACGATGTCTCCGCCCTGCGCCAGCACCCACGCCAGCGCAAGCTGGCTGGCAGTGAGGTTGGACTCCGCGGCCAGCTGCTTTACTTTCTCCACCAACTGCAGATTGCGCGTGAAGTTTTCGCCCTGGAAGCGCGGGTGCAGACGGCGTGTGTCGTCGGCATCAAAATCGTCCGGTTTCTTGAATGCTCCTGTGAGGAAACCGCGCCCCAGAGGGCTGTAAGCCACGAACGCGATGCCCAGCTTGCGGCACGCAGGCAGCACCTCCGCCTCCGGATCGCGGGTCCAGAGAGAATACTCGGTCTGCAGAGCGGTGATCGGAGACACGCGATGGGCGCGCTCAATCGTGGCCGGCGATGCCTCCGATAGGCCCAGGAAGCGAATTTTACCTTCCTCAATCAGCCGCGCCATGGCGCCGATCGTCTCTTCGATTGGCGTCTTCGGGTCCACGCGGTGCTGGTAGTAAAGGTCGATCGTCTCGATGCCCAGCCGTTTCAGGCTGCCCTCCACGGACTTGCGCACATAGGCCGGACTGCTGTCGACGCCGCGGGCAGCGGGATTGTCCGGATCGCGCACAATGCCGAACTTGGTAGCCAGAAAAACCTTGTTCCTGCGGCCTTTGAGCGCGCGGCCTAGCAGTTCCTCGTTCTTGTGCGGCCCATATGCGTCGGAGGTATCAAGAAAGTTGATGCCCAGATCGAGCGCCCGATCCAGGGTGGCCAGGGATTCCTGCTCATCGCGACCGCTGTAGAAATCGCTCATGCCCATGCAGCCCAGCCCGATGGCTGAAACCTCAGCGCCGCTGCTGCCAAGTTTGCGTGTCTTCATTCCTTCTCCTTGTGTTCGGTAGGTCAAAGTGTTCGGTAATTCAAATGGAACCGTGTTTCCAATTCTCGAGTTGCTGTGGAATTCTGCGCGGCACTTCTACCTTAGCGCATTCAGGCGGCGGCGCGTGCCTCTGGCCGGGACCGCCGCGCGACCGGTGCCTTATTCTTCAGATGAGGGACTCAGTTGACCGATTCAGCGTTGTATCAAATTATGTTGCAGGTGGCCCTGGAGGACGCGCGCATTGGTTTTGAGGAAGGCGGCATTCCCATTGGTGCGGCTCTATTCAGGCGCAGCGGTGAACTGGTCAGCCGCGGCCACAATCGCCGCGTGCAGCAGGGCGATCCCAGTGTGCATGGCGAGACAGACGCCTTTCGCCGTGCCGGCCGGCAAACCAGCTATCGTGACCTGGTGATGGTCACCACGCTGGCGCCTTGCTGGTATTGCAGCGGCCTGGTACGGCAATTTCGCATCGGCACGCTGGTCGTGGGAGAGAGCCGCACCTTCGCCGGCGGCACGGACTGGCTGCGCGAGAACGGCGTCGAAGTGATTGATCTCGACAGCAGAGAATGCCGTGAACTGCTGGAAGGTTATATTGCCGCTCATCCCGATGTTTGGAATGAGGACATTGGGGAGCAGTAGAGCCCGCATTGCACCGCGGTTCAGCCGCGAAGGGAAAGACACGTCAAAGAAAAGGGCGCCCGTGCCATGCGGGCGCCCTTCTCTTTTTTCCGGAAGTAGTGATCAGCTAAAAGTCCAACCGCAGCGACATCTGGATCTGGCGCGGACTGCCGATGGTGTGGATGACAATGCCCAGTCCGGACGGGCAAGAATAAAAACTACCGCTGACGGTTCCAACACCCGCCGCATTGCAGGTACCGGGAAGCACCGGCGTGCCGGCGGTGGGGAACGCGTCGTACCCGGCGTTTTGAGAGACTTCGTTGCCGGGGACGTCGAAGCTTGTGGTGTTGGTCACGTTGTAGACATCGAATGTATATTTCAAGCCATAGCGTTCGTTGATGGGAATGACCTTGACCAGCGAAGCGTCGGCGCGCTTCTGGAAGGCTTGGCGGAAGATATTGCGCTGGCCGGTGGTGAAGCCGGTCTCGAAAGGGTCGGAGCTGGGAATGGCCCCGCCAAGGCCTCCGGCAGCCAGCAGCGGAAGAGTGAAGCAGGCAGCGTTGAGTGCAGGCATTCCTCCCGCCGGGGTCCAGGCCCCGGAAGCCTTGGTGAGCGCGCTTTTGCGTGTGCAGCCATTGGCCAGCGGGACCACGGGGTTAGTGATGCCGTTGGAGGTGGAGTAGTAGATGCTACCCACCGAGCCGGAGAAGTCGGTGATGCTGTAGGGCTGACCGCTCTGCAGAACGGCGAGGCCAACCAGCGACCATCCATCGGCGATCTTTCCCGTCAATGTGTGCTTGTTGGCAAGATCCGGTAGCTGAAATGCGTAGTTGATGCTGATGACGTGGGTGCGGTCGAAGTCCGAGGAACCGTAACTGCTGCGCAGGTCGAGCGGATTGTTTCCGTTGTAGAACAGGCCCAGCCCGCTCTGCTCATCGAGGGCATGCGACCAGGTGTAGGAAGCGGCCATCTGGAAGTTGTGACTCAAGCGCTTTTCAATGTGCGCCTGGAGAGCGTTGTAGGCATCGACGCCGGCCGCCTTGTAGGTAATGGACTCGGCAGCATATCCGATGTAGGGAACGCGCAGGTCCACGTTGCCTCCCTCATAGTTGGCCAGGTAGGGCGATCCATTGGGCAGCGCTGCTCCGCCCACGTTGTAGCCGTAGCTGTAACTCTGTGCGTAGGAGCCGCCCCCCAGAGTGGGGCTGGAGGGCGAGGCGATGCTGGGCTGGTTGAAAGGAATGGGAATGACCTGGTGGCGGCCGACATTGCCCACGTAGCCGAGGTCAATCGCCAGATCGGAGCGTGGCTGCCACTGGAGGTCCAGCGTGTAGTTGATGGTGTAGGGAAGCTTGTTGGCGCGATCGTAGATGCCCAGGGAGATGGGCTGGCCGTTATTGATGACACCGGGAAGGCCCGAGCCATTATTGGAGATGCTGTAGGCATTGGGAAGAAAGCTGCTGAGATCGGAGGCTTTGGGATTGCTTGGGGCCGCATGTTCCAGGACGGTTCCATAAGGGTTCTCAAGGTTGCCGGTCTCGGCCGTAGGGGGTCCCGTAGGAGGACCGAAGCCGCCGTTACCGCCGCAGGTGGGAATGTAGTCCTGGTAGAGGGACTGCGAGGTGGTGGGGCATTGGGAGACGTTGACGAAGGGAAGCTGCTGATTGACGCCGAAGGGGCCGCCGGTGACCGTGCCAATGGCGTAGCCTGGCGAGAAGTAGCTGAACAGTTCGCCGCGATCGTAGTACATGCCTGCGCCGGTGCGGATGACAACCTTGTTCCGGCTGAATCCGGGCTGCCATGCGGCTCCGACACGGGGGCCGATGCCCCATTGGCGGCCGGTCAGCGTGGTATTGCTCACGCCTCTGGTGCCGTTGGCATTATTGCCGGCAATGATCAGTCCCGGATTGGCAATGGTGTCCGACCCTGCGTTGTAGCTATACAGGCTGGGATCGAAGTTGAAGATGCGGCCGTACTTCTCCGTAAGTCCACCGTCCCAGTCGTAGCGCACGCCCGCAGTGAGCGAGAGGTTCGGCGTGATTTGCCACTTGTCCTGTACGTAGGTCCCTAGCTGGTTGGCGCGGTAGTAGCGACTCGCATCCCCTTGCAGGAATGAAGTTACGTAGAAGCCCGACGCCGAGCTGCCGGGGCTCACAAAGCCCTGCAGCATCTGGCTGAAGTCCTCGGTGGCCACGGTGCCCGTGCCGGTGCGCTTGTCGATGGTGTTCAGTTGCGTGAAAGTGTAGGTGCCGCCGAAGCTCACCGTATGCTTGCCGAGAATCCAGATGGCGTCGCCCCGGGGAGCGAGGCGATTCTGGAAGACGCCGGTATTGGCTGACTGCCCCTCGGCATTGGGGCCGATGTTCAGGTACACATCGCTCACGCCCGATGGCTGATTGGCGCCCAGTACGTTGTAGACCGAGACGCCGGGAAAATAGTTCGATCCAAATACATTGATCGACCCCGTTCCCGCTGAGCCGCCGGGAATGGAACCGGGCCCGAAAGCCTGCACGTTGTCTCCCCAGTTCTTCTCGCGCAGCAGGCCGATGGTCTCGGTGGTGCTTAGGTTGGACTTGATGATGTAGGTGTTGATGATGGATGCCACCTGCGCGCCCGAGTCCAGATGCTCGTCGAAGCCCGGGACGCTCGAGTAGGCGTACGGTGCAACGGTGGGATCGTGCTGGTAGAAGTACTTCAGGCTCAGCGTGTCTTTGGAAGTGGCGTTGTAATCCAGATCGGCCACGGCCAGATCTGCGGTAAATCGCCCCGTGCCGGGAAGGAATGCGTTGTCGAGATGGGCAACGGTGGGGGCGACCCCGCCCAGGCTGTCGTTGGGGATGAGCCATTTACCGGGCTCGCCGGGAAGCGAAGGGGAGTTGAACAGGGTCAGGGCGAGTGGGTCGACCTGCGAGGGCGTCACGGGATTGTTCAGGAAGGTCGCGGAGCCGAAGGAATTGTTGCTGACGGCCGCCAGACCGCTGGCCGAGCGGTCGTCAGTCAGGCCCACAGGAACGTCGAGGAACGAGTCGCCGATCTCGGCGTCGGAGACGTGCAGGTGCTGATAGGCGGCAAAGAAGAACAGCTTGTCCTTGATGATGGGGCCGCCCAGAGTGCCGCCGGCAACGTAGCGGTGCAGTTGCGGGACTTTGTCGTTGGCCGGAACATCGGGGTCCTGATTGAAGAAGAAGGGTGCGGCGTTGATCCAGTTGGTGCCGCGGTGAACATAGGCCTGCCCGTGCAGGGCATTGGTGCCGGAGGCAGTGCTCAGATCGATGTGCGCGCCGGAGGTGGAACCCTGCGTGGCGTCGTACATGGATGAATTTACGCGGACCTCCGTAATGGTTTCCGGAGCTGGCGTCGGAATAGCGTTGCCGATGGAGAGGTAGATGGATGCCACCGAGACGATCACGCCGCCTCCACCGCCGGGGTTGGTCTGGGCGCCGGTGGAATTGATCACGCGCGCCGAGGCCACCTGGCTGGTGCTCTTGCCGTTGAACAGGTTGCTGGCGTCGACGCCGTTGAGCAGGAACGAATTGGAGGTATCACGCTGGCCGTTGGCCCAGATCGGTGCATTGCCCAGCCCGGAATTGGCTCCGGTGCCGCCGCCCAGTTCCGCGCTCACGCCGGCAGACTGCGTGGCCAGCCCGGTAAAGCTGCCTGTCGCCAGCGGCACATTTTCAATCTGCGCCTTGTCCATGACGTACCCGTTGGTGGTGTCGACGGCGTTCATCAGCGGCGAAGCTTCCACTTCCACCGTCTCGCTGGTCTTGCCCACCTTCAGCGATGCATTCACCGTAGCCGTGCGCTCGGCCTGCACACTAATATGCGCCGTCTTCTGCACGTCGAACCCGTCCGCCGTGTACGTCAGCGTGTAACTGCCGATGGGCAGATTCACAAACGCGTAAACGCCTGAGCCATTGGATTTCACTGTGCGCGTAAGGGCCGTCTGTTCCTCCACCACGGTCACTGTCGCATTGGGAATCACGCCGCCTGACGAATCGGTAACCTCGCCGGTAATGCCGCCAAGAGTCTGCTGTGCCAAAACAGAACCGCTGCACAGCGCGACGGCCACCAACAATGCCAGCAGCCGGGAAATCGGAGAGGAAACCAACCCCATGAAATGTCGCATGTTGCACTGCCTCGTAAATAGGGAATACCCATGGTCTCAATGGGAGGAGATCGAGACTCCTGGGGGTGAATTCGCGCTGCTCTCGGGTCAATCCCAAAATGGAAATGAGGCAAGGCCGTTACGAGTGATTCTCGCTTCTCGGACTCGTCTGACTTAAACTGCGGATAGGCAATAGCATACCTGTTACGGTATCGATCTCAAGCAGGAATCTCGCCGATTCTTATAGCGTCTTTATGCGTTTCTACCGATGCTCCCGGAGGGCCTGATATGCAAAAAGCGGGACAAATCCCGACGGCCGTCGTCCTGATCCCGATAGAACTCCGCCGCCATGCTGCCAAGTCCCTGTTTTCAAAAGGACTCATTCATCCGCGCCCCATTGCCTTGCCCCGGCGCGCGAAGTACCAGCCCAGCCCCAGCGCGATATAACCCAGATAAATCCACGGAATGCGCGCATGGGTTGCGTCCGTTGCCGAGCGAAGATCGAAAATCACAATCAAGATCATCACCACAACTGTCACCACACTCACAGCCAATACCCAATACGAGTGCTGTCCCGCGGCGCGGCGGGCAAACGGCAGCGCCGCAGCCACCAGCGCATACGCGGTAAGGAAGCCAAATACCGACAGCGAGCCGATCCAGTCGTACATGTCCGAGCCCTGCACGCCGCGCAATGCCAGCGCCCCGGTTGCGGCGAACATGCATCCGACAGAGACCGCAACCGCCGCGCTCGGCGTTCCATGGCGGCGATTGGTCTTTTTGAAAAAACCGGGAAGCAAGCCCACGTGCGCCATGCGCAGCAGCACCCGCGCCGCTGCCGTGGTGCAGGCCAGTACGCAGGCAAACATGCTCACGAATGCGCCCACATCAATGGCAGTTCCCAGCGCCGGGATGCCCGCCTTGTTGGCCAGCAGGTGCAGCGGGCTCGTCGAGCCGCTCAGTTGCGATGATTCGCCGCGAAACCCCAGTACCTCGCTGTAGGAACAAAGCATGAAAAACAGGCCGGCGAGAATGCCGCATTGCAGCACCGCTCGCGGGATCGTCTTCAGTGGCTCGCGCGCTTCGTTGCCAAGCGTTGTGGCGCTCTCAAAGCCCACAAAGCTGAACATGGCCAGCACCAGCGCCGGTCCCAGCGTTGCCAGATGCACGCCCTTCAGCTTGAACTGGTCAATGTCGATCTGGAAGCCAAAGCGAAACACCAGTACGGCCAGCACAATCAGAATCAGGCTGACCGAGACGACCTCAATCCACAGCATCAGTTCCGCGGAAAGCTTCACGTCGCGGTAAGCGATTAATCCGGCGATGCCGCAAACCACAGCCAGCGTCAGCAGCGCCGGCGGCGTCCAGTGAAACAGTTGCTGCGTCAGCACACCTGCATAGTAGAGCGCGCCGCCAGCCACTGAGCCCCCGGTTGCAATGTAAGCCAGCAACAGTCCCCATGCTGCCACCACGCCAAACGCCGGTGGCAGGGTGTCGGCTGCGTAGGTGTAAAGCGAACCCGGCGAAGCGGAAAGCTTGGCAAACCTGCTCACGCAATAGCCCACCAGCAGGGTTGCGCCCGTAGCCAGAAGATATACAAACCAGTTCGCATTGCCGGCCAGCGCAAACACCAGCGGAATGGTGAGCGAAGGCGAAGTCGAAGGTGCCATGGCGCTGACCGATTGCGCCAGCGTCTCCAGCGGTCCCAGCACGCCAATATGCAGCCCGTAGTTTTCACGGGTTCGCTCCGCGGAATACACTTCGGCTCCCGTCTGGCTCGTCACCGTCCCGCCTTTTGCGCCCCGCCCTGAAAGCACCCGCACGCGCGCATCTGAATGTCTTCCGGTTGCTCTAGTGTTAGCTGAGCGCGGGGCTGCGGTCAAGGCGACCTATCCGACACGAATCCATTCGGCACCTCTTCGTGCGCCTTCCCGCCCAACCGGTCGTCGTGAAGAACTCGGGCTTGAGCGCAAACCGAGGCCGGCATTTCCTCATGGGCCTTTCCCCAGAGAAAAGGCCAGCCTCGGGCAAGGATGAATTCAGAAAGCCGCTCTACTTGCTCTCTGCCTTCGCCTTGATCAACTCATCCAGGTAATCCGCCTTCTGCTCGTCGCGCACCAGATGCGGATACCGCTCCC
>DATDLS010000519.1:0-19091 GCA_036519195.1 Occallatibacter sp. | reverse complement strand
ATAGAGCAGATACGGCCCTCACTCTCGGATGTACTTGTGGAGACGGCATAATGCAGACACACGCTCTCGTATCTTGAACGCGCTGGAGGCTATCTGGCGTTGATCCCCTTGAGGAATTCGCTCAGGGACAGTCCGAAGGCTCCCGCCCGACACCGAAGTCCTACCTCTTTGTATGATCGCTATTCGACCTTTACTTTGAAGGGGAGCCGATAATTGCCCGTCCTGGATCTGAGTTGCAGAGTGTATTCGCCGGAACGAAGTGTTCCAGGCAGCAGGGTCAACTCCAGGTAAGGCGCGCTTGCATCGCCCCGTGGCGTGATGCCGGAGAGGCGCACCAAGGGTCCTGCGCCCGGCTCATTGTCTTGGAGGATTACGGAGTATGCGGTTCTTCCATCGGCTGGCGGCAGCATGATCTGAAGACGCGCGGGGCTATCGGGGTATACCGGATACGTCGTCGCAGTGCTGGTGGTCTCACTACCGCGCAAGCGCTCGGCTGCCAACAGGATTGTGTTCTGCCGGGGGCTGGACGGCGCGAGCCTGGTTGCTGTGCTGGAGCGTGTCGCGGATGGCGCAGGCCGCGGGCCCCGAAGAAATGGCAGAGCGGCTGCAAGAGCGATGCATGTGGACAGCGCCGCAACCCACAAGACCCAGGAAGCGCTTTGTCGCCGCTTCGAGCTTGATCGGTGCAGTTTTTGTGCGATGAGCACCCGTGCGCTACGCTCTGGCGAAGCTGCGATCCATACGGCGATCTGTTTGCGCTCGGCCGAGGGGGAGGTTCCGGCAGCGAAGTCCTCGATGAGATCGAACTCCACGGCCTCGATCTCGGCGGAGAAGTCGCCATCCTCAATCAGCCGCAGCTCAAAGGCCTCACGTTCACCGACAGACATTGAGTCGCCGAGATAGCGAAGAAGCTCTCCGCGCGGATTGGGTTTGAGATCGTTCAACTTTTCCTCTCTAGTTATCTCTATTTGTACTGTCTTTTTTGAGCAAAACATCACGGAGACGTCCCCGTACACAGGTGTCGAGTTCGTTGCGCGCCCGCATCAATCGATTCCGCAGGGCATTTATCGTCAGTCCAAGACGATCGGCGGTTTGGCGGTGGTGGTCAATCTTTCGCTTGCCACTCCAGGCGTAGTAGGTCCTCAAGAGCTCTTGTTTATTCTCCGGCATGCGAGCGAGGCAGGCTTCGATCGCTTGAAGCAATCGGTCGTCTCCGGAGCGCGCATACGCTACTAAGCGGCTCCAGTCCTGCGCTGCCTCGGTCTGGCGGACCTGCCGTCGAGTATCCTCCTGCAGGAGGTGACGGGCGATGCCGAGCGCGAAGGCCAGCGGGGAAGCGATGCTGCCGGGCGAGCGGTCGGCAGCGTTTCTGGCGAGGCGGTCCATAGCTTCATCCGCCAGGGATTCCGGGTCACTTCCATTGTTGAGCCTGAAGAACCGGACGAGCCGCCGATGCAGGTTCTGGTAGGCTACGGCCGCATCCTCAGTTCCCTCGCCCAGTATGCCGAGCAGCGCCTCAAGCAGCTCTGATTGCATCATCTACCTGCTCCCTGTCGGCAATCCGGTCGAGCGGGACGGAACTCCGTTGACGACGAAGCCGGCCCAATCGGAAAGGGCAGCATGGCTGTGCAACAGGGAGAGTTGAGCTCGACGCATCGCATCGGACGCTTCCATCTTCTGCTCGAACAGGCGGCTGTAGAAACCCTCCATCAAGGCCACAGTGGACTCATCCTCGACATTCCAGATACTTCCAATGACCTGCTGTGCGCCAGCGTAGAAGAAAGCCTGCGTGAGTGTCGTTAGCTCCTCGCCGGAGAGGCTTTGGCCCTGCGTGGTGCATCCGCTCAACGTGACCAGCGGCGGTGCGTGGAAGGAGGGTATATCACGCAGCCAGAGCACGCTTTGCACTCCGCTGCCATTGCGGTTGCCGGAAGACAGAGCAATCCCGGAGAGCTCTGGATGAGCGGGAACGAGAACAGTGTGGGTCGCGAAGTGAAGGACGCCGATGTTGTCCTCGGCGAGCGAGCGAACGTTCTCGACGCTCGCTTGCTCACCGCGAAGCTCATGGAAATTGCCGGCAGGGACGAAGCGGGCAATCGCGTCAGCCTCACGGCGAGAACCTGGCAAAGGAGGGAGCGCCGCCCATCGCAGTGCTGGGCGGTCGCGCGAGGCAATCGTATCCGCCACGACAAGGACATCGTGTCCTGAGATTTTTGGCGGGCGCTGGGCAAGCGAAACGGCAACCGACGCCGATGGCTCCATGGAAATTGCGTAACCCTCCACCGCATAGCAGGTGCGCTGACCGCAGGGGAGGCGTAGGGCACTCCATGGAAGCGAGAGTAACGATCCATCCGCGACGATGTAAAGGCGCCGGACCCTTGAGGGCAGGACAGGGACCAGAAGCTGGCCTGCTTGTTGCAGGGCATCGTCGCGGACCCGATTCCATTCTGTCAGGCGGGAGCGATACTGCTCGGCGTTCTCTCCGGCGCGAGGAGGGGGCTTGCGCTCAACCAGCATCTGCTGCAGGGGGTCGATGCGCCGGTGCAGTTCCTCCGCCGCAGGAAGGGTGGCCACTGCGATCGAGGCGGAGGTAATCAGCCAACGATAACTGTGCGCGGGGCCGGGAGAGAAGGCGAGCAGGGCAGAGTCCGGGCTCAGCAGCAACTGCTGTATATCCTGGGCCGAAGCGATGCCGCCCTTGCCCTGATAGGGAAGTTTGCCGGGCTTGCTCAGCGCCTCCGCCGCCAGGGCATCCTCTTCGCGATAAAGCGCGTGCAGGGCAGCCGCGGTCTTGTGTGGATCGGCGCTCGTCAACAGGAGGGCCTTTTGATCTTCGATCCGGTGTTCGTTGGCCAGGATCTGCCGGCTCAGGCCTGGCGGCAGGGCCGATGCTACCTCTCCACCCTCTCCGATGGCGTCAAGCATGGCACGCGCACGCGCACGCTCAGCGTAGCGGAACGACATTTCAGCGTATCCCTGTTGGGGCCAGAGACTATCGAGATGCATGGAGGTCTCGATCGCAAAGCTATACCAGTCATGACGCGAGGTGAAGTAGCTCGCGGCAAGGTCGTGGCTTGCCAGTGTGGCGCGCGAATGCTCGACGATCGTCAGGGCCTTTTCGATGGATTGGAGGGCGGCTGGGTAGTCGCGATGAGCCGCGTATGCGCGCGCGAGTCCAGCATCGGCAACGGCCTCCTGCTCACGTTCACCGGTCTCCTGCGCGAGAGAAAGTGCCCGTCCGTAGGCCTGCTCTGTGTCGGCGCAGGAGGAGCAGATGCGCTCCTGAAGGGCGCCGTTGGCCAGAGCCGCGTCGATTCTGGGCGTGGGGGCATTCAAGACTTCGGCGAGTTGAACAGCTTCGGCTACGTCTTTCTGAGCGGAGGTTGTTTGGCCAGCGCGGAGCAGCGCCGACGACCGTTTGAGCAGGAGCGTGATCTGTTCCGGCTGGAGGTGCAGCTTGTCCGCGATGGCGATGGCCGAACGGTACTCACGGAGCGCACCTGCGGTGTCGCCATGATGTTCCAGGACGCTCGCGAGCATGCCGCGGGCGTCGAGGGCGGCCTGTCCGTCGGAGGCGGCGTGGTGAAGGCAGAGCTCGAACTGCTCCTGCGCCTCGTCCCACAGCCCAAGGTCGAGGTAGAAGAGACCGAGGTCCTTCTCGATCTCCGCTTCGACCAGTGGCGCATAGTGGATGCTCTCACCCCAGGCCATGGCATCGCGGAACGTTTGAAAGGCAAGTTGATACTTGCCCTGCTCGCGGTAGAGATTGCCGAGCTCCGTCAGAGAGAAGACGACGCCGGCAGTGTCCTTGGTCTGTTCTGAGTCAGCCAGCGCCTCGCGGCCGGCTGCGATCGCCTCATCGTCCCTCCCTGCTTCGCCGTAGGAAGCAATCAAGTTGCCTAAGACGATGCCCTGCCAGTAGACATCGCCGGTCTTGCGATAGAGCGAAAGAGACCGTTCCGCGGCATCGATGGATGCTTGCAGGTCCCCAAGATAATATTCGGTAGAGCTCAACGTCTTGTAGGTGAGAGCCTGCGTGGCCGCGTCGTTATCGTCCGGCATCGCGGCGGCACGGACCAGCAGAGAACGTGTATCGGCGAAGCTGCTCTTCTGATAGATGAGGTAGCGTGCCTTCTGGGTCATCGCCCAGCGGGCGAGGGAGACCTCGTGCGCCGTCTCCGCTTCGGAGGCAGCCAGGTCGTATGCGAGCAGAGCGCTGGGAGCATCGAGTGCCCCGGGCTGGCGTCTCCTCGCGAAATCGGCCTGGGCGAAGGATATCCCCGCGGCGTGGAGATGCTGCCGCTCCTCTTTTGTCCTTGTGCCGGTGACATCGAGCACCGTAACCAGGGCGAGTCGGGTCTGTTCGGCCGAGGTGAGCTCGATACGGGCCACGCCGTCGTCCGAAGACCTGACCGCGTACAAGAGCTGGCCGCCACAGCCAAGGTCGAGGACCCAGCGTGGCGCGTCCGCGGACGCAACGGCGAGCAGGCCGCCCTTGAGTTGAAGCTGGAATAACTCGATATCTCCCGGTCCGGCTGCGATCTCGATCGTCTGTTTTTGCCCGACGCCGATCGTGACACCGACCGGAGCATCGGCCGTTAGCTTTGTCTGCGCGCTGATGACTCCGACTCCGAGGGGCAGGCACATAGAGACAAGGAGGAGGCCGATGGTGTGTTTCATAGGGATGCACTCATGGAAGAAGCCGACGGCGGACTCAGAATACCAATCTTCCATGAAGCAGAGAAATTGTGTGATGTTTTGCCGGAAACGCGCACTAAGGTTAAACACCGATTTTAGGCAGCGATGCCAGATTCAACATCCGGCGTCGCACCGTGCTCAACTGCCGCGAGGCGGCACGCATTTCATTGATCTGCTGAGGAGACACATGACCGGGCTATTCAAGGGGAAGATTTTGAGACTCTTTGCTTTTCATATCGCTACTGCAATCTGGCTGGCCGCCTCCTTCACTTCTCCGGTTCAGGCGGCGGATACTGTCTCTGCCACAAAACCGGATCTTCGCACGACGGCCTCACAGGCTGCCCAAAAGGTGTCGCCGCCAGCTTACTCCGGTCTGCGGCCCACTCCGAGCCAGTTGCAGAGCGCCAAAGATCTGCATGCCATCTCCTTCACGGAAAACAAAGGACAAGCCCCGGCCGGGATCTTGTGGACGACGCAAGGGGTGAACTTTCGGGCGGAATTCTCCAAAGGCAGTTTTATTCTGCAAACTGCGCGGCCAATGCCGGAAGCGCTGGAAACTGGCAAGAGGGCCAATACAAAAGCGTTGCCGGTGACAGCGTCCGCGGGAACCGCCGGCAGTGTTGCGGCGGGGCAGAACGAGCCCCCAAAGGTCCAGATTGAGGACCAGCGCATCGAACTTGTGGGCGCCAACCCCTTGAGCAAAATTGAGCCGCTGGATGAGCGGCCAGGCAAGGTGAGTTTCTTCGAGGGCAAAGATCCAAGCCGCTGGGTGAAGGGGGCGAGCACCTACGCGCGGCTTCGCTATAAAGAGATTTACCCGGGGATCGATCTCGTCTTCTATGGCAAAGACGGCAGGCTGGAATATGACTTCGTGGTCGCTGCCGGGGCCGATCCGAATTTGATCCGCATGAAGATCGATGGAAATGATGCCGTCAGCATTACGGACCAGGGAGAGCTGCGCCTCGGCGACGTGGTACATCGCCCGCAGCTCTATCAAAACCTGGATCATGGGAAGCGCATGGTTGAGGGCAAGTTCGTCGCGCTCGCCGGTGATAGGGTTGGCTTCGCTTTCGCCAATTACGACCGGACGAAGACCTTCGTCATCGATCCGGCGATCAATCTGCTCTACTCCACCTATGCCGGGGGCATTCACAACGATCAGGCATTGGGTATGACGGTCGACCTGCAGGGCAATACCTATCTGACGGGGTGGGCGGCATCGCAAGATTTCCCCGTAACCGGGAACGCGCTCCAGACGACGCGCATGAATATCGGCTTCTATCTTTACGATGTGATCGTGATGAAGTTCGATCCTTCGGGAACCTTGCTGTATTCGACCTTCCTGGGAGGGTCGCAAAACGATCAGGGCGGTCCCATCGTCGCAAACCCCGATGGAAGCGTCTATGTCGGAGGGTACACGCAGTCCGCGGATTTTCCCACAACTTCCAATGCATTTCAGAAGGTCTGGGGCGGCGGACTCGATGGCTTCCTCGCCAGAATCAGCTCCGACGGTTCACAACTGCTCTACTCCACCTATCTGGGCGGCTCCGGAGATGAGGCGATCACCAGCATGATCCTGAATGCGGATGGCAGCCTCTGGATGTCGGGCGTGGCTTCGCAGGCAGGCCTGCCGGCCAGCGCCAACGCCTTTCAGCCGCAGCCGAACGGAATCGACAACTCGTTTGTCGCTAAGGCGCAGTTTGACCAGAATGGCAACCTGCAACTGCCGTATCTCACCTTTATCGGGGGATCGCAAAGCGGGGAGAGCAACGGTCCGGGCGAAGGATGGGGAAGCTCCCTCGCGCTCGATGCTACCGGCAATGTATATATTGCCGGTGCGACTGAATCCAGCAACTACCCGGTCACGGCGAATGCGTATGAAAAGCCTGTCACGCTCAGCCATGGGTGCGATAACTCTCCAAACCCCAACACGATTGGAGTGGTGACGAAGTTCAGTCCCGACCTTTCACAGATGCTCTACTCGACCTATTTTGGCGGCAAGACGGAAGATCAGAATGGATTTCCGGACTGCAACGAGGGCATCGGCACCATTCGCCTCGATGCGAAGGGCAATATCTGGCTCTACGGATATACGGCCGAAAGCGATCTTCCGATTACTGCGAATGCGATCTCCAGCCAGTTGAACGGCAACGGCACCGCCGGGCAGGACACGTTTCTGGCCGAACTCAGCCCCGACGGCACGACGCTGCTCTACGGAACATACCTGGGCGGCTCGGGGCAGGACGGTGCCGGCCCTATGGCTTTCGATGCGGCTGGGAATATCTGGCTCTCGGGGAACAGCAATTCGACAAATTATCCGGTCACCTCAGATGCCCTGCAGGCGCAAGTTGCCAGCGGCGGCTTCGATTTCACCCTGACCGAGCTGAGTCCCGATGGAACGAAGATACTTTATTCCACCTACCTGGGTGGGACGGCGGACAATGGCGCCAACGGGATAGCTATGGCGCTTGACGGCTCTGGAAACATCCATCTCTCTGGGGCGACCTCCTCGGCGAGCTTCCCGGTCACTCCGAATGCCTTGCAGCCGATCTTCGCGAATGGCGACGTGGGTCCCGACGGCGACGATGTTTTTTACACGGTGCTGGGAACGGGAACGATCGGAACCATCGGGCCTGTTGTGGGCGGCAATACAGGCGACACCACGATTACCGTGAGTGGAGCGGGATTTGAAAGCGGAGCAACCTGTTCGCTGGTTTCCGGTACGACCACAATCGCTTCGGCAAGCGCGGTAGTCAATGCGGCGGGCACGGAAGTTAGCTGCACTTTTGCCTTGAACGGGGAAGCAACCGGTTCTTACAACGTGGTTGTCAGCAACACCAATGGAACTTCGTTTACGGACCAGAACGCCTTCACCGTCGAGTCGGGTACAGGGCCCAACATTTGGCTCGACGTGGTAGGGCGTTCGGCGGTTCGATTCAATACTCCCACTACGTTCACGGTATCGTATGGCAATAGCGGCGACACCGATGCAATTGCCGTCCCTATCTTCATCAGCGTCCCGTCGGGCGCGACCGTGCAGCTTAGCTCAGGGCTCACTGCTCTGCCGAAGCTCTCGGATTTCGATCCAAACACGCTTCCCAGCAGCTATCAGTTGAATGGCGCCACCGTGATTCCGATCATAGTTCCCCGCGTCGCGGCAGGCGGCTCCGGCTCAATTCAGGTGCAGTTGACCGTTCCTTCGAGCTCATCGACCTTCGAAATCGACGCGTATAACTGGGCGCCCTTCGCCTCCTCGCTCGCTTCACTTCAGGCCGCCGAAAGCCAGGCCCAGAGGAGGTCTCTGCTGGCACCGAGGCTGCTCTTTCCCCGCCCCGAGGACGCTACAAATCCAGGTCCATCGGACGCATGCCTGCAAGACATGATCCAGTTGAGTCTATCGGTTGCCTCCGCAGTCATTCCCGGCGGAGGTTGCATCTCCGCATCTGCTGGTTTACTCAGTTCCGTCGTCCAAAGCGCACTCAGTGCCGCTGGGCCTGGATCAAGCGCCAGTGTTGGATACAACATCGGCGGAATCGTTGCCTCCGGCGCCCAGGCGATCCTCAATTGTTCCGCGACGGCGGCGGGGTTGACACCTGCCGGAATGGTTCTGAACCTGGCGATTGCCGCTGCGGGAGCCGGACTTCAAGGAGCTCAGGCTGCTGAAGATTGCAGCCAGCCAGCGCAGCCCAACAACTCGCAGAAAAAGACCGGCACAGGCGTTGGCGCAATCGATCCAAACGACAAATCTGGGCCGGTGGGGGATGGGAGTTCCAGTCAATACATCGCTGGAGGCAAGGCTCTCAGTTATGACGTGGCCTTTGAAAATCAGCCGACGGCAACGGCCCCAGCTTCGCAGGTTGTCGTGACCGACCAGTTGGATCCAACCAAGGTCGATCTGACCACTCTGACCTTGGGTACCATTATGTTCGGAACGAATGTCATCAATTTGCCGAGCGGTACGAACAACTACAACACCACCTATGCGCTTAACTCAAGTTTGAATGTCCGAATCCAGGGCAGTCTCAATCAATCCACAGGTTTGCTCAAATGGACATTCACTTCAATTGATCCCTCCACGGGCCTTCCCCCGACGGATCCCACCGTCGGCTTCCTGCCGCCTGATGTCGATGGGGTGGAAGGGCAGGCGAGCGTACTGTTCAACGTGATGCCGAAATCCGGCCAATCCACCGGTACGCAGATTACGAATACAGCCAGCGTGGTCTTCGATTCGAATGCAGCCATCAGCACGCCTACCTGGCTCAACACTCTCGACGTGACCGCGCCAGTCAGCAGCGTGGCTGCTCTTCCTGCCGCCGAAATCACAACCAGCCCTACGGCTACTTTCACCGTCAACTGGTCCGGAACGGACGCAGGTTCCGGCATCGCCAGCTATAACATCTACGTCTCCGACAATGGCGGCGCATTGACCCTGTGGCAAAGCGCCGTGACCACCACCTCGGCCAGCTATACTGGGACACTTGGGCACACCTACGGCTTCTATAGCATTGCCACCGATAAGGCGGGCAATATAGAAGCCGCGAAGACAAGCCCGGACACCAGCACAACTGTAACAACAACTCCCCTGGTTTCGACGACGATGCTTACATCGAGCAACTCCAGCATTGCGTCGGGCAGCAGTGTAACGTTCACTGCCGTAGTGGCGCCGCCTTCGGGCACAACCGCGGCGCCAACCGGGACGGTAACCTTCCTCAACGGAACCACCACGCTGGGCACTGGCCCGCTGAACGGAACGGGCACAGCGACTTATACCACGACAGCACTTCCCGTCGGCACGGATAGCATCACCGCGCAATATGGAGGAGACACGGCCTTTGCGGCTTCCGCGTCTGCAGCGGTGAGCGTTGTGGTCGGAACGCCTAACTTCAGCCTGGCTCTGAGCCCGGCCTCGGTTTCAATCGCCGGCGGCGGCAGCGGCGGCACAACCATCACGGCTACGCCTGCCTTTGGCTTTGCGTCGGCCATCACCTTTGCCTGCTCGGGGCTGCCCGCCGATGCGACCTGCTCGTTCAGTCCGGCAACAGTAACGCCCGGCGGCAGCGCCACAGCCACGACAAAGCTCACTATCGCAACCAATGTCGCATCCGCTTCACTCGGAAAGGACCTGCCAACTCCGTGGTCAAACGGGCGCAAGCCAATGCTGTGCATCTTTCTTTTTGGGGGCCTCGGTTTGCTTCGGGCTCGGAGGTATTTCCGCAACTTGACGAGGTCGCATGCCTTACTCAATCTCTCTGTGTTCGCACTCTTGCTGCTCGGGATGGCTGGAGCAGCGGTGATAGGATGCGGCGGCGGATCGTCGAATTCAACTCCGGCCGGAACAAGCACGGTGACCATCACGGCAACCGGAGGAAGCCAGACACAGACAACAACACTATCAGTTACGGTGCAATAAATCCCAACCTGAGACACGACTGAATCCTATGCGCCTGCTACCAGCTACATCCCTGATGCTCCTTTGCGCCGCGCTCCCCGTCGACGCGGCCCATACTCCCGTCGACAATCCCGGCGCCGCACTCCCCGCGATTGCCATCACCACCCCCATCACCTTCACTCTGCTCGCCACCTCACAGAATGGCGTCAACTACCCTCCTCTTCAGCAGCAGGGCGGCCGCTACATCATCCCAGTGCAACCCCAGCAGCCCTATCAACGGGCCTGCGGCACAACGGCGACAGACATCTGCGAGGTGCCTGTCGCCATACCGCCGGGCGCATCGGCCGAACAGGTCTACCAGCTGGCGAATCAGGCATTGGGCAGACACCAATTGGGCCAGCAGCTCGCGTATATCAGGAAGTCCGCTGAGATGGGCTATGACCGCGCCGAGTACGTCCTGGGAGAGTATTATCTGACCCACAGAATCGCCGAAAACGACTGGCCGCAAAAGGGCGCCTACTGGCTTGGATTGTCCGCCAGCCAGGGCAACGGCGCGGCGCAGCTTGCCTTGGGCATCGAGCTTGAGGATGGCAAAAATAATGTGCCGCGCGATCAGGCCCGGGCGATCGAGCTTTTCAAAGCCGCCGCCGCCCAGCACCAGGGGTTGGCGGAGTTACGGCTGGGCCTGGACTATGAATTCGCCAATGGCTTGCCCCACAACCGCCCCTTGGCCATTCAATATCTGCGCCGCGCCGCTGCGGATGGCGTACCCACCGCAACTGCCAAGGCTGACTTCCTCGCCAAAAGCTCCGGGGGACGTTACCAGAGTCTCGGCGAACTCGATGCTGCGATGTACCCAACACCCGCGCCGCGGAAACTAAAACCGGGTGAGTGCCCGTACTTCCAGACGGTAACCACTGGCCCCTATGCGCAGGCGCAGAAATACCAGTTCTGCCAGGCGCATCCTGGGTGTCCGTCGAGCTCGGCCGGGTGGTCGGGGCCGCGTTGCCCCGGTTAGAGACCTATTAACAATTCGGGATGACTTTGCTTCAGCCATGCTGAAACGCCCTGTTGCAATTCCTCAGCGACTTTGATCGCCTGTTCAAGTTCCTGTTCCGAGATATTGCCCGCCGCGTCGTAGCTTGTCGCATTCCGTTTCTTCGAGAAGACTTTCAGCTTCTGAATCAGTTTTGGATCGCTCTTGAGTGTAAGATCCAGGGATTCGACAATTTTCTGATGATGTCCGGCCTGTACTCTGGTACGGTAGCCACTTGCCCGCAAAGCGATATTCGCAGACGTGAGAGCCGCGCTGAATGCCGCCTGAAAGCGGAGGTCTTCAGAGATCGCTTCCACCTTCGAGTCTTTGAGCGCGCGTGTGACAATTCCCAACAAGTCCCTGATCTAGTCAGGGCTGGAGGGTTCGGCTTTAAGCCACCCATATTCAGCCCATTTTTCTAAGCTCATCTTCATCTCCGATCAACAGCATTTTCTTGCTACGTAGCACTGCGGTCAAAAAGTGATTCCCATCTTTAATCTTGCCTTTGAATTCTTTTAGAGAATAGACCGTTGGGTTGATGGGCCGTCCAATGGCATTCTCTGCTGAAGTCAATTGGGCCAGCACATCATCCAGAGTCACACTCCCCACAATCATCAAATCGACATCGCTTCCCGCATCCTCATCCCCTCGCGCAATCGACCCGTAGACCAGAGCAAAGGTGATTTGTGAGGTAAGGGGGGCGAGAGCGGAGCAGATCTGATGAAAGATGCCTGAGCGAAGATGAGGCCGCCGAAAAAGATGACGGTGCCCGCATAGATGGCGAAGGTCTGCACCGTTTGCATGAAGGTCTGAGCGCCGCTGAAACTGATGGCTCCCTGGGCGCGGGCGGTATGGGCGACGCCGGCGAATGCGAGCGCAATCAGGCTTGGTCCCATCACGCGCGCAGCGTGGGCAAGTTTACGCTTGCAGAAGGGTGGCGCCGATCTCTTAGCGAGGCGGGATTGACGGTGGGTAGAGCAGGGAACAACGACACGGTTTTTATGGAACATCGGCACCTCCAACGGCTCTCGAAAGAGCTGTGTCTGCCGAGAACGTAGGGCACCCCTCTCGCAACCCGCGAAAAAGCTCTTCAAATGGCTCGAAAACCTGCTAATGAGCGATTTGCTGGCACTACACCTTCCCGGAAGGGGCGGTATATGATTGTTAGGCCGAAATCAAAATCCACAAACGAACACCACCGAGGCAAATAACCGCTGCAACAGCCGCAAGTGCATACTGGCAACGGGGAACTCTCACATGAGGCATCTCAAGCTCCTCTCTCTTCTTTCGATTCCGTCGCTGGCTTTGCTCATCAGCGGCTGCGGCGGCGGCCCCCGCATTGGTCATACCACGCAGACCATCACCTTCGACAATCCCGGCACACAGACAGTGGGAGCGCCGCTAACCGTCTCGGCGACGGCTAACTCCGGTCTCGCGGTCTCCTTTACTTCGGCGACCCCCAGCGACTGCACGGTCTCCGGGACGACGGTCACATTTGGAGCCGCCGGAACCTGCACCATCGACGCCAGCGTGGCCGGCAACAGCACCTATGAGGCAGCTTCGCAGGTAGCGCAGAGCTTCACCGTCAACCCGGCTATCGGCCCAACCACAACCATTTACATCGCCGGGTTTGCGACCTCCACGGCGTCCTCTGCAGCGAACAATGTGAATGTTGCAGAGCAATGGCAGCTCACCTCCGGCAGCCCAACTGCCACCGCGACGGCTCTATCGATGCCCAGCGGCATGACAAGCTCGCAAGCCAACGCGATCGCGGTCTCCGGTAGCGATGTGTATGTGGCGGGAGTTGCGTCGAACAGCACGAGCCAAACCGCCGTCTATTGGTTGAACAACGGTGCGGCCACGACGTTGCCCATCGTCATGGCATATTCCGAGGCCAATGCGATCGCGGTCTCGGGCAGCAACGTGTATGTGACGGGATATGGGGAGAACAGTGCGGGCAACGGCGGTACAGCCGTCCTCTGGGTGAACGGCACGGCCACGACGTTATCCCCGCCTAGCGGAATGGCATATTCTGACGCCAAGGCGATCGCGGTTTCGGGCAGCAATGTGTACGTGGCGGGATTTGCGTGGAACAACAATAGCGACGAAAGCGCCGTACTCTGGGTGAACGGCGCGGCCACGCTGTTGCCGATACCCAGCGGCCTGACGGGGGAATATTATGCCAGCGGAATCGCGGTCACGGGCGGCAATGTTTATGTGGCGGGATATACGGACTCAAGCGCGAACCTCGATTCCGCCATATTCTGGGTGAACAATGGCGCGGCCACGACGTTGCCCATACCCCCCAACGATTCGGCAGGAAATTATGGAGCTGGCGGGGTCACGGTCTCGGGCAGCGATGTGTATGTGGCGGGAAGTGGGACGAGCGGAGCGACGGACGACACCACCGCCGCATTCTGGGTGAACGGCGCGCCCACGACATTGCCCATGCCCAGCAACACGACATATGCTCCCGGCGGCAACTCCTCCGCTGGCGGAATCGCGGTCTCGGGCAGCGATGTGTATGCGGTGGGATCTGTGGGCATTTCCAACGCCGCGTATTGGGTGAACGGCGGCGCGGCCACGCTGTTGCCCATGTCCAGCGGCACGTCTGAGTCTTATGCCAGCGCAATCGCGGTGGCAACTCAGTAGCAGGGGGTGGAGGTGCGCCTCTTGCGATCGTCCAGCCCAGCGCCAAAGGCGCAGTGCTCGGGCCGGGTCATTCAGATCGGCGGCGCCCCGGTCGCCCTCAAGCTGATCCTGGCCCTTCGCGTTCACGCTCTCCACCAGCGTGTACTTGCCCGTCGCGCTGGCGGAGGCTTGGCTCCGCACGCCGCTCCTGAGAAAGTCCGTCAGGTACAGCCGCTCCGCCGCCGGCCACCGATAGCAGTAGTCCAGGCAGAACACCCCGAAGAACAACGGGCCGCTATGGAAAAAACGAAGGCCACGTCCACACATGCTACCGAATCGGCCACGGCTTCTTGTACTCCTTTCGTGCCCACTCGGCCATCGTTAGACCTCCTTCCCCTGACCCGCGCTCACAGGCTCCGACGCCGCTCGATCAAGCTCCGCATCACCCCTCAACCCGTCACATTAGGCAGCGAGCTTCTCAGAACTATCGTAATGTGCTCTGCGTCTTGATCATGGTTATCACTCTGGCCATCCTGGGGCACGAAATTCAGTCGTATATACGTGACCTCCCGGAACACCTTCCGTCACGCCTCGTCGTGCATAACGACTGGCGCTCAGGGCGCAGCTACTGACCGCAAGTTGAGAGGGCGCTAGCCGTTCTAGGTCGGTACGCGCCCATGCCGGCTGCTATTGTGCGGAGGTGCGGAATGCCGATCACAATGGTGACTGGCGCAGAATGGAATCACGCCCATTCCGCCGCTGGATTCACGTCAGATGACGGGATCATACAGATTAATGCTTCTATTGCAAACACGCCAGATCGCATTGCACTCGTGCTCTACCATGAGTTGATCCATATCCAGGCTGGTCTCCATGACCTGAGCGTATATCAAACCAACATGGCCATGCGGATTCTCACCGAAAACGAGGAGTCGATCGCTCACATGGGGACCCTTTGGTTCGGGCTGTGCCATAACCAGCAACTGCACGGTGCAATATACGCAGTCCTTTCCGGTCACCTACCATCCGGTAGTATGGAGGCTCTGGCCCCTAATCGATATTCTCGCGTATGTGTGGCCTCTTGGCTGGATTCTTGGGACTCTTGCGGCCGGTATCTTAGCATGTCGTTTGCCCCGGAGAAGGGGAACTCGATTTAATCGCGAAGTACACATCGCGACGAGTGGAGGGCTGTGCCCACCCTCTTCCAATCAATAGAATAGGCGCCTCGCGGCTCGTTTTCGCTTCCAATGATTCCGAGGTAACTCTTCTCCCATCGTTCGCGGCCTCTTCCGTCCGTAACCTGGTCATGTTCCACCCATTTCGTCAGTTCAACGCCTATCGCGTTGCCGGACGTAGTGGTGCATAGAACATCGGTCGGATCTGGTTCCTCGCGATGGTTCGCAAAGTCCTCCCCGGCAAAGCATGGGGCGGCAGCCAGAAACCCTGCCCATACGGTGCGTTGATCCGGTCGCAGCATGGATTGATTCTATGCCGCTCGGCAAGCTGGATACGCGGACGGAGGAAGACGCCATGCGGCCTTCCCCCCTGTAAACCGCCCAGTCGTTTATAGTACGGATACTATAAAGTGGAGAGTGCGTCGCCGACCGAACGAAACCGCATGGCTACGATCTCCTGGGAAGGCGACTCGTGGAAGGTATTGAAGTCGTGGCCGAAGGCGATCCAATTGGGACTTCGGCAATTCCTTGCGCGAGATGCAGAACGGACGAGCGGCGAAACTGCAAGTGCGGCCCATGCAATCCATCGGCACGGGCGTCTTCGAGCTGAAAGATGCGGATGAAACGACGTAGTATCGGATGGTCTATCTAGCCCGGATCGAAGACACGATCTATGTGCTGGACTGCTTTGAGAAGGACACGGCCAAGACGGAGCGCAAGGACCTCCGCACCGCCGAGAGCAGGTTGTCGCTGGTACGGCAAAGGATTCTGGAGGAGCGAAAACGTGAAAAGCACAAGCAATAAGCCGGGACACATTACCAAGGGAGACATCTTCGACGATCTTGGCTTCTCCCCTTCGGAGACGTTGGAGATGAAGATCAAGGCGGAGATTTGGCAAGCATTGTTGCAGCATATCGAGCAGCATGGGTTCACCCAGACGTATCTCGTAACGGCGCTCAAGGCGCACCAGCCGGACGTGAGTAATCTTCTCCGAGGGAAAATCTCGAGGATCAGCATTACCAAGCTGATTCAGTTTGCGGGCAGGCTAAATCTTGACGCCCGCGTTAAAGTGACTTCTCCCAAGGCCAGCAAGGTTCCTCCTTCTTTGAAGGCTTCTGCGGCAAAGGCGGGTAAAAGCAAACGCGAACTGGTTCCTGCATAAGAGGAATAAGGATGACAGTGCCCCCTTATCGCGGGAAGTCGCCGGTACTTGGCTGGAGTCTCCATATGACCGGCGGTTGGCAGAGTCATCTGGCCCGCGTCGAACGCTGGTACAAGCGGTCGAGCAACCCTCACGATGAGCATGACCAAATAGATTTTCTCTACGCGTTTTTTGAGGGTTCTTTTGCGCTCCGCGATTGGCTGATTGACACGGGAGCGATAAGCCAGCAGGAAATGGACTCTCTTTTCTAAAGCATGTAGATCTGTGAATCAAGCGAGATTTGGCGAATTCTTTGAAGCACCACCGCATCAGCCGTCCAAGCCAGGAACAGCCGCCTTCGATAGCTGCGGAGTATGCGCCAGAGTACCCTACGTGGCGCCTGTCGAACGAGTTGCCGAGCTTATGACGACAGCGGAAACGGAGTTAGCAGCCTTTTACGAGGCAGTGTTCAGGCAATATGGCCTGAAGGAAGCGAAAAACGCTGCGCAGGACTGGATCGATGAATTGGGGACGATGGATTGGTCCGCTGACTGGGTCCTCCCGAACTGGCGTCATGTGACAATCGCCGTTGCCGATTGCCTTGTCCTCAGAATCGCCGACCATTCTCTGAGCTGATGAGGGCAACCGACCTCCCATCCGACTGGACGTGGATGATGGTCAATGCAGGAAGTTCGGGAGTGACTGATGGTTGGTACTGAGAAGCGCCCATTTCGTCAGGAGCGATCCTCGGTTGATGACAAATCCAATCGCCCAACGCTCCATCTGCACCTAGCGAACCCTAAAATCCTGGATTACGGGCCATCCGGAAGTTGGCCGTACATTGAGACGCGAACGGGAGTTGACAAAATCGAGGGTCTCCTCGTATTCTAAATCCAGAGAAATGGAGACTGTCCTCGATTTCAAAAATATCTTCAATAAAGAGGAACCATGGCAGAACTCCAGCTCAACCCCAAAAGGACCGCACTCGTTCTCATCGATTTAAATCATCTCATCCTCGGTCTTAATACCGCCCCGTATACCCCCGTGCAGGTAGTCGAAAAATCCAAAAAACTGGCCGAAGCCTTCCGTGCTGCCGGAGCCAGGGTTGTCTATGTGACCCGTGATCGCGACAACTCTTTGCATCCTCCCGCCGACCAGCCGTTCAACCTGGGCGAAATACCCGCTATTGCGTCAGAGATCGCGCCTTCCGCCGGTTTTCAACCCGGCGACCTTCTCGTCATCAAGCGCCACTGGGGCGCATTTGCCGGAACCGACCTCGAGCAGCAGCTTAAATCCCGCGGCATCGACACGGTCGTCCTCACAGGCATTTCCACCAATGGAGGCGTCGAGTCCACCGTGCGTCAGGGTACCGGCCTGGGCTTTGCCTTCGTGGCCGTCGAAGATGCCTGCTCCAGCCTAAACGCCGAGCATCACCGCTTCGCCTTTGAAAATATCTTCCCGCGTCTGACCCGCGTTCGCACCACCGATGAGGTTCTGGCTGCCCTTGCCTGAGGCCTCCAGCGAATCCGGCGGCCTCGACCCGTTGGTCTGGAAGATCACGACGGTCGCGGTGCTCGGCTCTTTTCTTTCGCAGCTCGATGCTACCGTCGTCAACGTATCGCTCTCCAGTCTCGCCGTGGATCTGCATAGCAGCCTCACGGCGATTCAATGGGTCACCAGCGGCTATCTTCTGGCACTTGCTCTCATGCTCCCGCTCAACGGCTGGCTGGTGGAGCGCATTGGAGCCAAATCTCTCTACCTCTGGTGCTTCTCAGCGTTCACACTCTCCTCTGCCTTATGTGGCCTGGCTTGGTCCGCGAACTCGCTGACAGCATTTCGCATCCTCCAGGGCACGAGCGGCGGCCTGATGGCTCCGATGGCGCAGATGATGATGGCGCGTGCTGCCGGAAAGCATATGGCGCGCATCATCGGCTATGCGGCTGTGCCAATCCTGATGGGGCCGATCCTTGGCCCGGTGATCGCCGGCGCCATTCTGCAACACGCCTCCTGGCGCTGGCTCTTCCTGGTCAACCTGCCGGTCGGTGTATTGGCAATCGTCCTGGCGGTTCTCTTTCTGCCCAATGATCGCGAAGAGACCAAATCAAGAGAACTCGATCTTCCTGGCTTCGCCCTGCTCTCTCCTGGACTCGTGCTCTTCCTGTACGGATCGGATCATCTGGGCGAGCGCATCGGTCTTACGACTCTACTGGTTTCCATCGTTCTGCTTGCGGCCTTCTTCAGGATGGCCATTCGAAAAGGGGACAAGGCGCTCATCGATCTTCAGCTATTCAAGAGAAAAACCTTCTCTGCGTCCGCCACCACGCAGTTCATGTCGAACGGAATCTCGTTCGCGGGCCAAATGCTGATTCCGATCTATCTCATCCGCGCCTGTGGCCAATCACCGAGCGCAACGGGCTGGTTGCTGGCTCCGCTTGGAGTGGGGATGATCTGTTCCTATCCATGGATAGGAGCTCTGACGCTGCGGTTCGGGATACGAAAGGTATCTACCGGAGGCGCGCTTCTGGCCTTCGCCGGAACGCTGCCATTTCTCTATCTGGCCAGCCACGGACTGGTCTTTGCCGTGCTCGGGTGCGCTCTTTTCGTGCGCGGAATGGGCCTGAGCGCAGTCGGCATTCCCTCCATCTCGGCGGCATACGCTTCCGTCAGAAAGCGCGACCTGCCAATGGCGACAACTTCGCTGAACATTGTGCAACGCCTCGGCGGCCCGACTTTGACTACGCTCTGCGCGACCTTCCTGGGATGGAGGCTGGGGATGGCACAGTCCAGCGCCGGTCTCTCCAGCGCATTTACTGCTGCCTTTCTTCTACTCTGCGGATTACACGCTTTGCTGTTTGCTGCCGCTCTGAGACTCCCTCTTTCCCTGGACAAGGCGACAGAACAACCTCTTGCAGAAGAATTGCCGGCCTCATTCGAGGTGATGTCCGAGCAATTGAACTTGTGGAGCCATTCACTCATTCGACCAGTCTAGGCTAGGCAAGGCTGGGGCAACGTCGATGTCTC
>DATDLS010000518.1:0-3473 GCA_036519195.1 Occallatibacter sp. | reverse complement strand
ACGCCTTATTCAATTTTCCGCAGGTGCCATTTTCCTCGGGCTGGTGGCGGTTTCCGTGGCTCCTTCGTCAACTCTTCTTGCTTTATCGCTTTTTCTGTTCGGTGCTTCCATCGGAGCTATTGACGTTGTGATGAACGTGCATGCCTCACTGGTCGAAAGGCACAGTGGTGAAAACTTGATGTCTGGTTTTCATGGCCTCTATAGCGTCGGCGGCTTTGCGGGTGCATTGGTGATGAGCGGGCTTCTGTGGCTGAACACGCCCGCCGGAGCGGCAGCGTTCATCATTGTCTTCCTGCTCTCCATACTGCTCTTGCTTGCGCACCCGGCTTTGCTGCCCTATGGTGACCACCAACAAGAGAGAACCAAGAGGTTCATCTGGCCAAACAACTATGTCCTCTTCCTTGCAGTTCTAGCGTTCATCATGATGCTTGCAGAGGGCTCTATGCTTGATTGGAGCGCGGTGTTCCTCGTGGATAAGGCGGGAATGATCGAAAAGAATGCGGGCATCGGATTCACCGCCTTCTCGATCGCGATGACAATAAGCCGATTCGGCGGGAACTATATCATTCAAAGAATCGGACGGAGATGGACCATAACAGCGGGTGCGCTGTTGGCAGCGAGTGGCTTCTTCCTGGTGACATTGCTGGCCAATCCCGCGGGTTCGGTATTTGGGTTTGCGATGATTGGGCTGGGTGCAGCCAATGTAGTTCCGTTAATCTTTTCTCTGGCTTCGGAATCCGGAGGGGCGCTCGGGAGTAATATCTCCTTCGTCTCGACGCTCGGCTACACCGGGATCCTCACTGGTCCTGCCATGATCGGCTTCGTAGCGCATTCCAAAGGATTCGGGGTCGCTTTTACTGGAGTCGCCTGCCTGCTGACTCTGGTTGCTCTCTCAGGCTCGATTGCTGTTTCGAAACAAGTTCCAATCCCGTTGCAGGGAGAACCGGCAGCAGTCGACAAGTCTTAGAGACAACAGGTCAAGGAGTATTTCGCCTTTGGCGCCATCTATGGAACCAGAAATTCTCGGCGAGAGCGCAAAGGCGTTTCAATCTTGGCCGACCCAAACGGCAAGCTATGTTCGAACAAGGATAGGTGCGATTGTGCCCGTTTCTCAAGCTGATGAACGGACTTCACGATCATTGCAGCGCGTCACGTGGGAGGGCATAGTCGCTCCCACTGTGCAAGAGCAGCGCCCAGGACGGGAAAGACAGGCGCGGAAGTTCTAAGGCGTGAAAAGCCTGAGGAAATCGCCTCGCGCCAATGCGCGATGTCAGCCGTTCGCCTGCGATGGCAATCGAGGCCATCGCAACGATGAGTGTTTCGATACGGGATTGGATATACTTGCGTGATGGCCACAGTTGAAAAGGGTTCTCCAAATCGTATGCCTGAACTCGATGGCATACGCGGCTTGGCCATTCTGGCCGTGCTCTGCTCTCATCTTGTTGTGATGGGCGGCATTTTGAATGCTCAATCACCCACTTTTATAGAGAGGTTGCTGGCGCATGCATGTATTCCAATGGGAGATGCCGGCGTAGACCTCTTCTTCGTTCTTTCCGGCTTCTTGATCACTGGCATACTGCTGCGAACTAAGCCGGCTAACAACTACTTCGCTTCCTTCTATGCCCGCCGGATGTTGCGAATTTTTCCCATCTATTACCTTGTTCTGGCACTCTCGGTAGTCATAGGGCATTTTTCGGTCATCATCGCCAGTAAGCTGCCGCCTTGGACTTCCTGGAAAGTATCTTACTTCTTCTATCTGCAGAATTGGCCTGTCTTCTGGCATGGCGATAAGAGTATGGGAGGCCTATGGGGCGCTTACTGGAGCCTCGCGGTCGAGGAACAATTCTATTTTCTTTGGCCACTCGTGATATTTCTTTTTTCAGAGAAGGCGATTATAAGGCTTTGTTATATCGCGCTTCCGTGCGCGCTCCTGCTCCGCACTTTTCTCTATTATTCCTACTTTGGCAATCAGTTCGGATTGTGGCAGATCACACCGAGCAGGGTGGATGGATTGTTGATGGGAGCGATCTGCTCGATCTACATGTTCTCGCGCAACAGGCCAGTCCCTATGGGCTGGATCATTGCCTGCGGCACCGTCGGATCATGCATCATGCTGTATATCGCAGTGTTTCACCGGCAAGAATTTGTAGGGCCTGACAAGTGGTTAGGCACGGTTGGTATTACGGCGTTCGCACTGCTCTCAACCGCGCTTGTTGCCGTGTCGCAACATAAGATCCCCTTCATACAGATGCTGTTGTCACTGCGCTGGCTGCAGTTGTCAGGAAAGTACAGTTATGGGGCATATGTGTATCATTTGATTATTATTTTTGCCCTTCGCCACTATTTAATTGCTCGATTAACCCTGCGACCCGGCCTGGGAATCCACTTCGGCATACTCGCCAAATGTCTCGCAGGGGTGGTTGAAATTGTGTGCGTCCTCTTGTTGGCAAAGGCGAGCTACGACCTTTTCGAGACTCCCTTCCTTCGACTGAAAACACGCTTCAGGGCCGCGTGATGGGAGCCACGGCCCTGAAGCACCGTTCCTTCCCTTCACGGCGCTCAACAAGAGCTTTTCTCGTCGCGATGCCAAATGGTCTGATTAGCCTTCGCCCGGATTTATGGTGAAGATAGACTTACGTTGCTTAGAGAGGTAATCAACGCAACCAACTTTTTCCTTGACGCACTTGCCCATTCCGCTCCGATGCGCATGCCGACGCAGAAATCGAAAGCCCTGATCGACCCAGGGAACAATCTTCTCGCCTGGATTCGAGAATTCATGGCTCTGCATTTCTGTTCAGAGTTTCTGAATGTCCCGGCTGTTTCCTTCGGCCAGTGATGAACGCATTCGGAAAGGCTCGAAAGAGACCATCTGCCCCGAACCGGGAATACATGCCTCAGCCGGGGTGATGAATCCGCTCGAAGAACCCGTTGCTGAAAGTCTGCACGGCCGGCCCGATGGTTGCTTCGCGTTCGAATAGCGAGCCTTGATGCGGCCATGTGGCGCCAGTGTGATTACGAACTCCGCCTCGTCGTTATCCAATACGCGAAGAGGTCACCGCTCGAGACCTTCTGGGCCAAGCGCACCACGCTCAGGTGTGGTTTGCAGCAAGCAATGCCCCGGCCCCTTCGGCGTCCGGCGTCCGCCGCGTACTTTTGTCACGTCGAGAAGCAACATCCGATTCCAGCTACGCCAGTATCCGGAATCGTTGGCTGGACTTCTGTTCGCGCCTCACAGGCGTGGAATTTCCATCCTGACGATCACGTTCTCGCGACCAACTTCGCATCGACAAACACTCTCAGGAGAAATGAAGGAGAAATTGCATATACATGGTTTTCGGCTATTTATTATTTATGTTCAATATTTCTTGGACTATATCAGTACAAATTCTATTCTCTTCTGATCCATGTGCTGAATCCGCATGGCATTGAGCCGGTCCAGGGCGAGCTCCAGTTTCTCCATAACTTCTGGGATC
>DATDLS010000517.1:0-2728 GCA_036519195.1 Occallatibacter sp. | reverse complement strand
CGACACCGCGAGCCGGTTCTGGTCCGTGGGGCCGTCGCTGTCAGAGACGGTGTATGACGGTGGTCTGCGCCGCGCGACGGTGAACCAGTTCATTGCTACGTACAATGCCGATCTGGCGGCCTACCGGCAGTCGGTGCTGGTCGCGATTCAACAGGTCGAAGACGGCCTTGCCGAAGTGCGCATTTTGTCACAGCAGATTGTGCGCCAGCAGGAAGCGGTAAGCTTCGCGGAAAAGGCTTTGCAAATGGAGCAGGTGCGCTACGATACGGGCATCGATCCGTATATTGACCTGGAGGCAGCGCAGACTACGCTGTACGGCGACCAGCTGGTCCTGGCCGAACTCGAAATCGAACAAATGACGGATTCGGTGGAACTGATTCAGGCGCTGGGCGGAGGATGGAATCAATCGCAGCTGCCCACTCCGACGCAGATTACGGCCAAGCCGTCGCATGCGGATACAAGGATCCAGCACTAAGTCCGGAAGCGGTTTGGCGCGAACGGGAAGGTGATTGGGCGGCTTCTTCGATGAGAAGCCGCCTTTTTAGGCATCGCGTCCCCATCTGGGGAGAGGGAATGCTCTGCCACATGGCGGGTTGCACTCCTGGGAAAAAATCAATCCGAAAAAGGCTATCCGGCTTTACGCGGATGGGGATATACTGCTGTTCCGCGGCGGTATATGCTCTGCGGAACCGGATGCGCCCACCTCGGGATTGCCGCCCGGTGCCAGGAGGTCTGCATGAAGATCAACGACACGGTTGGATTGGTGCTGAAGGACAAGGGAGAAAGGACTGTGCTCTCAATTGCGCCCGAGCAGCTGGTGTACGAGGCCCTCGAGATGATGGCGAAGTACGACATTGGAGCCTTGCTGGTTCTTTCCGGGAATCGTCTGGCCGGCATCCTGTCAGAACGGGATTATGCTCGCAAAGGCGTTCTGATGGGACATCTGTCGAAAGAGACACAGGTGCAACAGATCATGAGCACCCCGGTGGTGTCGGTGAGCGCGAAGCATACAGTGGACGAATGCCTGGCGATGATGACGCAGCATCGCATTCGCCATCTCCCGGTGCTCGAAGACGATACCGTAGTGGGCATGATCTCGATTGGCGACCTGGTGAAATGGGTGATCTCCGGGCAGGAACAAACCATTCAGGCGCTGCATGGATACATTGCGGGGGCCTATCCGGCCTAGGCCCCGCTGCCATGATGGTGCATGGAGTTGGCAGTATCTTGACCTTCAACCTGGCCTGATTTTGGGCGCGATCCAAATGTCTCCGTCATCAATCCTGCGAAGGTTGCCTGACAGCGCTGGTATCCAGGCGCCGGTGCGTTGCTTCTTCAGAAGCGTCGGTCCTCATGCAGGAGCGCTCGCGTGACAGGTTCGGCTCCATTCCAATCCGCCATCCCAACGGTATTTTATCGCTCGATCGCAAACCGGTTATACTGACCCGGCACCGCCTTCGAGGGAAAAATCCGCATGTTAGAGAAAACGTTTGCTCGGCCCACATTGATGGCCCTCCTGCTCCTCCCAACCCTGCTCCCGGCTCAAGAGTCCGCCGTCCTCACCATCCACGCCGATCAGCCGGTCGCCAAAGTCAGCCCTACCCTCTACGGCCTCATGACCGAGGAGATCAACTACTCCTACGACGGCGGCCTCTATGCCGAAATGGTCCGCAACCGCACCTTCGGCAACGACTGGAGCGGCGTCCAGCACTGGATCCTGGTCGAAGACGGCAACTCTTCGGCCGAGATCGGCGTTGACAAGCAAACCGGCCCCAGCGAAGCCCTCAAATCCAGCCTCCGCATCCGCGTGAAGCAGGCCGACACCCGCAACCGGGCCGGCGTGCTCAATGACGGCTGGTGGGGCATGCCGCTCAACCCCGGCACCACTTACCAAGGCTCTTTTTACGCAAAGACTGACTCCCCGGATCTGGGTCAGGTCGTCGTCAGCCTGGTCTCCAATCAATCGGGCAAGACCCTGGCCAGCACCGAAGTCAATGGGCTCACCAACGCATGGGAGCAGATCCACTTCACTCTCAGGACCGGCGCAATCGAGCCTTCCGCCGCCAACCACCTCGCCATTACCGTCGCCCATCCCGGAACTCTCTGGCTCAACCTCGTCTCCCTGTTCCCGCCCACCTATCACGACCGCGCCAACGGCAACCGCGTTGACCTGATGGAGAAAATGGCCGAAATGCATCCGGCATTCCTCCGCTTCCCCGGCGGCAACTATCTTGAGGGCGACCACATCGCCGACCGCTACCAATGGAAAAAGACCATCGGGCCGCTCGTCGACCGTCCCACCCATCCCAGCCCGTGGGGCTACCGCTCTTCCGACGGTCTGGGTCTTCTCGAATTTTTGGAGTGGTGCGAAGACCTCAAGATGCAGCCCGTGCTGGCGGTCTACGCCGGCTACTCACTGGCCCGGGAGCACGTGAATCCCGGCCCCGATCTCGACCCCTATGTCCAGGACGCCCTCGACGAAATCGAATACGTCACCGGCGGACGCGACACCAAGTGGGGCGCCGTGCGCGCCCAGGACGGCCACCCCCAGCCCTTCAAGCTCACCTACGTGGAGATCGGCAATGAAGACCAGTTCGACAAGTCAGGCAGTTACGAGGGCCGCTACCCGCAGTTCTACAAGGCCATCAAGGCCAAGTATCCCGACCTGCAACTGATCGCCACCGAGCCCATCTCCAGCATGAAGCCCGACGTCCAGGACGACCACTAT
>DATDLS010000516.1:0-6764 GCA_036519195.1 Occallatibacter sp. | reverse complement strand
CCGCAATTGCTCTGTGGTCAATAGAATTGAAAGGAGATGGAAGCGGAATTCATCAGAAAAGAGAGCATTTTTCTGCTCCTTCTTCTTATCATCGCCGTCTTTGCCGGCGCGGCGCGGCGGCTCCGTGTGCCTTATCCCATCCTGCTCACAATCGTTGGCGGCGTCCTGTGCGGGCTGCCGATTTTCCCCAACATCGCGCTCGACCCCAATCTTGTCTTCTTTGTCTTCCTTCCGCCACTGCTGTTTGCCGCAGGCTGGCAGCTCTCGTGGCGGGAGTTCCAGGCAAACTTCAGCAGAATCCTCCGGCTTGCCGTTGGTCTGGTGATCTTTACGATTCTGGTATTGGTCGCCGGACGCCGCTGGCTCTTGCCTGGCTTTGATTGGAAGTCGGCCCTGCTGCTCGGAGCGATCATCGGAGCGACGGACGCCATCGCTGCGACGGCGATTGCTCGACGGCTCGGGCTCCCGCGCCGGATTGTGGACATTCTTGAGGCAGAGAGTCTGGTCAACGATGGAACAGGTCTGCTTGCCTTCCAGTTCAGCCTGGGCATCCTCTTAAGCGGTTCGACTCCGACCGTGGTTGACGGTGTTGGAAAGCTCGTTTACCTGTCGGGCGGAGGCGTGCTGGTCGGGTGTTTGATCGGCTACTTCGCCTCCAAGCTCGAACGATGGATCGATGACGGTCCTATCGAGATCGTCATCAGCCTCCTGATCTGCTACGCCGTCTACATCTTCGCAGAGCGTCTTCACGCCTCCGGCGTTCTGGCGGTGATCGCATGCAGCATGCTGATGAGCCGCGAGAGCCATCGTTTTATGTCGCCACAGGTTCGACTGCAGTTCGCTGGCTTCTGGGATGTGATGATCTTCGTATTGAACGGGGTCGTCTTCATCCTTATCGGTCTGCAGCTTCCATTCGTGCGGAGGCAATTATCCGGCATGGGCTTTTGGCGCCTCCTTCAGGCAGGAGCCTTCTTCAGCCTCTCGATCATCCTGCTTCGGCTGGTCTGGATCTTTGCTGAGACCTATGCCGTGTATTGGTATCGCGGCTTTCAGAAAAGCCCCGACAACGCCGCACCGAACCCCAAGGAGCTTCTGGTTCTGAGCTGGGGAGGCATGCGGGGTGTACTTTCGCTGGCCGCGGCCTTCTCCGTTCCATACTCGCTCGCCAACGGCGCGAGCTTCCGACAGCGCAGCATGATCGTATATCTGACTTTCTGCCTCATCGTAACCTCCCTCGTGCTTCAGGGCCTGACCATGCCCTGGCTAATCCGGCTGATGGCCATCGACAGTACCAATGAGGAAGAGCGAGAGGAAAGACATGCGCGACGGACGCTTCTTGAAGATGCCCTCCGCCATCTGAACCGACGGCGTTTGCGGGAGCGCTACGACGCGGTCGTCGTTCGAGAGATGTTGTCGATATTTGAACGCCGTCTTCGCGACTTACCTATCGAAGAGCACCAAGTCAGTGAAGCAGAAAGTCGGATACAACGCGACGCTCTGCTGTTGGAGGTTCTCGAAGTAGAGCGCGAGTCCTTGATCCGACTCCGCAATGATGCATCGATCAGTGATGATGTGGCTCGGTCCATTGAGAGGGATCTGGATCTGCTGGAAAGCCATATCCACACAGGATCAGCTGCGAGCTTGCTCGCACAACCTCACTGAACTGAGAACGGATTGGGAGGAATCTGCCCGAATTCACGACTCATTGTTCGACACTTCAGAACAGCAAGTTCTCACTGCTGCCCAGCCCCGATTCGGCGACGAGTAATGCCTTGCTGCCGGCTGTGTTCGGATCGGCCATGCGGGTGAACATCTGCTTGCGGCCTGCCTTCCTGTAAGAGGGAACGGCGTCGAGCAGTGGGATGAGGTTCGATGGAGCGATCGAGGCGCCCGCTACCGCGTAGACGGTGGGAGTAAAAGGCGACACCGGCGAGCGTTGCGTATCCGCGACACCGTGAGCTACTCGCGCCGCGGGGCCGACCGCTTCCAGATCCAGCCAAAGATATTTGAACACGGTCCTGGCCTTTGGCGATGGCCTCGACCGTGGCATTGACCGCATTCGTCTGATAATAGCGCGGTGGTTTGCCGCTCGCGTCGTCACAGTAGTCCTCTTGGACAAGCGAGACTCTGATTGTGAATCACGCCAAAATTGTCAAGCAGTATTTTGATCTCAGCCATTATCAGCCCGGTCCTCGCTCAGTTGCAGATGCTGGTACAACGATTCGGTCATGGACCGAAATGCACGATCGATCTCGTCGTGCTTCACGACCCTGAGAAGGGTCACCAGTTTCCTGTCAAACAGAGGATCTTCGTCGATTGCAAGAATTGGCCTTATACTTGGACCCGCTCGTAGTACCTACAATGTTGAGTCCATTCCCTGAGAAAGCAGCACCGTGTGGGGTCGATAAACATGGCCCGAAGGATCACCAATATTCGGGTCAAAGGAGCCACCATATCTGTCGGTACTCGCTGCAAGTCTACGTTGGTCGGCTGTTGGGAACCGAGCAAGGTCTTTCTCGAACCTACGGGTGATTTCAAACTCCAGGTTCACGAAGCATCCCTCGATTAGAAATTCGCTGCTCCAGTCTGCGGCGGGGGCGCAGGCCGAGGTGGCTGCTAGTTTACTCTCGATTTTCCCTTCAATGCTTTCACGCGAGATTTTTCTGAGTGTTCCTTTGATTTCGTTTCCCGGCGAACCTGCACACGCACAAAGGGCACTGGTGGCGGAGGGATATTCATTCTAGACGAGGCATTCTGTACGAATTCTCGGAAGTATGGCCAGCAGTTGAATACAACATTCGCTTTGTGAAATGCGGCAAGCTCGGACTGAGAAGGAGTGTATCCGGGTCGAATCTGGTATGTTGCGGTGAGGACGCACTCAATTCGCACGAGAATATCTGCTTCCTTTTGCTTTGCCGTTCTTCTGACGATGTACTCGAACGAAGTACTTGCACGCATCGATTGATCCAAAAGCGCTGCTTCCTTCGGACTGAATTTGATGCCGGTCGAGAGAGATTCTGCAGTTTTTTGTAGCAGTGGGTTTGGAGCGCAGAAAGAAGCAGAAGAAACGCCGATAGCGATGAGTTCAGCGTTCCGACTGAACGTGACCGAGTCCTGCATTTCAGCTGGTTCGAGTTCGATCAGAATTGCCATTAGAAGGCCATTTCGTAACCACATTCAGGGTCGGCAAAAAAAGCACGACGTGGAGATTGGAAATGGCTAGCAGCTGAGATGCTGTTAGCCGTTTGTTTGCGACGCCTTGGAGCTGATTCTCTCGATGGGAGATGGTCCGTAAACTCAATCTCATATAGAGTTCGTTTGGGCATCGATGTTGTTGAGATATGCCAGGAACCGTGCCAGGTCGTTTGGTCGACCTTTTCCTGCTCTTCGTCTTCACAAGCGTGCAAACCAATCGAAAGGCGAAGTCCTAAGGTATGCAGGATCTTCTCAAGGGTGTGTAGTGTTGGATTCCCTTCTTTGGTGAGCATTTGATAGATGTGCTCTCTGCTCACATTGCTTGCTCTCGCAACCACTGCAACCTTGTGGGCGTCCAGAACGTTCTTCAGTGCTACGAGAAATGCACCTTGGGAATCTTCGAGCGCCGCTTGAAGGTATTCAGCCGCTTCCGTGCTGTCTCTGAGGGATTCAAGCAGCTCCTCCCTGTAGCTTCTGGATCGTTCAGTCATCTTTTCTCCTCCTGTAGTCCTCCCAATATTGCTTGGCGGTCTTAATGTCCTTCTTTTGGGATTTTTTGTCTCCACCAAACAACAACAGGACAATTTTCGGACCATCTTCGGCGAAATAAACCCGGTATCCCGGTCCAAAATCGATTTTGAGCTCTCTAACGCCCTCACCAACCGGTTCACTATTTCCGAAATTTCCTTGTTCCAGACGGTCCAATCGAACACGAATCGTCGCGCGTCCTTTGAGATCACGTAGACCCTTGAGCCAATTTGAGAACGGTCTAGAACCAGAGGTCGTGGCGTATATCCTCGATTCTCTTTGACTGTTCTCCACGGGCCCCCTCTTTATCGGCAAAGGACAAAGGAAAGTGTAGCGCAAAACCTACATTTCTTCAGTAAAGAAAGTGTAGCGCATACCCCACACTTCCGAAGGCCCTGACTCTCAGATGTTCATTCTTCCGGTTGCGATGCAATGTTCGTTAATGATCCGAATTCCAATAGTTCAAGCCAGGCGGGTAAAAGCTACATATCATTGATAATAAATAGCATAACAGGCTAGAAAGCGCGAAGAGACCACCGGTTTGAGGCTGGAGGAGCGCCAAAATGTCGAAACCCAAATTCAGACCGAAATAAAAGAAGAGAGGATCGGTCGAAACGTCATATAGCAGCTGACATCGCCAGCCCAATCATCAGTGGTGAAGGTAAAGTTTGTCGAACCATCGCGCAGAAAGGTCGCGCGACCGAGAACTTTCGTCTTGCTTAGGTCCATTCGTGCGAGTTGCTTCTAAGGCTTCCTTTCCACATGATTGCGAGCAATTCCCGTCTGGCTTGCGCATACAGATACTCGATTCCTTCGACAAGGGGCCTTCTGGATTCGGCTCTCATCGTATCCCTTCGGGCAACTACATGGTTGACGGGGTCGACCAGCCAGGGGTAGGTTACTTCGCTCGATTTGCGGCGTAGGCAGTAGGGGTGAGGACGGCCAAGGTCTGGATGGAGCGCTCGGCCAATCCGGGCAGCACGTCGGCCAGGTACTTGCTTGTGGAGATATTCAGCTTGCGGCAGCTCTCGATCAGGCTGAAGATGGCTGCGATCTTAGGACCTGCTTCCTTGCTCGTTACGTGCAACCAGTTCTTGCGACGATCGAAATATTTCGATCGTGCAGAGCATTCGGCATAGCCGCCATTCCTATCGTTTCTGGCTGGACAGTACCGGAGCGCCCGTCGGCGTGCAGCAAAAACTAATGCGGCACGCCCAGGTGTCGACCCTGATGAATGTGTACGGAAACGGCTTGATGACGGCCAAGCGTGAGGCCAACAGCAAGGTCAAGATGGCATTGAGGAGCGCTTAGGTCCATGCAAAAAACGCCACCCGAAGGAGATAAATCCCGTAGCGATTTTGGCGACCGCTGTTAAGTGGGGTTATCTCGGGTTGGCGTTTTCGCTAAATGGTTGCGGGGGCCCGCAGCGCTCTGAGGCGCAGAATCCTGTTTCGTGCGTGATGTCGCGTGTAACCCTCTACGCATGAATGGTTTGGGTTCATCTCTGCAGTGTGTAGAAACTGATCTAAATCACGGCTACCGAGATAGCTGAGCAAAGCTTGTGCACTTTGCCCAGCTATCATCTACTCGGCATTTACTCAGTAATAACTGCCGGTTTGCCAACCCGCCCGGAACTCAAGAAATGTCCACTAAGTCAGCTGGCTGAAGGTTGTCAAGGGATCGTCAATTGAGACTTACTCCGACATGAATTCGCGCGTGATTCGTTTTTCGCCGTTATACTTTGCAAAAAGGAAAAACGGGTCACCTCACCGGCGACCCGTTTTGATTTCGCCGCGAGCCTCGGGAACGACCCGATCCCCGGCCAAACGCTCCTAGTAGAACATTCTTAGAAGGGGCAAAAAACTAATATCGGGTCCGCTGATCGTGCTGCATCCTTTGCCGCCGGGGCCGGCAGCGCATCCCCAGTAATCTTTCGTCGCATCAATGGAGCCGGTGCATGCGGTGGCCATGTCGAAGCTGCAAACATTGGCGACGCCAATATCACCGCCCAGCAGATCGTTAAAATGAGCGCCAACCTCATTCGGTGTGTTAACCGCGATGTCGACCTCTTCGTCGCGAATCACGTTTTTTGAAATGATCGTATCGGTAACCGGCGAGCCACCACCCCCGCTATTGATGTTGATTCCCGTCGTACCGGGAGTAGCCGTATCTTCCGTGTCAGCACCGTTTCCGGCAATGTAGTTGCCGATAATAGAATTGCCGTTCATGTTATCCGCGGGAGCGCCGAATGCCGGCCCTACATGGGTGTGCAGAGCGACACCTGGAATACCGTTCCCCGTCAGCACATTCCAACTGATCTCGTTTTCCGAAACCCGGCCCGGCCCCTCGCCGTCGGAAAACAAGCCGGCTCCCGCACCTCCAACCTGCACACCATTGTTCGCAGATATGTTTTGCGAGACCGTATTGTGGTCAACCCCATAGTGCTTCGCGTAATAGGGCGGAGTCGAGCCCAACGGTGCATGCGACGCAAGAACGATCCCGCATTCCAAGGGATTGTCAACGACGACATTGTTCGTGATCAAATTGCCGCGGCTCTCTGCCGTATCATCGCTGATCAGGACGCCGTCGGCATTGCCCGAAATGTAGTTCCCTGAGACAAGTGAGTTCACCGCTCCCAGCAGATGAATCGCGCCTCCACAGTCGCCGCTTTCATCGGTCTCATAAGCGGGCTGGCCATTGCATGCAGGCCCGGAGCCGAAAACTGGTCCCTCTTTATCATTGTTCAGTATTTCATTGTCTCGGATGGTTGCGGCAGACGTATTGAGAACCAGAATCCCTTCGTAAAGCGCGTTCTCCACCCTGAATCCGGCAACCTTTACATTGTGCAGTCCGGGATGATCGAGACCGTCCATGAGGATGCCATTGGCAAGTCCGGTAGCGTCAATGATGGACCTCCCGGCACCTGCTCCGAGCAGCGACAGCGGCTTGCCAATCACCACATCTTCAGTGTAGGTGCCTGCCGACACCTTGATCACGTCGTTACTGGAAGCCGCAATCACCGCCTCGTTAATCGTGCCGTA
>DATDLS010000515.1:0-7510 GCA_036519195.1 Occallatibacter sp. | reverse complement strand
CCAACGATTATCGTCGGGCCCTCCTGCATCGCAAGGACCCGTTTCACCGCCGTCACGTCGTCGCTAAAGGAGGTCAATGGATGTTCAGCAACTGACACGTGGTACCCGTCTTTGACGAGAATCTCAAACACCGGCCTCCATCCCGACCCGTTGACCCAGGCTCCGTGTACCAGAACGATGTTTTTTACTGGTGGAGCCGTTGCCGCTAGCGCCGGCGTTGTTGAGAGAAGGGTGCAAGCCGCTGCCGCGAGCAAAAGGTTTTTCACACGCATGTTGGTTTCCCCTAGTTATGGTTAACGTCTATGCCATTCTCGACCGAAGTCACGCCGGGAATTTTCATGGTGACCGATTCGGCCATCCTTTTCTCTAGACCCGTATCGACCTGACCATTGAGATACACAATATGATTGCGCGTCTGCACCGTGATCGAATGTGGTGGCCCTAAGTCGGCAAGGCCATCTAGCCGAGCTTGTACAGCCGCCGTGATCTTCTCATCTGTCATCCTGCCGCCGCTGGGCTGGTCGGTCGCGCATCCGGAGAGAGCGCCTATAAGAACAAGGGCGCAAGCCTGTGCATAAAGTGGTTTGAGGTTCTTCATTTCTGTTTCCCTATTAGCTAAGTTACGGTTAGGTTGCCGAACCGGGCAGCCCAATGACCGTCGGCGGTTCACGCTTCAGGCGTACCGGCATATTTCATGACTTGATGAAGGCGAGCAGATCTTCGTTAACCTGGTCCTTCATTGTGGTGCACAATCCGTGCGGAGCGCCCTTGTACACCTTCAGCTTCGCATTCGGGATCAGTTTCGCCTGCAGCGCCCCTGCATTGGCGAACGGCACAATTTGATCATCGTCACCTTGAATGATCAGCGCCGGGATGTTCATGCGCTTCAGGTCTTCGGTTTGATCCGTTTCGGAGAACGCCTTAATGCAAAAGTAGGCCGCAGGGAATCCCGCCATCATTCCCTGCAGCCAAAATGATTCGCGCACTCCCTCCGAAGTCTTGGCGCCGGGACGGTTGTATCCGTAGAACGGCAACGTCAAATCCTTGAAGAATTGTGAACGGTCGGCCAGCACCCCGGCTCGGATGCCGTCGAAAACACTGAGCGGCAAACCGCCGGGATTGCCGGGAGCCTTCACCATCAGCGGCGGTACGGCGGCAATTAACACCGCCTTGGCCACGCGCTTTGTGCCGTGCCGCCCAATATAGCGCGCCACCTCGCCGCCGCCGGTGGAGTGACCGACATGCACGGCGTTTTTCAAGTCGAGTTTTTCGGTCAGTGCGGCGAGATCGTCGGCGTAGGTATCCATGTCGTTGCCGATCCAAGGCTGACTCGAGCGACCGTGGCCGCGGCGGTCGTGGGCGATACATCGATATCCGTGCGACGCCAGAAAGAACATCTGATCTTCAAAGGCATCCGCCGAGAGCGGCCAACCATGGCTGAATACCACAGGTTGTCCGCCACCCCAGTCCTTGTAGTAGATCTGCGTGCCGTCTTTGGTGGTAATCGTGCTCATCGAGTGTGTTCCTTTGCTGGGCGAGACAGAAGAATGCGTATGTTCGGCCGCTGCGGCGAGTGCCTTGGATGACAGGCTCGCCGCGGCAAGGACGCCGGCGCCTCCGACTAACAGGTCGCGTCGAGAGGTCATAGGGACGGTTGAAGTCAGCCCATCGCTTACGGAGTCAACATGGTCATGATCAGTCATATATTTATGGCTAAAACTCAAGTCATTCGATCGAAAGTGTTGAACCGCTCACGAGGAACGCTCGCTTGTGCGGTCCCGCCTCAAAAGGGGACGTCAACATGACTCCTTCAGATCCCAACGTGCGCAGAGTTACTATGATCGATTGCCCTCAATCCGTATTCCTCATTAGAACTAAAATGCTCAGATCGAACGATGGCTATTCGACGTTATGGAGACCCGTGTGTATGCATTGGGATCTAAATGACGAGAAACGTCGCTCACGAGCAAACATCGCAGCCCAGAGCCGATGCTAATTGGTCTAAATAATCGGCGGCGATGCTGATGCCGATAAGGGGCGGCGTCTGGTCGATGCCCCTTTATGGGTCCATCGGGTCTCACGCCTACTTCGATGTTCGGGAACACAAGGCCATCTACGAGGCGGGAAGTAATGGACCTAAGCAAGCGCGATTCGTCCGAGATCGACTGAGACACGATCGCCATGTCCGCAATACTAATCAGTCCAATTCGGAAGTCCGGTTCGGCCTAAATATGGCTACTATTTTCGCTACCACCTTGTTTCGTGGCGTCGCTTTCTGGAAGAGGACGCGTCCGGGGACCCAGAGTCTGATCTCAGTTCCGGAGGTTGGTGCGCCAAAGATAATCAATTTGCCGCGAATACGCGCCGCGCGTTCGCGCATTCCCGGTAATCCGAAGTGACCCACTTTCCCGTTTTCGGCGATGGCTGGGTCGATGCCTATGCCGTTGTCGGCTACACGTAAGCCAAGGTCCTGCGTATAACTGATCTCGATCTCCAGGCGAGTGCAGTCGGAGTGAACACACGCATTGCGAATGGCTTCATAACCTATACGGTAGACTTCGTCGCGGACGATCGGGTGCATTGCCCTGGGCTCGCCGTTGACCACAAACGCTACTTGCATCGAGTTAGGTACAAAGGAATTCTCTGTCACCCGCAGGAGCGCTTCAACGAGATCGTTCCGCCGAGTGGTAGAACCACGTAGGGAGTTCAGCGCTGCCCGACCTTCGACCACCGCCTGCCCCAGAAACTTCGACAACCTCTCAATGGCACTATGCATGTGGGCTGTGTCGGTGGCGTGAATCATCGCGCCATCCGCGATCAATTTGCTGGCTTGAACCGTCTGGAGTAGCGTGTCGTGAAGTTCACGAGCCAAGCGAGTGCGTTCAGCCAATCGCTCGTCGAATCGGGTGCTCATGGTCATTGAGATTTGGTGCACTCGGAACCGGTAAAAGGCCCAAATGATCAAGGCGCCAGTTATGACATCCAGAAAGTAAAACAACTTCGTCTGGTACCAAGCCGCCGCGATGCTAAAGTCGAGCACTGCACCTTCCTCGTTCCAGACACCATCGTTATTGCATGCGATTACGCGAAACCGGTAGCTCCCGGGACGAAGGTCATTGTAGAAAGCTTCGCGGCGGGTTCCTGGCTCTTGCCAGGCTGCGTCGTGGCCTTCCAGTTTGTAGCGAAATAGCACCTTCTGCGGGACTACAAAGCTCAGGGCCGTATAGTCAATTTCGAGTTCGCGCGTAATTGGAGGAAGGCGAAGATCTTGATCAGCAGAATAGTTCTTTCGGTCGGCAATAACCCTTTCGACATGCACCGGCGGCGTTAATGGATTCTCATCCAAATGATCCGGATCAATCATCTGCAGCAGGTTGCTATTGGCGAACCACAACCGCCCGTCAAGAGATTTTGCCGCTCCTTCAAAAGGAGGCCGATTTGGTTGTACACCATCCAGTGCGTCAAAGACCCTTGGTCGTACTACTGTATCGGGATCCTGCCACCATTTTTCCAGGTCCGAATTTGTAATCTTGACCAATGCACATTCGGTATAGAGCCAAAGATCCCCACGACGATCTGAAATGAACGAGTACACATTGTTACACGGCAGACCGTTGCGGGTAGTGAGAGTCAGCTGCTTTCCGTGCCTCAATCCTATAAGTCCAGATGGGGTCGCTCCCATTACCGAGCCGTCGGGGTTTACAGTGACCTGTTCCACCCTGGACTCCGGGGCATGTTGAAAATGAAAGGTCTCGATCCGGCCATGTTGATACCGGGCCAGATCGCCATTCATGAGACCCAGCCAAATGCCGCCTTCTGGATCCGCGGCAACTCTGCGGGCGGCCGGCATTAGTTGCGCCGGAAATTCTTCGCGGACCACGAAATCTTGAATGCGAATGAGTGTCCTATCCGGGCTCTTGCTAGCCTCGACCCAAATGTTATGGTCCACGTCCTCGGCGATTCCAACAATCAATCCCGTTGTGCTTCCGTCAGGCCTGTTGATCTGACGGAATCTCCCATTTTCGTAGACGGTCAGCCCCTGATCTATTCCGACCCACAGTCGGCCAACATGATCTTCGAAGAGCGATGTAACCAGTTCTCCTGGCAGACCTTTCGCATGAGTAATTGAAGAGACACGGTCGTGGAGGATAAGATCTAGCGCTTCACCGCCTGCTATCCAAATGGAACCATTCCGAGAGGCCAAGACTGAATTGACTTCCCCGGTGCCTAGTCCTTCCTTGGTTGAAAAGCTGGCAACCTTCACGTCATGGAAGCTATCGATTCCCTTGGGTGTGAGAACCCACAAGTTGCCCTCACGATCCTCAAAGTACTGGAATACGTAGTCGCTTGACAGGCCGTCGGCACTCCCAAAATGCTCGACCTCTCCGTCATATACACGGTAAATTCCATGTTTAATTGTTCCGACCCAGAGCGCTCTCTCACGGTCTAGGAGCAGTGATTCAACTTCAAGCGTGCTGCCATCGAACCGCGGCGTCCGAAAGCGCTCCAAAACGCCTTGCGTCAGATGCTGCAATCCAGCGCCAGTGCGTGCCATTCCCACCCACAAGGAGCCATCTGGGTCGGCGGCAAGGGCCTCAATTCCACCACTTCCTGCGCTTGAGTTCAGTCCGCTTGGTTTGTACGTCCGATGCCAATCTGACTTCCAGCCGACGAGCGCTGTATCGCTTCCCAGCCAAAGATTACCCTGGCGGTCTTCAACCAGAGGCGTGTAGATACCGGCTGGGATTCCGTCATCTTTCCCATGGCACTGCATGCCAGTCCTGATGATCTGACAAAGAGGTCCTGTTTTACCTGTCGGATCTGAAAGCTGGATCCAGACTGCGCCGTTCTCAGTTTGAATAATGGATGTGACCACGCCTTGATCGGCTAGGTAATTTGTTAGGTGGTTGTCTTTCCAGAGGCTTAAGCCGACCGCGGTACCAATCCAGAGGCTTCCATCGGGCGTTCCCAACAGCGAGTTGATTCGCGAGGATGGCAACTTTTGTCCTTCTGGCGGAATCCAGAAAACAAAATGAACACCATCGAACCGCCACAGACCGGACGTCGTTCCGAGCCATACATATCCATCCGTAGTCTGTGTAATGCGTCTCGGTGTGCCGCCAAAGACGCCGTCCTGAGTCCTCCATGCCGAGTGAGCGTACTGGGAGATATGGCGGGTCGGATCAACCGCCCAAACCGATCTCACTGCGAAGAGAAACAACAATGGGCAGAGAAAATACCATCGCAGAATGCTCAACCTATCTGATCTTGAATGGGATTCTGCACCGCGCTGTTCAAGCTGGATCTCTCCATCACAATCTAAGGTCGTGAGCATGTCGATGCGAGCCTTGTGGAGACTCTCCACGAATTGCGATCACGGCGTCTGTAACGTTCTCCAAAATTATAGACTAAGCACCGGCTGCTTGCTGGTGCTCGGCCTGCGATGCGTCCTCGCCAAGCGAAACCGTGCGTACTTCAGAATTATCTTCAGAATTATTCAGCATACGCAAGGAATCGAGCCAGCCGACGCAATAGGATGCCGATCAGCGAGGTGAGCGATCTGCTCTTTCGATTTTCAGACTGACTCTGCAGTCAATTCACGGTTCGATATGCATTGCACGATATGCATTGCAGCCTGATGCACCGAAGCAAGCAACGCCCACGCGCCAAACTTCACTGTCCCACAATGGCCCTTTGGGGAAGCGAGTTTGAGGCGGCAAAAATGGTCGACATGGCCGAGATCTGGCGCGGCTTCGCCGAGGATCTTACGACCGCGCCCATTGCGTTTGCTGGCCACTTGCCACGATGTCCTCTGGTGACGCAACCATAGTACTTCTACGTGGCGGAAACAGTGTCGCGGGCACGCTCAACTCGCACGCATGCCTGAGCCTTGTTTGAGTTCCGCTGAATTTAGTGCGAAACGATGGCATGGGTTGTTTGCTAAAGGCAAAGACATTGGCGCTAATTGCAATGTCTGGTGGTCTGGTTAGCAAAAACAGGAGCGGTCCAATGACATCCACGACTATAGCAATTGATCTGGCGAAGACTGTCTTTGAGCTTGCGGTTGCGGACGCGGACGGCAACGTGATCGAACGCAAGCGGCTGAGTAGAACGCAGCTGCATCGCTATTTCGATAATCGAGAGGTAGGTCGAGTCATCATGGAAGCGTGCGGAACAGCGCACTACTGGGGCCGGTGGTTTGCCGAGCGCGGGATCGCCGTGACGTTACTGCCGCCTCTTTACGTTCGAGCTTATGTTCGTCGCAACAAGACAGATCGCTCCGATGCGACGGCACTGCTCGAGGCAGCGCGAGCGAGCGATATCGTTCCGGTCCGAGTGAAGTCGATCGAACAACAAGCTCTGCAAGGCCTGCACCGCGTGCGTTCCGGCTGGCGAGCCACCGTCACGGCCAGGATCAATTGCCTGCGCGGACTGTGCCGGGAGTTCGGGATCAACGCTCCCGTTGGCGCCAAACGCGGACTTGCTGAGCTTTCGAGGCAACTGGAGGATGACGATTCGGCGGTACCAATTTTGCTTCGATCCACCATGCGCCATGCGGTAGGCGAGATTCGGGCGATTGAGGAGAGCATCCTCCAAGTCGAGGCCGAGCTCGCTCAGATCGCCCGTTGCTCGGAAGTGTGTCAGCGCCTGCAGAAGATTCCGGGCATTGGACTCCTTGGTGCTACTGCCATCGTTGGATCGGTGGGCGATATTCGAAGCTTCCGCAGTCCGCGCCGCTTTGCGAGTTGGCTTGGATTGACTCCCAAGGAGTACTCCTCCGGCACGGTGCGACGTTTAGGCAGCATCAGTAAACGCGGGGACAAGTATCTGCGGATGATCTTGGTTCACGGCGCTCGGGCAGTCGTCTACTCAGCGCGTGCGGCCGAGCGGGCGGGTCGACCACTGGATGCACTTCGCGATTGGGCGCTCAAGACCCGTGCGCGGACCGGGAACAACAAAGCCGCCGTCGCAGTTGCCAACAAGCTCGCCCGAATCGTCTGGGCAAGTTGGTACCGGGAGCGGGACTTTGAGTTCCGAGCGCCGGCGCTGGTGGCGGCGGCCTGATTACGGACGAGATGAGACTCACCTAAAGGGTGCAATGAAGTGATCGTGTTCATGGTGATACTGGTCGGACCGGCGCAGTACCAAGCCGATATCCTGCATGGCCCACATGATGGCCACCGGAACGAATGGCTCACTGCGCGCGGATTCCATGATGGCCCGGGGGCGAATGCTTCCACACACAGGCCGAATGTACGCGTGCAACCGACCGGTACATTTCATGAACCGAAAATTCGCGACGGTCCGGCGGGGAGAGTTCCGAACTATTTTCAGCGGAACTCAAACAAGCAGCAAGAAACCCATGTATGCAGGATAGCCTCCGGCTTACTTTTGGGCCACATTGTGGCCCATGCCTTGTACGGAATTCTTGAAAGCGCGCGTCTCACCCGAGATCAAATTTCAGGTGAAGGCTGTCGCAGAGCGAGATTTTCAGTCGGAGGCAGCATGG
>DATDLS010000514.1:0-2395 GCA_036519195.1 Occallatibacter sp. | reverse complement strand
GGGTGGACATTCCGAAAGGGAATGGCAAATTCCGAACGCTTCAGATTCCGACGGTGATTTCATAATGCACTCTCCTCTCCGTGCGTTGGGGATGCGATGTGGATCCTGCTTGAGTTGCGCACCCATTCTCGAAGTCTCTGTTCATCTGTTTCATTGAGCGTGATCCAGTATGGAGCTCCTCCATTGAGCTTACGTGCCTGTAGATGTGCGCGCTCGATCCAGTAGTAGACCACATGCTCGCTAACCTGAAATTGCTCCGCGACTTCATGGACGGTCAGGTCATCGGGCCTTTTGAGTGTGGGAGGCGTAATCCGATAGCAGTGGCGAATCCATCGGACGATTCCCGCCGTGTAAGGCTTGCCTGTGGCACTGACAAGCCCTTCCTGGCGGAGTTGATCGGCGATCTCGGAGTCCTGCAAGCGTTGAGCCATATCCTGGATGCGGTCAACGATTGCCGCGCGATAGCGCACCCGATCCGCCATGTTGGACGGGAGCTGAAGAGTGAGGTCGGTTGAGGCATTCCCCTGCCAGCGAATGTGGACCGAAAGCTGCTTGGGAGCGGACTTCTCGACGGTAATATCTTTGATGAGCAGTCGCAGCATCCGTTTGCGGTCTTTGGCTTGTGTGGTGGGAGCATGCCATAACTTTGGCAGATCTTTAGCCAGGGCGAGTACTTTGGCCTTCTGCTCCGGGGTTGCGACACGCGCGTGCTGCCGCTGAAAATCTGCCGATTGTTGTTTGAGTTCTTCCCAGCGAAGCAGTGTGTCATTCCAACGCCGTTCCAACGTGGCTGCTACCAGTCGTTGCGAAGGGTCGACTTCCTGATACCGTCTTTCGGCGAGCGCGGCTTCATATTCGGCGCGTTCGAGCCGCATCTGCCACTGGCGTCCGATGGTATGATCACGCGCTTCCAACTCCTCAACTGCTGCGAGTGCCAGTTTGAGTTCATCCGGTTTCAAGGCCTGCAGAACTTCCTCGGCAACGGCGGCGTCGAGCAAATCGCAACGGAAGCTCGTGCAGCTTTTGCTTGCCAGAGCTTCACGATGTAGCCAGTTGCATTGATAGCAAGGATAAACGCCGCCGTTGCCGGTATAGCGGACGGTGATCGCTCGGCCGCAGTGGCCGCACACAAGTAGTCCTTGAAGTAATGCCAACCCCTCACGCGCTGGACCGCATACTATCATTTCCCCGCCATTGGTGCGGTTCTTCTCCAAGAGCGTCTGGTTCTTCAGATACTCTTCCCAACTGATGTACCCTTCATGATGCTCTTGCAAGCTGACGCGCCAGTCAGCCATAGGAACCCTGCGCATCTTTGTACGCACCTCGCCGGAAGAATCGATCTGACGGCGATACTGATAACGGCCAAAGACGTCCACGCCTGCATAGGACGGGTTCTTGAGAAGGTACAGCACACGTCCGTGTGTGAGGCTACCCCATATTAGCTTGCCATTCCACGCTCCGCCATAAGCTCGTCTGGGAAATCGCAATGCGGCTTTCGCAAATTGTTGTACCACTGCGTAGGCGCTACCTGTATCCCGAAAAAGTCGAAACACCAGGGACACGGCACCCTGCACTTCCTCATCGGGGTCCAAGACGATCCGGTTTTCCTCGTCATAGCTGAGCCCCACCGCAAGAGGGGAACGCAGCTCGCCCCTCTTTGCTTTATTGAGCTTGCCACCGAGGAGGCGACCGCGCAACAGATGAAGTTCTGCCTGAGCCATTGTCCCCTTCAATCCCAACAACAGGCCATCGTTGAAATCGGCTGGGTTGTAGCAGCCATCTTCGTCGATTACCAGCGTACCGGTAAGTGCACACAGTTCCAACAATCGATGCCAGTCCAGATTCGAACGCGCCAGCCGCGATACCTCCAACGCAAGGACTGCACCCACTTGCCCCATCGAGACTTCCGCTACCAGGGTCTTGAAATCCTCCCGACCCGCGATCTGCGCTCCCGACTTGCCCAGATCCCCGTCGAGAATCCGAATTGTCGGCTCGCTCCAGCCCAGTTCCAAGGCCTTCTCCCGCAGGGCATATTGGCGTTCCGTGCTCTCCTGATTGTGGCGGACCTGCGCTAGCGTCGACTGGCGCACATAAACATATGCGGTCTTGCTCAGGTGTTGATTGCTGATCTCGGAATTCATAGGCTGCGTCCACAGAAGACATATTCATTCGGTCCCCGTTGAGCCAGTCTGCGAGCATATTGGCGAGAAGCGCGCCGCCCAATTGCGCATCGATCGGAGCGTGAAGAACGGGCGGTGACTCTCTCATGGTGTCTCTTTAGAGCGCCTCGCGACGGCGCAACAATTCGCGGTTGATCTCGCAGATTGTCTCCAGAATTTCGCGCGTTCGGTGATAGTTGGCGATCAATTCCGCCGTCTCGCCGTAGGCCTCCTGC
>DATDLS010000513.1:0-14418 GCA_036519195.1 Occallatibacter sp. | reverse complement strand
TGGTTCTTTGCCTGTTGGTATATAAAAGCGATAAAACATTGCCAAATCGATGATTCCATTGAACCCGAGACTTGTTTTCCTCAGGTTGACCTGCGAGGACTCGCCGACAGCTCTCAATATCGGCTTGACAGTGAATTCACGAACTGCTATATAGTTCTTTATCCACTTGCTATAGCAGTCTAGAAAGAAAGCAAAGATCGGTCAACCTGAACTTGTATTCGAGGAGATCTCAGTGAAACAACTCAATCGGATGTTGCTCGTTGCAGTCGGCACCGCCTGTACTCTGTTCCTGTTGTTGGGGGCACCGTCAACTACATGGGCCCAGCAAGCTGCTGGCTCTGTCACTGGAACCGTGCTGGATCCGTCCGGGTCCGCTGTCATCAACGCGACCGTAACCTTGCGCGATGTGGATCGCGGCACGACATGGACCACCAAGACAAGCGCATCGGGTCTCTATGAATTTCCCGAGATCCCCGTAGGGAATATCACGGTGAAAGTCGAAGCTCCGGGGTTTTCCGCCGCGGCCCGCAAATCCTTCACCCTGATCCTCAATCAAGTCGCCCAGGTTGATTTCCATTTGACTGTGGGCAACGTGAGCGAAACCGTCGACGTAACTGCCGCTCCACCGCTGCTGCAAACGGCCTCCACCGAAGTCGGCACACTGCTCGATAGCAATGTCGTCTCTTCGCTGCCCATGGCTACCCGCGACCTCAACCAGCTGACGTTGTTGGCACCCGGTGTCGTCAGTCCCAACATCTTTGCTTTCCAGTCGTCGCAGAACACCTTCGGAACCGGCCGGCCGTATGTCAACGGCGCGCGCGAGCAAGACAACAACGCCTCGCTCGATGGCATGGACGTCAACCAGCCTGACAACAATGACGTGGCTTACGTCCCCAGCCCCGACGCCATTCAGGAATTCAACATCATCACCAGCAATGCTCCGGCCGACTACGGCAATTACGTCGGTGGAGTCATTGTTGAGTCCCTCAAGTCCGGCACCAACAAATTTCACGGCGGCGTGTACGAGTACTTCCGCAACACCATCCTCGATGCCAATACATGGCAGGACAAGGCCAATGGCTCCCTGGTGTTGCCTGCCCCGAGCGGATCCGGAACCATTCTGGGCTCGGTCTTGAACCGCCCCGTGCTCCAGTGGAATAACTTCGGAGGAACGGTCGGCGGACCCATCATCAGAAATAAGCTGTTCTTCTTCGCCGATGAGACAACCGAGATCAACAATACTCCCGGCACCGCGCAGACCAATAACGTGATACCGCAGGCATATCTGGCCGGAAACTTCTCGGCGCTTTGTACTGGCCAGGGAGCCACATTCGTCAACGGAGTATGCTCCAACACCGCCCTCCAGCTCTATAGCCCGACACTTCTGAGCGGACCGAACGCTGGACAGGTCGCTCCTTCGGTCGGCAGCCGCCAGCCATTTCCGAACAATCAGGTGCCGATTAACAGCAAAGTGGCTGCCGCGCTCATCGCTTCTCCGTTGTTTGCCGCACAGGAAGAACAACCCAACTACCAGACGGCAGGATTTGTTCACTCTTCCCAGGGCGACGCGAAGATCGACTGGCAGGCGACGGAGAGGGACCACATCATGGGTCGCTATTCGCAGATGTACACCATCAGCACCACGACCAACGGCACGAATCTGCTGAGTCCCAACCTGACGCGCGAATATCCGTTGAAGAACTTCGTGGTGGACTATGTGCGCACCATTACACCCACCCTGATCAACGATGCCCGCGTCGGCGCTCAGATCTTCCCGGCCAACGACCAGATCTATACCAACGCGACCAGCACCAATCTTCCGCAGGAGTTTGGACTTCCCGGTGTTCAGGAGAGCATTCTTCCCTCAATGAACTTCGGCTATAGCCCGATTGGCAATGCGGACGGGGTTGAAATCTTCCACGACACTACAATTGAAGCTGAAGACTCGCTTACCTGGACACACGGGAAGCAGACCTTTCACGGCGGGTTTGAGTTCTACCACTACATCATGAATGATGTCTACGCCGGCGGTCAGGGCGCTGCCGGCTCGTTCGCCTTCAACGGCCAATACACCACCAACACGGGCCAGACCGGGGTCGCAAATGACTTCGCAGATTTCCTGCTCGGCCTCCCGCAGGAAGTTGAGCAGGGTGTGCCCTTCAACTTCGACCTGCGTAACAGCCTCTTTGCCGGCTACGCGCAGGATAACATTCAGCTGACACACAATCTGAACCTGAATATCGGCCTTCGCTATGAGCTGACTACGCCTCGGGGCGATAAAGACGCAGCGGAAAACGTCAACTTCAACCTTCTCACCGGAACGCCGGAGATCGGCACCAACTACAACACCTACACCGGAATTGATAACTTCCAGCCGCGCGTAGGTTTCGCCTGGCAGCCCTATGACGATAGTAAATTTGTCGTCCGCGGCGCTTATGACATCTCTACCTATATGGAAGGAAACGGCGTCAGCAATATGGCCATCGTCAATCCTCCCAATGTTGAATTGAACACTGAGCTGAATAACTCGGGCACATCGCTGCTCTATCCGGGCACTACGCTAGACCAGGGCTACACTCCCTTTTCGACCGCTTGCACAGCTGCCCAGTTGATGGCCTTTGCCTCCTCCTGCTTTGCCAGCGGGCAGGTACATGCCACCAACCCGAACTTGCAGCCGGCTGTCGATCAACAATGGAGCTTCTTCGTTGAGCAACAAGTGAAGGCGAACACAACGTTCAACATCGGATATGTGGGCAACAAGAACGACCACATGTCGGACATTTACCTCTATAACCAGAAGCAGATCAACACCGCCGGCGCCGTGGTTCCGGGCCCCTTCATGCAGCCGATTGTGAACGCCGGCGCTCAGGCCCGTTACAATGCTTCCGACGGAGTCTCCCGCTATAATGCACTCGAAGCCACCATCGCTCAGCGGAACTTCCACGGCCTTGAAATGCATGCCAGCTACACCTGGTCTAAGTGCATGGCGAATTCGCTCGGCTACTTCGGAAGCTATGGCGACGAGGAAGGCGCCGGAGAATCGCAGACCGAGGCCACGCAGAACTTCTTCCAGAATGAGTACAACCCGAAAGGCGACTACGGACGCTGCACCATTGACATCGCGCAGAACTTCAATACGTATGCCGTGTACGACCTGCCCTTCGGAAGAGGCAAGCAGATTGCCAATAACGTACCTCGGGCGGTCGATGAAATCATCGGCGGCTGGCAGACCGCCTTCGACCTCACCCTCCACTCCGGTTTCGGCATCACACCGTTCGCGGGCGAAGGCTTTGCTGACGAAAACCCATTGTCGGCATCAACGTTAACCGGTTCCTACGAACCTCGACCCAATTGCGTCTCAGGCATCCAAAGCGCTCAAGCCATGCAAACCGTGCAGATCGACCAGAGCATCGGAAGGACCAATCTGAATCCAGCTGCGGTGAGTGAAGTTGGCAGTGTCGCCAGCGGCGGAACGTACGGAAACTGTGAGACTGGCGCCCTCCGCGGCCCCAGCCTCAAGATCGCCGATCTCAACCTCACCAAGAGATTCGCTGTGACGGAAAAAGCCAACCTGGCCATCTCTGCTCAATTCATCAACCTGACCAACACACCGGTCTTCAGCGTTCCGTCAACCTATGGGGGCCCGTACAGCTCTTGCCAGGCTTGCAACGGTGTTCGCACCACCGGCTTGAACGGCGGCGGCGCAGGCACGGTCGGGACATTCGGTCTATTGGACGGGTCAAACCCGGGACGCCAGGTTGAGCTCTCGCTCAAGCTGAGCTTCTAACTCCAACTTCGCCAGCCGATTTGGCCAATGCCGGATCGGTTGAACAAAACCGCTTATGCCATCCACAACCAGGCCAGCTATCCAGCCTCTGGAGTCCGCACATCGGTCTCCGGAGGCTGGTGCTTTTTTGAGCACAAGATACTCAAGACTTGGACAGGACCAGCGTCAGCGGTTGAACCCCTTCAGGTTTTCCTAGTCGCCTAACCGCAAGTTGGCTGCGAGAAACTCGATACCCGCGTTCAACTGTCCACACGGCCTCACAGACAACTGAACTCGGACCGCGCATCCGGCTTAGACTCTCCAGGCTTGGTGGCCGCATCAACGCTAGCCGCATCAACGCGTGTTCGACCGCGACGAAGCGGGATTGTTTGCGCGAAAAAGCGGGGAAATGACGATCGGCCCTTCGTTCGAGTCCGAGCGGCTCCGCTCGTCCTGGGATGGGCCGATCGGGTGAATCGCATTGATAGGCGACTACTTCAAACTCACCGTGGCTTTCAGTGGCAGTTTGTCCGACGAGCCACCGACAAGAATGGCGTACTCGCCGGGCACCAAGGTCCAGGCATCCCGTGCTTCATCGAAGATAGACAGATACTTGGGGTCGACTTCGACTTCGACGCTCTTCTTTTCGCCGGCTTTGAGTTCGACTTTGCGGAAGCCGATGAGGCGCTTGGGGGGCTCTTCGGCACTGGCTGGCAGAGCTGCATAGACTTCGGCGATCTCCGAGCCGTCGCGCGGTCCTGCGTTGGTCAAAGTAAAAGTCACTTTGACCTTGTCTCCGGGAGTTACACTCAGTCCGGAGTAATGGTAGGTGGTATAGGAAAGCCCGAAGCCAAAGGGAAACAGCACCGGCTTCCGTTCGGCGTCGTACCACTTATAGCCAACCTTCAGGCCTTCATCATATGTGACGGGGAATGGGGGCATGCCTTTGGCCCATTGCTCGGGTGTGGCTGCGCCATCAAAGTGACGCGACTGGGGCGGCGGCTGGGTGAGGGTCGGGTGTGGCAAATCGGCGTCGCTGATGGGAAAGGTGTTGGGCAGTTTGCCCGAGGGGTTCACTGAACCAAACAGAACATTGGCCACCGCGTTGGCGCCGTCCGAGCCGGCATACCAGGCTTCGAGAATGGCCGCTGGTGCGTCCACCCAGGGCATGGTGACGGGCGAGCCACTCTCGATCACCACGATGGTGTGGGGATTGGCGGCGGCAACCGCAGCGATGAGTGCGTCCTGATTATGCGCAAGTGTGAGAGTGGGCAGGTCCATTCCTTCGCTCTCCCACTGGTAGGCGAAGACGACCGCGACATCGGCGGTCTTTGCCAGCGCGGCGGCAGCCAGAGGATCATCGCCGGAGTCGTACTTGACGGCAGCCTTTGGGGCCCGTTCCTCAATGGCCTTGAGCGGTGAGGTTGGAAACCAGATTTCTTCCTGCCAGTGCGTTGCGCCCTCGCCGGGCTTGGAGATGGCGTTGCCTCCGGGAGGGTCTACCTGTGCCGAGCCGCCACCGGAGATCATGCCGATATCCGAATGCGACCCGATGACGGCGATGGTGTGAAGGCGCGAGGGAACCAAGGGCAGAACAGCGGCCTTGTTCTTGAGCAGGACGATGCCGCCTTCTTCGATTTTGCGGGCAACGGCGAGGCCGACGAAGGGATCCACAACGCCGCGCTGGCGTGGGAAATCGATTACCCCGGCGGCAAACATGGAGCGGAGAATGCGGTGCACATGCTCGTCGAGCTCGGCTTGGGGAATTGTCCCTGCTTCGACGGCAGCCTTATATTTGGCCTCGTAGAAGAAGCGGCCAGGCTCTTCGTTATCGAGGCCGGCGGCGGAAGCTTTTTCGGTCGAGTGTGTCCCGCCCCAATCGGAGACGACGAAGCCTGGGAACTGCCAGTCTTTCTTGAGCAGGTCCGTCAAGAGCCACTTGTTCTCGCAGGCGAAGTCGCCGAGGACGCGGTTGTAGGAACACATCACAGCGGCGGGATGGCCCTGTTGGATTCCGATTTCAAACGCGAGCAAATCACTCTCGCGCGCGGCCCGCTTGGAGATGGTGATGTTGACGGAGTTGCGCCCGCTTTCCTGGTCGTTGAGCGCGTAGTGCTTGATGTCGCCGATGACGTGCTCCGATTGCGTGCCTTGAATGAGATGTGCAACCAGTGTGCCGGCGAGGATGGGGTCTTCTCCCAGATATTCAAAAGTGCGGCCGTCGCGCGGCTCCCGGGTGATGTTGACGCCACCGCCGAGCGTCATATTGTAGCCCTGCGCGCGGAGTTCAGTGCCGATGAGCTTGCCGTATTCGTAGGCGGCATCGGGGTCCCAACTGGCGGCGGCGGCCACGTTTGCGGGCAGTGCGGTGGAGTAGCGGCCGTTGGCCCCGCTCGAGCGCACGCCGTAGGCGGCGTCGCTCATGTCGATTCCGGGAATGCCCAGGCGGGGAACGCCGACTTCATAACCGACCCCCCGATTGGATGGCATGTTTTCCTGGGTCAGCGGATCGTCAGTAGGCATGCCTACGCCGTGAATCACGGCGATCTTTTCATCAAGAGTCATTTCCTTGAGAACCAGATCGGCGCGCTGGTCCGGGGAAAGACTTCGGTCCATCCATGGACCGGTCGGCTTGGCCGGCTGCGAGCGGCGCTGTGCGAGGCCGGGAACAACCAGCCCCGAAACAGAGAGGATCAGGAGCGCCGCAGTACCGAGCCCGGCGCACAATTGGGAGTACTTCATAAAGGTCCCTCACTAAATCGTTTTTTCTGGCGGGATAATCCTATCAGCAGGCGGGCAGGTTGGACAGGTTTGGAAGCAGGAGGAGGAAAGTGATGGGCTGAGCCAATCCCGCGCGACGCTTGCGGGGGATGATCCGTGGTGGGGGCATCGATTGGTGGGGGATAGAAAAAGGGAGCGAACATCGTGTTGGAGAGACCCGCCGAGCACTCAGCACTGCGGCTGATGGATCACAAGTACGGGGACGCCTCAATGCAGCGGCTTCTGAAGACCGCGCTCGACGGCAATTTGCGCGGGCGTCGAGGTGCGGTGCGGCATGAGCCATCGCTCGCGCTGGTTCAGAACCAGGGGAGGATAAACGGGTGCCGTATCCGGACACGCGGGGGCTGGTGGAGGCCTTGCGCAAACAGATTCCACCTGATTTGCCGTACAGGATCACGGACATGTTCGCGACGATAATGCTCTACGACAACAAAGCGGTGAGCGCCAAGGTGCAGCCGACTTCCGACTGCAAGTACAAGGGAGGTGACCTTGGTGGTCGATACGAAGAAGATGCGCGACAACGGTGAGTGTGCCGAGACCGAGTTCCCCATTGACGACCTGATTGAAGCGGGTGCTTTCAAAGGCAAGAACAACAGCGAGGAGCCGCTCGAAACCGGCGAAGGTGTGGATCACCGCGCCGCGGACGACCTTCGAGTCAATTGTGGATGAATCGCTGATCCGGGCCGAAGTGGATCCATCGAGCAAGCTGATCGGTCGCAATCCGGAAGATAACTGGACGGACTTGGACCATAGGCTGAAGCTGCCGGCAAGTCTTTCCGGGGGAGTGATTCAGGCGGAAGAGGTATGTGCGGCGCGCATGGGGTCCTGCGCTGACACCTTTTCTTGCGGAGTATTTCCGCCGCATGGAGGTTATGTGTTGACGACCAAGTGCAATGAACTTCAGCCTTCTTTCATGAGCGTAGCCATCAGGGCGTCCCGGCGGTCGAAGGCGAGTCGGTTTACGTTGTCGAGAACTTGTTTCCAGACCAGCCACGCAGCCGCGGCCAATAGCAGGAAAACCGGGGCCGCGATCCACATGCGGTCAAACAACCAACACAGCCAGAAGACGGATGCGCCGACAACGAGGAAGGCGATTTGCACCAGCAGGCTGAGGAGGGCGTTGGTCTGCGATCCGCGCTGCCTGGAGATGCGGCCGGGGTTTACACGGTAGGGCATCTTGAGGGAAAAGAGATTGCCGGCGGTGAGGTTGCACGGCAAAGCGAAGAAGATCCACGCAATGGTTGCGGCGAGTACCGCGGGGTGAGGAGCCCCGAGGCGCAAACCTGTCATGACCAGCGCGAGTAGAGCGACCAGCGCGAACAGACATGAGTGGAACAGATTCTTGGCCAGCAGCACGGAGCGGAAGGGCGTGGGAGAAAGGAAGTAGAGCTGAATCCCGGCTGCCTCAGCGCCGAGATTGTTGTAAAAGATCTGGGTGAATCCCAATTGCGCATAGACCATGCAAAGGGGAAGCGCGAGGGGAAACACCAGTCCCTGCGCGCCCATGTTTCTGATGAAAACTCCGGAGAAGACCAGCACCATCAGCAGCGGCGCGCCGATGGCCCAGAGCAGCGGCAAGGTGCGGAGGAGGGCGCGAACGTCCTTTTCAATGATGGCGGCGATGGGCCCGGAGCCGGGAGGGGCCCGATGGCCGGTGGCTAGCTGCCCGGTTAGAGGGTGGCCGTCGGCGTCGAGATCGACCATGCCGCCAGTGGCCTGGCCAGGGACCGCTCTGGCAGCAACGGTGGCTGGCTTTTCCCGGCGGGGGGCGACGCCCAGGTTCTCGCCGCTGTACTCGGCCTTGAGGCGCCACGCCAGCACGCCGCCGGCCAGGAGCGCATAAAGGCATAACAATCCCAGCGCTCGCAGGCTGTCCCCAGGTTGCTCACGGGCAGATGGGCGAACCGACAGTGCGACGAGGCCCGGCGGAAGCCATTTTTGGATTGCATTGGCCTGCTTGAGCAACGGCGAATAATGCGCTTTGGCGGCGCGGAATTGCTGTGCATTGTCCTGCGGACTGCGATGAGGCACATGTCTGTTGCGGTAAAGCGCGGGATTCAACAGCTGCATGCTCAGCAAGCCGACCATGAAGATGGCGCCCAGGATTTCCCTCGTTTTGCGCTGCGTCAGCCAGCGTTCAATCCAGGCAAAAACGGCGCGCACCAGCAGGATATTGAAGAGCGCGAACAAGGCCAGGGCTGGGCTCGTCCAGATCACCAGAGAGGGTCGGGCGACGGCGGCCCCGATCCAAATGCCCAGGCAGCAAAGGCCTCCCAGAATCGTGGAGATGTCCAGAAGGCCGAACACCAGGTAGAGGAGAAAATAGGATCCGAAGCGGACCGGGAAGCGGAGGATGATGCCGAGGTCAAACTGCTCCTGAAACGAGGCGAGCATCACGGGAATCATCTGCCACAAAAAGGCGAGCACCCAGAAGACGATAGGGAGAAAGCGCCATCGATCCTCCACCACAAGAAAGTAAGTGACGACCCCTGCACCGGCGCCCAGGGCCAGGCCCATGGATCCGTAGACAAGATAGGAAAATGTCCGCGCTCCGAGTTCAAGGGCGCCCTTGGTGGAGCGCAGGCTGTTGGAGAACATGCGCCAGCGGAGGCGGGCCAGGGCTCCATACTGCGCCCGTGCGAGAGGGCCGAGCACGCCACCGGGATCAATTGCGGCCCGGTTGCCTAACCCGTTTCCCCCCGCATCCCCTAGGTCAGCCATGTCAGTTCCTGCTCCTGGTGGTTGCTTCCGCCGACGATGGAGAGAAAGATTTCTTCCAGGGTAAGGCGTTGCTCCTGCTCGGCGCCGGGGAGGGTGGAGGCGACGCCGGCGCGGAGTTCCTCAAGGGACCCATTGGCGACCAGGCGTCCCTGGCTGATGATGGCGACGTGGCTGCAGAGCCGCTCGACAATTTCCAGGACGTGGGTGGTGAGGAAGATGGTTGCGCCGCGATTGATCATGCCGGTGAGCATGGTCTTCAGCATGCCGGCAGCGATGGCGTCGACGCCTTCAAAGGGCTCGTCGAGAAACAGGACTTTAGGCCCGTGGATGACGGCGGCGGCCAGGGCGAGCTTCTTCTGCATGCCGTGGGAGAAGTCGGTGACGAGCTTCTTGTTTTCATTGGCAAGCTGCATGAAATCGAGCAGTTCCTGGGTGCGCAGCCGGGTGGTTTCTCGGTCGAGGCCGTACATGCGGCCGACGAAGTGGAGGTACTCGGTGGCAGTCAGACGGCCGAGCAGGGCCATGCCTTCCGGGACGACGCCGATCTGGCGTTTCAGATCGAGCGCCCCGGCGCTGAAAGGTTGAGCGAGGATTTCGACGGTTCCCGCGGTTGGCTCGAGCAGGCCGGTAAGCATTTTGATGGTGGTGGACTTCCCTGCCCCGTTGGGGCCGAGGAAGCCGAAAAACTGTCCGCCGGCCACGCTGAAGGTTACCTCATCGACAGCCGTAAGAGCGCCAAAGCGCCGGGTGAGTCCCTGGGTTTGAATCGCCGCAGTTTCCATGTGGGGCAAGGATATCAATATTCGAAGGCGGGACCAAATGAACTCAGAGGCGATCGCGGTCGGGTGACGGGTTATTAGCGTGGCAGCTCGAAAGGCGTGGTGCTCTTGGGAACGCTCAACGGATCAATCACGGGCGTAGTGAGGAGATCCTTTTCAATGGCGCGCAATTGGGGATCTTCCGGGAATATGGAGCGGTACTGCTCGACCAGCTTGCGAGCGCGGCTGAAGTCCTGATCCATGGCATACTGCTCGGCCAGCCTGGCCGTCAGCGGCTCGGCGTATGGATAGGCTGCCACTCCCTGCTCCAGAATTCGCTCGGCTTGCTGGCCGCGGCCCAGGTTGGCGAGCGCGGTGGCCAGGTTCATATACGTGGTGGGTTCTTCGGAGCCCTGCTTGAGCGCGCGCGCAAAATAATTTGCCGCCCCGGCATTGTCCTTTTTCTCGGCCAGCGCAACGGCTCCCAGCGAGTTGAGCACGGTGGGATCGTCCGGCTGTGTCTTGCTCAGTTCGTTGAGCTTGCGAAACCATAGCGGCCACAATGCCGGATCCTTGCGCGCGGCGGTGTAGTAGGCCTGAAGGAGTGCGACATCAGGAATGCGCGCTCCGGGCTCATTCTCCGGGCGGTTGGTCCACAAAAGGCCGGGCAGATCGGCGCTGGGCTGCTCGAATGCAACATCAGGCAACGGCTGGCCGGGATAGCGAACGATGCGATGCTTGGTGTCGTTGGAATGGGCCACGCCAGCTACAGCGCGCTTTTCCATGTGGCATTGAATGCAGTAGTCCTGGGCGGCGACGCGTCTGGGGTCTTCCGGCTTGAGGGTGCAGCTTTTCACCGTGTGGCAGCTGAGGCAGGCGCCGCGAAAGGCAGCTTTCTGTTCGCCCGGCCTGGGTTGGTGATGAATGGAATGACAGGTGCCGCAGGTCAGCTGGCCATCTGTGGCCTGGTAGCACTTGCTCATTTCCAGCGCGGAGTTCTTCCACTCAATGGATTGCTCCAGGCTGCCGGGCACCGGCGGCCGTGCTTCCAACTGATCCGCTTGGGCGCGCTGCCCGGGCTTGATGGGAAGATTCAGCTTGGCAATGGTGTCGGTGAGAGGAAGGCCGGGCCGGTAATCGAGGACGGTCTTGCCGGGATAAAGCACCTGCGTATCGCCCTGCTGATGGCACTCCTTGCACAGGTCGTCGGCCAGCCGCCGACTGAGGTGGGCGGGATTCACGATGGATGGATCGACTTGGCCGGCGCGCAAAACTGCACCCCGGTTTGCCTCGATTTGCTTCACGTGCAGAGCACCCGGACCGTGGCAGGTTTCGCAGCCAATGCTGACTTCGCCAAAACGGAACGGCGGCTGCTTGTAGCTGCCGTCGCGCTTCGGGATCGGCTCCGGTTGGCCATTGTGACACATCACGCAGCCCGTAGTGGCCATGCGCGTGAAGCCGATATCGTCTTCAACATACCCCGGCGAGAGCTCCCAGGTCTGTGATCGCTGATAGTAGCTGAGCGGCGCCTGAAGCATCCATGGACCCAGCTGAAACAAATAGATGTAACCGACAATATCGCCGCCCATGACGTAGTCGATTTTGTGGGCGATGTCGTAGATTTTGCGGCCCTGTTTATCGAGCTCGTAGGCGCTCTGGTAAAGCTCGCCGTTCTGCTGGTAGACGGTGTAGTAGCGATTGTTCTTTCGGTTGAAGACAGTGACCGGGGCGGGTATGCGGGCCAGGTCGCTTGGGATGTTGGCCAGTGTCATCGATTGGCCGTGCGGACTGGGCTGGTAGTTGCGCTCGATGTCGGCGTGGCAACCGGACTGGGCGCAGGTCTTCGAGCCGACATAGGGCACGGAAGGATCGGTGTTGCGAAACATGGAGCCGGCTGCGGTGTTTTTCTCGGACTGGGCTGCTTCGGTTGGGGCTTTTGTGCTTTGGGCCCCCAGTTGCGTTGACGACTCAAGCAGCGCAGACAGCGCGAGGCAGAGGGCAAGACACCGGGCTGGGGCGAGAACGATGGTACGCGGGTGATGCCTCATGAGGAATTCGACCTGGAGCCAGGGCAGGCACGTTCTTATGATTGCAGATGGGCGCGCTCTACCTTCAGTCTGGCCGACTCAGTTTAGTGCGCACTGGTAGCTCGAGGCAAGGAGCCCTCATGCATATTCGAGATGCTGGAAGGACGGGATTTGTGCGCGGTTACTGCGCGGATTTGGAGGTGGCGAGGGGGTCGTTTTCGCGGTCGGTGACTTCAACGATGACGGCGAGGCGGGCGGCGATTTGGGGAGTCAAGGCTCCTTGAGGGATACGCCAGGCCCAGTTCCCCGCTCCGACCGAGGGGGTGTTCATGCGGGCGGTTGAGTCGAGCTCGAGCAGGTCGGAGGCGGGGATGATGGCGAGGGCGGCGACGCTGCCTTCAACGGCGCGGATGAGCGGCCAGACGGGGCGGGCGACTGGCTGATGGGGGGGCGCGCCGTCGGCTGCGACGGCATCGGCTGGGATGGGGCCGACCAATGCCTCGACTGCGCTCTGCGTCTCCCGGTTGGCGGTGTTCCACCAGCCCTGCGTTGTGTCGTTGTCATGGGTGCCGGTATAAGCGACCGTATCCGGCGTGTAGCGATGGGGCAGATGCATGTGCGCGCCCTTGTCGCTGAATCCGAACTGAATCACTTTCATGCCGGGCATGCGCATCTCCAGGCGCAGCGCGTCCACTTCCGGCGTGATGAGGCCCAGGTCTTCCGCCACGAGCGGCAGTGGTCCCAGCGCGGATTCAAGAGCCTTGAACAAATTGAGGCCGGGCGCTTTGATCCACGCGCCATTGACGGCCGTCTCCTCATCGGCCGGTATGGCCCAGTACGCTTCAAACCCGCGGAAATGGTCGAGGCGCACAATGTCATAGAGCGCGCAGGCGCGGCGGATGCGGGCAACCCACCACTCGAACCCGTTCTCTTCGAGCACGTCCCAGCGATAGAGGGGATTACCCCAGCGCTGGCCGGTGGGCGAGAAGTAATCGGGCGGCACGCCGGCAATGCGGATGGGCTTGAGATCTTCGTCGAGCTCGAACAAATCGGGATGCACCCACACGTCGGACGAATCCATGTTGACGAAAATGGCCACGTCGCCCAAAATGCGAATGCCACGCGCAGCGGCTGCGATGCGCAGGTTCTTCCACTGTTTGTCGAAGGCGAATTGCAGCACCTGTTCGCGAGCCAGGGCGCGGCCATGTTTCTGGGCAATCTGCGCCAGAGCTTCCGGCTGACGCTTGCGGACCGCTTCGGGCCATGCGGTCCAGGCGCCGGTGTTGTATTCGTGGCGCAGCACGGCGGAATAGGCATAGTCAATGAGCCAGGCGGCCTCGGCACGGCAGAATTCTTCAAATTCCGCCCACTGCGCTGCCAGAAGTACGTCGTGCAGTCCGCGCTCAAGAAAATTCTCCGCAGCTTCTTCCAGCAGAGGAAGTTTTTGAGACTCTACTTGGTCAAAATTGACGCTGCCATCGCAGCCGGCCAAGCCGCGAATGCGCTCGCCATCAATCCATCCCCAGTCGGAGAGAAACTCAAGGCTGACCAGAAGCGGATTGCCGGCGAATGCGGACGAGCCGGCATAGGGCGAGTTGCCATAGCCAGTTGGGCACAACGGCAGCACCTGCCACACATGCTGTTTGGCCGCGGCAAGAAAGGCGACAAACTCGTGGGCCGCCGGGCCCAGGTCGCCGATGCCCCCATAGGAAGGCAGCGAACTGACGTGAAGAAGGACTCCGGAGGAGCGAGAGAATTCCATACCTGCATTATCGGATGCAAATCGGCTGGAAGGCGATGCCGTTCGGCTTTGCCAGTATAATCCGTGTGTCCGGCAGGTGCTCGCATGACCATCCATCCGAACGATAATCCCCCGAAACAGCTCAGAGGTTTGAATCCCTTGCCCATCCGAAATGCACGCCCTGTCCTGCTTGCTTTGGTAACGTTGTCCTCGCTGCTGGTTCGAACCGCAGAGTCTGCCGAGACCTCGGTTCCGGCTCCGCTCACAATTGGCTCCGGCTGGCAGATGCAGGACGTGGCCAAGGTACCTCAAAACGGTCGGGATGTCTCGGTCGAAGAGTTTGACAGCAAGGACTGGTACATCGCGACGGTTCCCGGGACGGTGCTGACCACGCTGGTGAACAACCATATCTACGCCGAGCCGCTCTATGGGGAAAACAACCGGCCGGAGAGTATTCCGGAGAGCCTCGCCCACACTTCGTGGTGGTTCCGCACTACGGTCATGGTGCCGGCTTCGTATGCCGGGAAGCGCATCTGGCTGAACTTCGACGGCATTAACTACGCGTCGAGCGTGTGGATCAATGGCGCCGAACTGGGCACGACGCGCGGAGCGTTTCTGCGCGGT
>DATDLS010000512.1:0-38136 GCA_036519195.1 Occallatibacter sp. | reverse complement strand
GAAGGCAGATTGAGGGCCATTGGCCGCCGGTTCGGGATAGCCGAATCGCGCAGGCCATTGAGCCGAGCTGACGATGTTGCCATCCGGGCCGACGATTTCGAGGAAATCGAGCTGTACATCCTGGGCCAGGGTCTGCGCTTCGGTAAGGTACCGCGACGCGTCGCCCGACTGTTCGAGTTCGAGAGCTAGGCCGCGCATGCGCTCGCTCGAAGCTATGCGAGCGACGGCCGCGGCCACCTCCAGGGAGCGATGCTGAAACTCGCGCTGAAACTGGCTGACGAAGAGCCCGGTCTCCTCCTGGTCGCGCTGCTCGAAGACCTGGCGGATGCGGACGAGAACCGTCGACGCGACGGCGGCGACAATGACCGCGACCATAACCGAGAGCAGCAGCAACAGCTTTTGGCGCAGGCTCACGGCGCATCCTCAAGCGAAGTGTTGGCCAGTTGCGGCGTGCCGTCAGCACTCAGGCACAGGTCACGCACGCGGCCGCCAACCGCATAGGCACGGGGCAGGTAAAGCAGGGGGATGATCATGTGGGTGTCGAGTAAATCACGCTCGATCTTGTAGAGGGCCGCTGGAGCGGCATCCGTGATGGGGATCGGAAGGCCGGCGTCGCGGAGGATGGAGTCGAGCGCCGATTGCGGCTGAGTTGTCGGGAGAAGGAAGCGGCGCAAGGTGAGATCGATATGCTGCGCTGCTGATGGAGAACTCAGTTGCACATTGAAGCCGGCATCGCGCAGATTGAGCGCAATACGCTGCGCCGTCAATTGCATCGCCGGGCTGGGATCAGCGGCGAGCGTGAGGGTTGAAGGGCCGGCGACGCCGCGAAGTTCATTTGCTTTCTTCAGGTCGCGGTCTGTCGAGAAAAGAAATGAGTAGCCGGTAAGATCGGCAGGCAGAAGGGACGCCGTAATCTCTCCCTGCTTTTGAAAGATGACGTTGGACAGTGCGCTGCGGTCGATGGCCAGAGCAATGGCAGCGCGAAGATGCGGGCTGGCAAGCGCGCCGGAGTCAGAGACGGTAAGGGCGAGCAGGGAAACATTGGGCGAGGCAACAACATTGAGGTGCTGATCATGTGCCTGGCGCAACTGTTCGGCAGGCACATCGACCAGGTCGGCGCGGCCTACAGTCAGGTCGAGCCATTGATCACGGACCAAGCGGTGAGCGCGAATCTCGACACCGTCAAGAAAGGGACGGCCGGACCAGCAATCGTCATTGGCTGCGAGCCTCAGGACGCCATTGGCAGCAGAACTGAACTGAAAGGGGCCGGTACCGACCGGAGCGCCGGCTCCGCTTGCCGCCGAGACCAGCGCAATGCGGTACTGATCGGCGGCAAGAAGCTCGGGGAGAGTGGGAAGCGGAGCCTCACTGAGAAAGACAACGGATGAGCCGACGGCCCGAACATTGGTCCATGGGCAATCGGCGCCGCAGACGGCTTCAAGCGAAGCGACAACATTGCTGGAACTGATGGACGTTCCATCCTGAAAATGAACGCCAGGGCGCAATCGGAACTGCCAACGATGATTATCGTTTTCCGATTTCCATTCGAGGGCGAGCGCCGGCTGCGCGGCTCCTTGGGCGCTGAGCGACGTGAGGCCGTCCATGACAAGCCGGCGCGCAAGGCCGCCGGGACGCTGCCACGGGTCGCCGTCAACTTCCACGCGGAGCGTGCCACCATAATGCGGGCGCGTTCGCGCCAGAGCTGGCAACGCACACAAGATCACAAGACAGCTAATTACAAGTCGCCGTAACACGGTCTACCTCGTACGGGTCTCGATGGCCGGGTGCGGCTGGTTTGCGTAGGATCGCGATCACGCTCTTGCCGTCCGCAGACTTGGAGAGCGCGGTAACTGTGCCGCCCATAGCCAGCGAATCGCCGGTAGGAATTGCTTCGCGCGCGGGCAATTCGTAAGCACGCAGGCTATCGGTAATGGCCTGACCCGCCCCGGAAGCGATGATCTGCGAGCCGGTTCCGCAGCCGGAGTGGAGCACGGCGAAATCGCTGCCCCAGTCGCGCGCGCCGGTAACGGCCTCGATTGCGCCCGACTCCACGATTTGCATTTTGCCGTCAATGCCGTTCAGCAGCAGTCCGGCACCATCGGCACGGGGTAACAGGACGGCCGCATAGAATGGGGGCAGGTCGATGCCCACCGCTGGAGTTACAACGCCGGTGAAGTAATTTCGAGCCGAGTTATAGAAGGCGCGAAGGCGAAGGCTTGCAGCCAATGCAGCATTGGTGGAGGCCGGATCCGGTGTGGTCAATGGCCAGGGGTCGTCGCTCGCGCGGCAGCGGATGGTCCACTCGGCTTGCTGCAATGCACCGCTACAGGCCACGGCTCCCGAGGAGAGTTCGAAACCCTGGCCGTCCGGCGTGGGAACAACGACAGCACGCGGATCACGCGACAATGGCTTGAGTTGACCGATGGCGACGCGCTTTTGCTGCTCCCAGCCGATGGCGCCATGCGAAAAGAGGATGATTTCATCGGGACTGACTACGACAAGCGGATCGGCAACGACAGGCGGGTTGGCGACGGCAAGGCTTCTGCTCATTTCGAGTACGGCCAGCACCGGCTCGTCGATGGTGAGTATCGCTTGTTTGCGTAGCGTAAGGCCACTGGATGGCAATTGCTCGGCTGCAGCTGCGGCATCGACGCGGGCCATGGCCACATGGGTTTGGTTGCCTTCAATAATTTCGGCAATCCAAAGACGCTCATGCAGGTTTTCACTGAGTGTGACGTGGATGGCATTGGCGCTCTCCGCGCCGGAGGCCTGCACGCCATGAAACTTCAGCTCCTGCTCGAGCAGGCGGCGAATGGCAGGAATGTCTTCCGTCGTTACGCTGGAGTTATTGCGGATGGTCAGATGCGCCTGGCCGGGGCCGAGGACGGCGGCGATCTGCTCGGCTAGCGACGCGGCCGGCTGAGCCCACGGGCCGGGTGCTTGCGCGGCGCCTGCCAACAGGCCGGTGAACCACAGCATACCCATCGCAATGCGACCGAGACCTCTGGCTGGTTTCATGATTCCTTCAATCTGTCGTTGGGGCGGATTATATCGTTTCGGGGCCGGCACACTCTCAGCGGCAAAAAATTCCTGCTTCCATTCACCGATGAAGATCGCTGCCGTGGATCAGATCCAGTTCGCGCAAGTGGTCGCGTGTCAACTTGAGCTCGCACTGCATCTGGAAGCTGGGGGCGCCGGTGCCTCCGTCGAATTGGTGGAAAGCGGCTTGGTGGAAAGCGGCCTCGCAGGCGAGTTCACCGTATCGCTGCCAGGCGTTTTCAAGGCGATCAAATTCGGCCGCATGCTGGGCCGGCGCAAGTTCTGGACCGGCTGGTCGGGCCGTCGTCTCGGCTGCGCTGCCGGACATTTGCGGCGGACCTGATTGCAATTGTCGAATGACTCCATCGAAGTTTTTCAGATTTATCGCGGTCTCTTCCAGTCTCTGGCCAAAACAGTGGTCGAAGTCAGCGGTGGTATTGGAGGTCGAGCGGTCTCCGGATCGTTCGCGCTCTGCCTCGGCATCGAAATTCTGCTTTGCCTTGGCCTGCAGACCTTGCCGCCATTCTTCCTGATCGTCCCGTTGCTTAGGTTTTGAAGCATTCGCCTGATCGGGCGAGGATCGCCTGGCCCCGTCCTGCTGGGGGGAACAAATACCGACAGTCACCAGGCTCGCGCACAGAGTCACACCCAAAATTCCCGCTAGTCGATTGCCCATGGCAACTCTCCTTTTTCCCGAGCGGTTCGTCTGCATTTCAATTCGCCTGCGCGGGCCAATCGGCATCGGCTCCGCGCAAGCCAAAGAATCAACTGTGCCTGAGAATAAAGATCAATGGCCCCCGGACTTGGGCGCAGTCTGATCTTCGCTATCCATTTCCTGCTTGATGATCGGATTCGATGCCGCGCCTTTAAACACATCGTTAGCGAAGAAAAATTTGCCGTCAGAGGGGACCATGACCACCTGAATCTTGTCCGACAGGCGTTCGGCGATGATCTTATTGATCAACAGCGGCGACTTGTTTAGCAGTTCGGCTTCGCTGGCCATGCGCTCACCATCGGCCTTGGCCATGAGCCGGACCCGGCTTGCCTCGGCGTCAGCCAGCAGGTTGCGGCGCTCCAGTTCAGCTTTGCTGTCGATGACCTTGGCCTCGGCATCGGCCTCGGCGTTCTGGATGGTGGCTTCCTTGCGGGCTTCCGCCTCAAGCTTGCTCTGCTCAATCTGCTTTTCCTTCAGAGGAAGCGTGTATTGCATCGCGTCGGCTTCTCCCTTGGCCTCAACCACCTTGGACTGCGCCTCGCCTTCGGCCTGCTTCACCTTCTGCACGGCCTCGGCTTCGGCCTCTAACTCAGCAATCTTCACCTGCTTCTGCTGAATGTCCGTCACCACGCCCATCTGATCGTCTTCCTGCTCCTTGAGAAGAAGGCCTTCCAGCCCCTTGGCGTATTGGTCGGGCAGTTGAATGTCGCTCAGCATCACTTCTTCGACAACAATTCCATCGGCGCCCAGCTTATGGATGATGATGTTTGCAGCGCGCGCACGCACCTCCTCGCGCTTGGCGGAAAAGATTTCTCGCACGGTGTATTCAGGCGCCAGCTGACGCCACGCACTGGCGACGACAGGCGGCACCAGTTCCCTGTCGACGGGCTGGGGCATATGCGCCTGGATGTTGTCCAGCTTATTGGGATCGAGGCGATAGCGAACCGTGACGGCGAGACCGATATTGAGCCCCTCGCGCGATTGTACGCTGAGGCCGTTTTTTGGCGCGGCGGATTTCGCACCCTCTTCCGCCATGCCGGCGGTGAATAGGTGATCGCGCAAGTCAAACGTCTCGACGGAGTCAATCAGCGGCGTGACGAAGTGCACGCCGGGAAAGAGCGTGCCGGGTTCGGTCCCGCTGACCTGGCTTACGCGGACGCCGCCCATGCCGCTGGGCACAACGACAATGCTGGAGGCGATCATGAGCGGCAGGCAGGCAACCAGTGTGAGTGCAACCGGAACGCGCCAGGCGATCGGATCGGGCTCAGGAATCTCCGTTTCGCCCGCAGCTTTGCGGCGCATGGCGTGCATTCGCAGCCAAAGCGAATAGAGTGGAATGGCCAAGGCGACAGTCAGCAGCAGCACGCCCGCAACGGTTAACAGCAGCTTCAGTGCGATCATTTCTCTCCCCCGTTTTTCTTGTTGCGCCCCTTTCGTTTACCGGTTCCCGGCCACGGAGCGATGAGCAGCCGGACCAATCCTCCCAAGGTCAACTCTTCGAGCAGCAGCCCGGCTACGACCGGAAGCAGGGCTGCCCCTAACCCACCCATGGCATCAATCAGTAGGCTCATCGGCGACACTCCTTACCGCAGAGCGGAAACCGCTGCGACAGCCGCGGCTTCTGAACCAGCCTTCTGCTCGCTCGCGGCTTCGGCGGCCGAATTCGGCACCGGATTCGGTGCACCTGTCGCTGGCCCTATTGCGAACGCCGGTTCGGCCGCCGGCAAGGCTTTATTCCCGAATAGCTGAGCAGTTTCCTGGTTGCGTTCGCCGATCAGTTCTACCGTGTCGCCTTGGGCAACCAGAGCGTAGAACTCTTCGAGGTCGGTTCTGGCCATGCGAATGCACCCATGCGATGCGGCCCTGCCAATGGAGTTGGGCTCGTTGGTTCCATGAATTCCGTAACCGTGTTTGCTCAGGCCCATCCAACGCGTGCCCACTGGATTGTTCGGCCCCGGCAGGACCGTTTTTCCGTTGTGGTGATAGGTGGGATTGGCCACGCGGCGCTCAATGGTAAAGGTGCCTGTGGGGCTGGGTGTGGAGGGCTTGCCGACTGCGACGCTGTATACCTTTTTCAACTGGCCATCTTCGATCAGGGCCAGCTTGCGGTCTTCGAGGCTGACGACGATCACGCGCTTCGGGGCAACTTCGCCCGGCTGCCCGGCCGGCTGCGATGCGACTTGTCCGATTGCCTGTGCCGCGAAAACTACTGCTGCTGCGCCTGCGATTGCAAAATCGCTGAACGTGAACGTCTTCATCGTATCCCCCTTGTGGCCTTGCTACGGCGAGACAAGTGCAAGGGGAGGACCACAAGGGAGTTGTTGCAAATAAACAACTTATTCGAATTCCGAAAGGCACCTTCCGTGTCTGCGCACGCACACTGTGTGCGCGGTGACACGGCCTTTGGCGTCATGGCAGCAGCCGTTTAAGTTCGGTCTCGGCGAGTGTTGGGCGGGCGTGCTCAGGGCACTGAGGTGCACGAGCACCGGTCAATCGAACTGGGAGGATTGGACCTTATCGGGTCAACGCGACGGGGCGCAGAGACTGCATTCGTGGGCAATCTGTAATCCCTCTTCAGCGGGAATGACCCAGGCTTGAATGGGTGAATCGATGGTGGAAAGTCTTCCCTCCAGATCGATCAGTTTTTCATTCGCGGCCCGGTCGATCTGCAGTCCGCACCAGCGCAGGCCGTTGCCGATCACGTCGCGGACGAGCCGATTGTTTTCGGCAATGCCTCCGCCAAACACAATCGCTTCGGCTCCCCCGAGCGCCGCGACATAGGCACCCACCGACTTCAGAACGCGATAACAGAACATGTCCATGGCCAGCTTTACCTTTGGGTCCGTATCATAATGCGGCATGAGGAGGCGGGTATCGAGCGATATTTCGGAAACGCCCAACAGGCCGGATTTCTTGTTGAACAGGGTCATGACTTCTTCGATGGACATGGCCTCTTCCTGCATGAGCAAGGAGACGACCGAGGGGTCAATGTCGCCCGAGCGTGTGCCCATCATCAGGCCTTCGAGCGGAGTAAGGCCCATGGTGTTGTCGATCGATTTTCCTTTGCGGATGGCAGAAACCGAGCAACCACTTTCAAGGTGCATGGTGACGATGCTGCATTGATCGACCGGCTTGCCCACCAGGTGCGCATAGCGCTCCAGCATGTAGCGGTGAGAGATGCCATGAAAACCGTAGCGGTGAATCTGATGCTTCGCGGAAAGATCCAGTGGTATGGCGTATGTGGATGCGTAATCCGGAATCGTTCGATGGAATGCCGTATCAAAGACGCCGAAAATCGGGGCGTGGCTGAACTGACGGCGCAAGGGCGTGAGCACCTCCACCGAACTCTTGTTGTGGAGGGGCGCAAGCCGTTCGAGAGCGCTAATTTCCTGCTCGACTCGTGGAGTGATTTCGACCGGCGCAGTGAGATTTGGACCGCCGTGCACCACGCGAACACCGACGCAGTCTATGGTAGAGAGCGGAAAGTCCCGCAGGCCGGGTTGCAGCTCGAGACGGGCAAGGATGTTCTCCAGCGCCTCGGCGTAGCCGGCCGCTTGAACTCGGTCAGAGCGCACAATTTTCTTGTCTTCGTAGACGAGAAACTTCGGATCCGTTGCGATCGCTTCCACGGCGACACTGGCAAGCGTGACCCCTTCAGAGGCGTGAGCCTGCGCTCGGTTGCACCGGACGAGCTGGACCTTGAGGGAATTGCCGCCGGGATTGACAACCAGAACGATCAATTGAACTCCTCTTCTGCCGGTCTCTTGCCCGGGTCCTTCCACCGCCCGGATCCAACCGGCTGACTGTGGGTCTACCCCATTCCGATAGGACTTGTATCGCTCATGGATGACACTCAAGTGGGCTTGAGATCGACCAGCAACTCAAAACCGATGCCCGGCATCTAATTTGCGCATTCAAGTAACTTTCCACATCACTTCGGCGGCAACGCAATCCGACAATCCGGAGCTCGAGAGGAGAGCAACCCAATGGTTCAGACTACCCGGCAACTGCGCGTTTTTGTCGTGGATGACCACGATGTGATCGCTTCAAGTCTGGCGATGATTTTACGCTTTCAGGGCGGCTTTCACGCCACATCATTCGCTGACTCGATTGAGGCATTGCGAACCTCTCGCCAGGACCCGCCTGACTTGCTCATTACCGATGTCGTGATGCCGCAGCTTTCCGGAATCGACCTGGCGATTCAGGTACTGGAGCATTGCCGGGACTGCAAAGTGCTTCTGTTCTCTGGGCAAGACGTTAGCGATTCCATGCTTGAGACAGCGCGGGCCAGCGGATATGAGTTCGAGTTTCTGAGGAAACCTGTCCACCCCGCCACCCTGCTGAGCAGCATCCAGCGAGTCATGGAGGGAACCCCGGCTCAACTTTACCGCCGCGCGTCCTGATCGGGAGAAAGGTTCCCCGGAACCAGAACCCAAGCTCCGGCGTCGATAAGGCAAGGACCTGTTGGTCAACCGTGACAATTCAGACGACTGCAGTTGCGGATTCGAGGGGCACTGAAACCTTAGGCGCGAGCCAGCTCCGCCGCCAGCACATACCGAATTCTGCTCATGAAACGCGAGAATCTCGGCAAGAGATTTTGGCTCAACTGCGGGAAAAGATCCCGTGGGCAGGGTGGGCTTTGATCTTCCTCAAGGGCAACTCCGATCGACCGAGAATCCTGCCTGGAGTCCGGAGCAGGATCGCTCCTGCGGGGACCTGAGCCCCTGCTCCCTGCTAGGGCCGCGACCCGGTTGCGGCATGAGCGGCCAGCCCCATGGCGGGCAGGGCCATACATGCACGAACAAAAACTTCCGAGCAACTGCGCCAGCATGGTAGCTTAAGAGGGTTGAAAATTCCATCTCCCAGTTCAACGTCCAGGCCGTTCCGCCTTGCGCAATTGCGGAATCAGGGGATCCGATCCGGCGTGACTCACCTGCTCGGCATAGTGATTTCTGCCGCGGGGCTGGCCTGCTTGTTGCCTGCTTCCGCAGGCGCACACCAGGCTGGCGCCGGAACGCCGGCTGTGGTTCAGCCAGGCGCGCCGGGCATGCCGAGCAGGACATTGCCGCCGTCCACGCATCCTACCGTGCCACCGGTTGCTCAAGCCGATGTCGACTTCATGCAGGGCATGATCATGCATCACTCGCAGGCAGTTGAGATGACCGCACTCATTGCCTCGCATACCGAGAACCAGGGCGTCCGGTCGCTGGGAGCCAAGATCAGCAGCTCGCAGTCGGACGAGATTCGGTTTATGCAGCGCTGGCTAGCGGCCCGCGGGGAATCGGTGCCCATGGCGATGACGGGTATGCCCGGAATGGACATGTCAGGCCAGGCCATGGCGCCCATGCCAGGCATGCTGACGCCGCAACAGATGGAAGCGCTGCGCAACGCCAAAGGCGCGGAGTTCGACCACTTGTTTTTGACGGGAATGATTCAGCATCACAACGGCGCGCTGATCATGGTGAAGGACCTGTTCGACACCCCGGGCGCAGGCCAGGACGCGGACCTGTTCAACTTCGCCACCGACGCCGACAATACGCAACGGGCCGAAATCAAAATCATGCAGCACATGTTAGAGGAGGAACGTTGAATCCATTGAAGAGCATTGCATTCTGTGTGGCCAGTCTGGCCATGGTTGCTTTGTACAACAGCGGGGGTATTGCGCAGACGCCTGCGCCCGCTACGGCCGCACCGGTCAAAGCGCCAGAAGCTCAGGAGAACCCGTTTGCGCCGCAACCTGCTGTTCCCTTGCCGCCAGGCATGACGGGGTCGGACACAAGCGATCCGCGCTATAAGCTGAAGCCGGGTCTTTTTGATGCAGGCGAAGCCGCGGTGGGCATGAAGCACGTCGCCTTCCTGAAGAAGCCCGACGCATTTCAAATTACTGCCAGTTCTCCAGACGATCCGAGTGTGCAAAAGACCCTTGGCCAACTGGGCATGAGCGACACATCGAAGATGCCCAAACCCATGCAGTTGGTGATCGCGCAACTGGCGTTTGCCAACTCCGATTTTGCCTTCCAGGGAAACCATCTGTTCCAGGGCAATTTCTATGGTGTCAATATTTATGACATCTCAGATCCGGCCAAGACCGCACTACTGACATCGCTGGTTTGCCCCGGCGGACAGGGCGATGTGTCGGTGTATCGCAATCTGCTGTTCATGTCGGTCGAGATGCCGAACGGCCGCCTCGATTGTGGCTCACAAGGGTTTCCTCCCGATCCTCCGCCACCGGCCGGGCATGAGAAGGAACGCCCCAAACCGTCGGCGCAGAAGGACCGCTTCCGCGGGGTAAGAATCTTTGACATTTCAGACATCCGCAATCCGCGCCAGGTGGCGGCGGTACAAACCTGCCGGGGCTCGCACACGCACACGCTGGTCGTGGATCCGAATGACAAGGACAACGTCTATATCTACGTTTCGGGCACATCGTTTGTGCGCCAGCCGGAAGAACTGGCGGGGTGCTCGGGTGAGACTCCAGACAAGGATCCGAACACTGCGTTATTCCGCATTGAGGTGATCAAGGTTCCGGTGGCCGCACCGCAGGACGCGAAGATTGTTTCCAGTCCGCGGGTATTTATCGATGCGCGGACGGGTGCACTCAACGGCCTGAACAATGGCGGCAGCCATGACAAGGGCGCCGATAAGCCTGCCGACACCAACCAGTGCCACGACATCACGGTGTACTCGGCATTGGGGCTGGCCGCGGGTGCCTGCTCCGGCAATGGCATTCTGCTCGATATCAAAGATCCGGTGCATCCGGAACGCGTGGATGCGGTCAACGATCCGAACTACTCTTACTGGCACTCGGCCACGTTTTCCAACGATGGATCGAAGGTGGTGTTCACCGACGAGTGGGGCGGCGGGCTGGGAGCGCGCTGCCGGCCGACGGACCCGAACAAGTGGGGCGCGGATGCGATCTTCAATCTCAAAAACGAAAAGCTGAGCCTGGCGGCGTATTACAAGCTGCCGGCCGCGCAGGGCGACACGGAAAACTGCGTAGCCCACAACGGATCTCTGATCCCGGTGCCGGGACGCGACATCGAAGTGCAGGCATGGTATCAGGGTGGCATCTCGGTGATGGACTTTACCGATCCGGCTCATCCGTTTGAAATTGCCTACTTCGATCGCGGTCCCATCGATCCCAAGACGCTGGTGCTGGGTGGCGACTGGTCAGCGTACTGGTATAACGGCTCCATCTACGCGTCGGAAATTGCGCGCGGGCTGGATGTGTTCCAGCTAACCCCGACAAAGTTTCTCACGCAGAATGAAATTGACGCGGCCAAGGCGGTTCACGTGGCCGAGTTGAATGTGCAGAACCAGCAAAAGGTAGAGTGGCCGGCGCAACTGGTTGTGGCCAGCGCTTACCTTGATCAGCTGGAGCGTTCGCAGGCCTTGCCGGCCAAGCAGATTGCAACGCTCAAGAAGGCGATCAAGGGTGCAGAAAAATCGAACCTGAGCGAAAGCAAGGTAGCCAAGCTGAAAGGCATGACCGACTCGCTCGAACAGAGCTCCGCCGCATCCAAGAGCCCTGCCGACTCGACGCGCATGCTGGCGCTGGCGGCGATTCTCAAGCATCCGACCGCATAACCCAGGCGCAAGAGGCAATGAAGAAACCCCGCCCCCTGGTTGAGGAGCGGGGTTTCTTTGTTGGGCGATTGCTCTGGAGGCGGGAGCTGGTGGATTATTCCGAACGCAGCGCTTCCACTGCGTTGACACGGGCGGCGCGCGCGGCGGGAACCGCGGACGCTGTCACGGCAGCGACCAGGATGATCAATGCCGCGGCGATGATCGAGAGCGCGCCTGGCTGTTGGACTTCCTCCACATACTTACCGACGGCGCGGGCGAATGCGAAACCGACCACCACGCCCGAGCTGACACCGATCGCGGCAATGGTCGCCCCTTCGAGCAGCACACCGGTTAGAATGTTGCGCGGCTGCGCGCCGAGAGCCATACGGATTCCGATCTCACGGGTGCGGCCGCTGACAGAAAACGCCAGCACGCCGGCAACGCCCACCACGGAAATCAGCAGCGCCACGGCGGCGAATCCGCCAAAAACAACGGCATTCAGGCGGTCAGGCGTAAGAACTTCGCCGCGAATATCCTCTAAGGTGCTGGCGCGCTCAACAGGCTGGTCGGATGACATTTCGTGAATGGTGCGGGTGATGGCGGGGACCAGCGTATACGGATCCTGCTTGGCGCGCACAAATAGGCGCCCTTGCCATCCCTCCTGGTCGACCGGCTGATAGACTGACATACCCGGTGACGGAATGATGTTCTCATCATCGAAGTCCGGCACCACGCCGATGATGCGACGCGGCTCGTAGCTGATGCCGATAAACTTCATGACCGGATCTGTCCAGCGCAGTTCGCGGTTCACAGGGTCCTGTCCGGGAAACAACGAGTTGGCCACGCTCTGGCTCACGATGACTACACGTTGCGTGCCGTCGCGGTCGCTCTCGCGGAAGTCGCGACCTTCAAGCAGCGGCACGCCCAGGGTGGAAAAGAATCCGGGCGAGATCGAACGGAACCGAGCGCGCCAATCGGCCGCGCCGTTCTCGCGTTTGGCACCCTCGACGGAGAATTGAAAGCGGATGTTCAGCCCTTGTTCATCGCGCCATGGCACACTGAAGCCGGTGGAGACATGTTGCACGCCCGGCAGCGAGCCGATGCGGCGATGCACTTCGCGATAAAACTCCTGCACCTGCTCGGGAGACTTGCCATAGGACATCACCGGCAAATTCACGGCGAGGACTTTTGCCGTGTCGAAGGGCGGCCGCGTCTTCTCAAGTTCGTAGAGCGTGCGTAGCAGCACAGCGGACCCGGCAAGCAGCAGGAAGGACGCCATGATCTGCAGCACGGCGAAGATTCGCAGCCGCCGGCTGCTTCCGCCCGTGACACGGGTTCCTCCGCTGGCGAGGCCGTTGACGCGCAGCGACTCCATCGAGGGCAGTCGCGGGATGAAAGCAAGAAAGACAGCTGCGACAAGAGCCAGCACAACGCCGAACCACACCAGGCTGAAGTCCAGCGTCATGCCATTGGCGCGTACAGAGAACCGCGAAGCATAGCGGCCCAGCACAGCAACCATCGGGACGGCGATGGCAACGGCAGCAATGGCACCGCTGCCGCACAAGACCAGGCTTTCGGCCAGCAGCGAGCGACGCAGGGCTGCCCTGCTTGCTCCGAGCGCCGAGCGCACGGATAGTTCCGACGAGCGACGCACGGTGCGGGCCAGCACCAGATTGGCGACGTTGGAACTGGCGATGACAAACAGCAAACCGGAGGCCGCAAACAGAACCCACAAAATCGTGTTGGCGCGGGAGTTGATCTGGTCATGCATCCGCGTCAATTCAATCGAGTAGCGATCCTCAGGCTTGTATACCTCGGGATGTGCCGACATCATTGCACCATAAGCGGTATGCAACTCGGCGCGCGCATCATCGAGCGTTCGACCGGGGGCGAGGCGCGCAAACACCTCCGTCATGCGATGTTCACGGCCGGTTACCATAGTTGCAGAAAGATGATGCGGGCTGGTCACCACGTTGGCAATGATTTCCGTCGCCACCGGATAGGGAACGGACGGCTCGAGAACCCCGACGATGGTGGCCGAGCGTGCGCCCGTGACGCTCTCAAGGCGAACGGCCTTGCCGAGCACATGGGGATCAGAGTGCATCGAGTCGCGCCAGAACTTATAAGTCAGCACAACGGCGCCGGCCGCGTTCGGACCGTCGTCAGAAGGCGTCAGGAGCCGCCCGAGCACCGGCCGCAGTCCCATCACGTGAAAGTAGTTACCATCGACTACGCCGGCAGGAATTTCGCGCGGCGTGCCGAGGCCGACCATGGTGAAATCAATTTCAGAAAATGTGCCCAGTTCAGAAATCGTCTTCAGGCCCGTGCCCAGGTCCTTGATCTCCGGAACGGAGAAGGTCGTGTTCGGGTCGGCGATGCCCGGCGCACTCTGGCGCACATAGAGCAATCGATCTTCGTCCTGATTCACCAGCGGCCGCAACAGCACAACACGCACGACGCTGAAGATTGCGGCGTTGGCGCCAATTCCCAAAGCCAGCGTGAGGGCAACGGTGATCCACAGCGTACGAACGCGTGATAAAGAGCGCAGCGCAATTTTCAAATCACGAAGAAAGGACATATTGGACCTCCAACGGAGTGTTGCTTTGTCCCAAGACGGACCGGGAAATGTTCCAGGAAAAATCCAATTGACGACTACGTTGATATCAACTAAGATTGGCCAGTGTCAAGCAAAAAGGCTGTTCCGTACGAAACAACTCTTCTGGTGCGGGACTGCTGCCTGTGTCTGCATGTGCAGCGTGCGGCGCGCTCTTTGGCACGACGGTTCGATGAGGCGCTTCGACCCTTCGAGCTGACAAACGGCCAGTTCTCGCTCTTGATGTCTCTCAATCGGCCCGTGCCTCCGCCGATGGGGCCGGTCGCTTCCCTGCTCGCCATGGACCGGACCACATTGACGGCAGCATTGAAGCCCCTGGAACGGCGCGGGCTGGTGACAATTTCGCCGGACCCCACAGATAGACGCAGTCGCATTCTGCAGCTCACCGGCAAAGGCGAACAGTTACTGGCGAGCGCAGTTCAGGTCTGGGAGAGTACGCACCGCGAGGTTGAGCAACTGATTCCCGAGGGAGATCCCGAATCCCTTCGCATAGCCTTGCGGGGGCTCTGCTGAACAGGGCGCGACAGGCAGTTGGTCCGGCAGCAAGCGGTCAGCAATTTCCTGAGACGAGGTCAGAGCTTTCATCAACGTCAGTTTGGGGCCTAGGAGCAGCAGAGCCGGCGCTCAAATTCAGGATTTTGGTATTCGGCTTCGAGTAGCTGTCGGCTGAGGCGTGGCGGCCGAGAGGCCGGACTGCCGCGAAGGCATGGGCGCCGAGTTCGAACCGGCTCGACAGCAACCGGTGCGTGCCGCGATCGTCCTGGATGATCATGACCAGATCAACGCATTTGATGCCGCTCACTCATCCCCTGCTACCGGCCCGGGATGACCAAGGACGCTGAACTGCTTTAGCCCCCAGGCGGTCCGGCATGTGGCTACGCCGCGGCCATTCTCCGCGCCCAATACAAAGCCACCCTTGAGCAGATGCGGCCCCACGGCGATGCATTTTGCGTCCTCCAGAACCTTTTCCGGGATGCCTGTGACCGGAGCCACCGTCATCTCCGACATCCCGCTGCCCGCATGGTCCAGCCGGTCGTTCGTAGCTTCGCGTGTCCGACGCAGCCCTGAATGGGCTTACCAGACAAAGCGATGTAACACATATCATTAGCTTCTTCACGCATCTCACTTTTTTTCTACCTCTGAACAGCTCCGCCTGCTTCCGACCAGTTGCCCGGGGATTAAGGCAATCCCAACCTTAGCCCGATGCTTGCCCGGTGTGTCCAAGCGATCGGACTCAACCTTGGGACGCGCGGAACTGAGCGGACAAGTCGAGCCGGGCCCGCGCCGCCCTGCTTTTTCAAGGTGAGCAAAATTGACCAGTACCTTTTTGTGCTTGCGGCTATACTTGAGTCAAACATTTCGTGCGCGATTCCGCGCCTATGCAGTTTCGCGTGGGAGGTTCCCTATGAAAGACAACCATCGCGCCGCTGTGCAGAAGGCGCGAACGGCCGCGGCCAGCCCGCGTTCACCTTCATTGCCGGCAATAAACCATGACCATCTGCAGGCCGATTCAGAACAGAATGACTCCGGGGGGAAGAGGCCTCGCGCAGTCGATCCAAACCGGCTGCTTTCCAAGATCGGGTCCGGACACACCAGGCACGAATATCTGGTTGACGAATGCGTTTTCTCGCAAGGTGACCCGGCCAATGCGGTCTTTTACATCCAGAGCGGCAAGTTGAAGCTTACCGTGGTGTCGCAGGGCGGAAAAGAAGCCGTCGTCGCCATCCTGTCCGAGGGCAGCTTCTTCGGCGAGGGCTGCCTGGTGGGCCAGCCGGTGCGCATGGCAACCGCGGCCGTGCTTCAAAAAAGCATGATTGTTCGCGTGGAGAAGTCGATCATGGTCAATCTGCTCCGTGACGAAACGGACTTTGCCGAGCAGTTCCTTACCCACTTGCTGATTCGCAACATTCGCATGGAAGCCGACCTGGTCGATCACTTGTTCAACTCGAGCGAAAAGCGCCTGGCGCGGCTCTTGCTGCTGATGGCCAACTTCGGCCAGGAATCGAGACCCATCCCGGTGATCGCCAAGATCAGCCAGGAGACTCTCGCTGAGATGATCGGCACCACTCGCTCACGCGTCAGCTTTTTTCTCAATCGGTTTCGCGAATTAGGATTCATTGATTACAACGGCGGCGCCGGCATGCAGGTCCACAGTTCGCTGGTCAGCGTCGTACTGCATGACTAGCGACGGTAGCCGGTTGAGCCGTTACCAGATTGCGCGTCGCCTTGGGACGCATCACTTTGACATTTTTTGCCAGGCCAAGCAACGCTAACAAACGGATACCCCAGTAGTTAACATCCACCTCCCACCATGCCATTCCATGCGTAGCCGACACCGGATGCGCATGATGATTGTTGTGCCAGCCCTCGCCGCCGGTCAGCAGGGCGACCCACCAGTTATTGGTTGAGTCGTCGCGTGTGTTGAAGCGGCGCGCGCCCCACAGGTGGGTTGCTGAGTTGACCAGCCAAGTCACATGGAAACCGATCGTAACGCGCAGCATCACGCCCCAGAGCAGCCACGAGAGTCCCAGGCGCCATCCGCCCACGGCCATGCCGGCGCCTGCCAGCGCGATCCCGGCGAGCGTGATGGGCAGCCAGTGCCAAACCGTGAGCCAACGGTAGAAGCGGCTTTTCTGCAGATCCGGCGCGTAGCGCGAGAGCATTTCAGTTTCGCTGTGCAGAGCACCGTGTAGAATCCAGCCCATGTGCGACCACCATTTGCCGTCGCGGGGGGTGTGCGGATCGCCCCGCTGATCGGTGAACCGGTGGTGCATGCGATGCACAGCAACCCAATAAATGGGACTGCCTTGCAGCGACAAGGCTCCGCACACGGCCATCGCATATTCCAGCCACTTGGGCGTGGTAAAGCTGCGATGGGTGAGTTGCCGGTGGTAGCTCACCGCGATGCCGACGTTCTGGCCCAGCAGCCACATGACTGCGAAGACGGCCAGAGAGGACCAGTGGAAGAAGAATGGCGCCACCACGGCACCCAGATGGAACGGCGCTATGACCGCGAAGAACACCCAGTTGAATTTGTCCGTCTTGCTCTGCACCAACTCCGGTGTTTCGGGGACGCCGGGCTTTTGCTGTTCTGCAATAAATGTTGTCATCGAATCCCCGCCTCCGCCCTGCATTGATCGGCCGTGCGCATTCACCTGCGGCTCGTTGGCCGATGGCGCACTTCCCTCATCCAGCACTAGCACTTTGACCGGCGGCATGCATGAGCAAAATTGCTCACATGGGCGGATTTTGGAGGCGCCGTAAGCCTCCACAGCGACAATGGCAGCGAGTTCATCAACGCTACGGTCGCCCGAGCGAATGGATCGGAATAAGAACTCTGGCACGGGGTTACGCCAACAGGAACCTGATGTGACACTCTGTGTGATATATCAGATATCATGGCAATGTTTTCGGGGCTTTTATCGTGGAGGGGATGACTTCGGTCGCCATGGCCGCGGGTGTGGCGAACAATCTGGGCTCGCCAAAATAGGAATCCCTCGATCAATCAAGGACATGCATCGCATGCAGTGTCCCCTGGTCAGTTATCGAAGACAGGCCATCTATACGCCCCGCAGAAGCTTCTGTTGGGTTTTGCCACCCGGTTGCTTTGTTCTGCTTGGCGCTGATCTTAAAATCCCTGGCTCTTGAGGCGGCAGCAACTTGGCCCCTGAAGGCGCGGCATCGGAAGCTGATACCCGATACTTCGGACAGTTTCCTTTGGCTGGCCTTGCGGCGATTCTGATCCAATTCGAAGCGCGCGCTCATGATTGCGCAGCCGCAGGCGGTTGTCGGTTGGCGCCGGGGCGGGTTCATGCTGTGCTGGCGATGGCTGTCGCGGAGTCGAACTCGTGTAGAGTCCGTTCAGCTGGTCAGGGGAAAATGACATCCCCATAGCGATGCGTGTGCCCTCTGGGAAAAACGTGGGCAGCTCGCCCCCACTTGCATCCATGTCCGGTCTCGGTCCGGTCTCGTGCAGCAGCACATTGTGAGCCTGCAAATTGCTCAACCTTGCATTCTCACTCCGGACCGGCAGAGCATTCTTGGTCCGCTCAAACTGCTCTTCGGTGATCTCCATCGAACGATCCCATGCGCAGATGTCTCACCGGCAGCGTGGACAAGCCCCAGCAACAAGCCGATTACCAGATAGCAGAATCACAGAAGTGCTTCCATCCCTCTTCCACGTAGATTGAAGCGTCTTATTTTAGACTATACGAATCGCGAATCGGCGAAAGAAACGAGGTGTCATGCTACAGGTTGGACCGAACAAAGAGAGATCTCAGCGCCCATGGTGGTGTTCGTCGCATCGACAAAATGCTCTGTGTCTTGTCATCGGGCTTCTTTTCATTACAAATCTTTTGCGACCACAGCATCTTGCGCTTTCTCAACAGGCTCCGAGTGCTGGCTCGGATGCACCAGCCAGAAGCCAGGATATCGTAACCCATCTCAACTCTGTCATTCAGTTCTATCGGGCCTCAACTCAGCCGATTCAAAAAGCCGGCGAGCCAAACGACGTCGTCTATCGTGATCAGGCCGTCGACCTCTCAGCACAGATTGCCAGCTTCGCCTTCCAGTCGGCAAAGGCAGAGGCGACGATGATGCCCGGCAATCAGGCGACGACACCCGCCTCTTCGGCCTCAGGTCAACAGCAACGAATACAATCGACCGCAGAAAACATTGAAAATCAGATTAGAGCCCTCGAGGCTCGCCAATCTGATTTGGATAAGCAAATTGCCGTATCGAAGCCAAAAGCCCTGGCGGCATTGCAAGCGCAGCGAAAGCAGGTACAAGGTGCTCTCGATCTGTCCAATGCGATGAAGGATGCAATACAGAAAATCGTGAATATGTCCGATTCCCCAGGCAGCACTGGCCTCACGGCTGATATCGATCGCCTTCAGCATTCCGTTCCTGAGCTCGCGAGCAACAATAAGATCGCTGCCCCTCAACTCGTGATGTTGGATTCCGCCCTCAATTCCGGCGTCACCAGCCAGGGATCGGTCCTATTCCAGCTGTTTGAAACAAGGCACTCTCTCGACTCTCTGCTTGAAAGCAACGACGATCTGCATAAACAGGCGCTCGCCCTTCGTACCCCCATCTCGACTCTCTTGAAAACTTTGATTCAGCAAGGTCAACAAATTTCCCAACAAGCAGCAGGCCCCACAGCACCGACATCCAGTGCGACGGCGCCATCCGGGACGGCTACCCCTGCAGGCTCATCGAATCCAGCACCGCTAAGCATCCAATCCATCTCCAGTCAGTTCAAGGCTTTGTCGGCAGCATCTGTTCCGCTAAGTCAGGAGATCATTATCCTCGAGCAGAGCCGGGCTAATCTTGCTGCCTGGCAGAGCACCGTAGACCGGGAATATAAAAGCGTCCTTCACGCTCTTCTCCTCAGAGTACTGATCATTGCCACGGCCCTTGCACTCATCATCGCCCTTGGAGAACTGTGGAGCCACTTCACCAACAAATACATTCGTGATATTCGACGGCGGCGGCAATTTCTGATTGTGCGCAGAGTCGTCGTTGGCTTTCTTTCCATCAACGTGCTCCTGTTCGGCTTTGTCACTCAGTTCAACTCCCTTGCAACGTTTGCCGGCTTTATCACAGCGGGCATTGCTGTAGGTCTCCAGACAATTCTTCTCTCTGTAGCTGCTTATTTTTTCATTATTGGAAGGTATGGGGTCAAGGTCGGAGATCGCATCACAATATCCTCGGTGACCGGCGATGTGATCGATGTTGGCCTGGTTCGCTTTTACATCATGGAACTGGCTGGAAGCGGAACGGATCTGAACCCAACAGGACGAGTGGCCGTCTTCTCCAATGCTGTTTTGTTTCAAGCTGGCACTCCCCTCTACAAACAGATGCCGGGTACGGAGTACGCCTGGCACGAACTGATCGTGAAGCTCACCGATACCGCCAATTACAAGCTCGTCTGCGAAAGGGTAATGAAAGAAGTACACGGTGTCTACGACGGTTATCGAACCGCAATTGAACAACAGCATCAGAGTGTAGAAAATTGGATGCAGACACCGATCGACCCGCCTGAGGTCGCTTCGCGGTTGCAATTCAACGGCGGAGCATTCCAGCTGTGGGCGAGGTTCCCAGTACAAATTCGACAGGCCTCGGAGATCGACGAAAGGATTACACAAGCCATATTCGATCTGATGGCAAACAATCCCGACATCAAAAGTTCCATAGCCTCGACTCCGTTGGTTCAGGCCTCAGTCAGGGGTTGAATTTCGTTCCTCCTCCGCGGAACAGCCAAGCGATTGTGCCTGGTACCGACAGTTGCTCAATCAACCGTCAGCGATCTCGACAGAGTTGGTCACACTGAGGTGGCCGGTTGGATAAGGTTCAGCTGCAAAGTTATGACGCGAGATGCGCTCCCAGCGCAGAATTTGTCATGATAAAGCATGTGCAACCGAGGTGCTTTCTTTCGATTTCACGCTGCCAGGTTCAGCGTCGCTTTAACCATAATGTGGGCCGTGCCGGCGCTTTGCGGGGCGCAGGCGGGGGCGCAGGCTCATAAGGCCGGTACGGATACGATCACTTTCATCAACGGCGATCAGCTCACGGGGAAGCTGGGGAAGGTGGTGTATGGAACCGTGAGCTTTCACAGCGATGTGCTGGGGGACCTGTCGATCCCATTGACGAAGATCAAAACCATGCATACGGCGGAAGCGTTTGCCGCAGGTTCAAAGCAGCAGCATCTGACGAAGAAGAATGTCGCGGAACAACTGCCGACCGGGAAGATCGCGCTCGAAGGCGGCACGCTGAAGGTGCTGCTGCCGGAGGGGAAGGTGCGGGAGTTTCCGGCGAAGGATATTGGGTTCATGCTGGATGAGCCGGCGTTTCAGCGCGAGCTGCACAATGAATCGGACTTTTTTTATGGGTGGTACGGAACCGCCACGCTGGGCGCGACCCTGGTGAAGGGGACCAACAGCGCGCAGACGTATACGGGCGCGATTGCGTTGGTAAGGGCGATTCCGACGATTGCGGGGTTGCCGGCGGGGAGCAAGACGATTCTGAACCTGAGCGGGACCTATGGGCTCGCGAAGGACCCGCTGATTGTGTCCGGCGACGATGTGTTTCAGACCCCGTCGGTGACGAAGACGGATATCCTGCATGGCGATCTGGAGTACGACAAGTTTTTTTCTCCAATGGTGTTTGGGCTGACGAACGGGAGCGCGGACCATAACTTCGGCAATGGTCTTCAGCTGCAGCAGTCGTACGGAGCCGGGGTCGGGTGGGGGATTCTGCGGACTCCGCAGAACGATCTGGCGGTGCGGGCGATTTTGCAATATGAACAGCAGCAGTTTTATAACGGGCTCACGAGCGGGCTGGGGACGCCGACTGAGAACCTTGTGAGCGCATCCATCGGCGAAACCTGGAGCAGGACGTTTCCGCATAACGTGAAATTCAACGAGTATGTGACACTGAATCCGACGTTCAATCTGGTGAGAGCTTATTCAGGTGTAACGGGGGCGAGCTTTGTGTTTCCGGTGTATAAGAATCTGAATTTTTCGGTGTCGACGACGGACAATTATCTGGGGGATCCGCCGGAGGGATTTCTGAGGAATACATTCCAGTTCACCTCGGGGATTACCTACACGTTGAAGTAGAAGGAGCCATCTCCATCGACCGAGATCTAGAGGCTTCAGGCCGCCAAAGGCTCCGCCCTTCAGGCGGAGATAAAAGCACGCGCTTGATCTTCGACGAACAAAGATAGCCTTGCAACCGTCACAGGTTTCCCGGCGAAACTCCTGGTCGCCGATTTCGAACCGCGCACAGTGACAGAGCCCCCGCCTGGGACGCTCAGATGGTCATGGGGCTACTTTGATCTCACGCCGGAACACCGGGCCCCGGCAGTTGAGCGTCTGGCGTGTTCGGAAAACAAAAAGGACATCAAAACGGAGTTCTAAATTGAGTTCATTTTGCTGAGACCGAGGCGGGCTCAGCCCGCCTCAGCCACTCCGGCGTATTTGGCCGCACGAGGCCAATAGCCCCTCCCGTCTTCCTGGCGAGCGCCACAGATGAAGCAGGGCGTCAGACTTGGCGTAAGCGTTCAGTTCGCATTCTGGACATGTGAACTTCGTTTCACCTTTGCTGAGTTTCGGTCGCAACCGGATCCCGCATCCAGGCGACAAGCTTGTCGAAGTTAGACTGATTACACGATCTCGCTCCTGACGAAGGACTACGGAAAACTCACTTTAAACCAGTCTGGCCTCCGTTTTTCAGTTCCAGATGGTCAAGAGCGCGATCCCGTAGGTTGCGGTTACGTAACACCACAGCACCACGAACCCTGCGTGTATACACGTCCGAAGCCGGTTTCCTCTCCAGAGGGCAGAATCATAGGCGAAAAACTGGGCGAGCAGGCGAAAAAACCAGAATGTTGCCATGCCGGCAAGCAGTGCGCGGCTTAACAGTCCAGGCCTGAGCAGGTCATTGGCAAAAAGAAGCGAACCGGCCCCGGCCATCGCGACGCCAAGTCCGATGAAAAAGGTATGCACAGAAAATATTCTTCGCGTCAATAAAGACACGCCTGCCAATTCCTCATCCCATCCAAAATAACGATTGAAGCCGACGTGGCTCACGCCGAGTAACAGCAACAGGAGACCGACGATTCGCAGATGCAAGCAGAGGGTCACAAGCTCCTCCTCAGAATGTAAACATGCACGAACGGCGTCATCGCGAGTTCCGTCCGCACGATCAGACCCGCCTGCGAAAACGCCCTTCGCCAGTCGCGCCTTGAAAAGAAGTGAAAGAAACCGGGACCGAAGGCCAGGAAGTTTCGCCAGTCTCTGCTATGCTCCATCACTACCAATTCTCCCCTCGGAGCCAGTATGCGTGCGATCTCTCGAAGCAATCTCACCCTTTGCGCGTGATGGCGCAACTCGTGCGCGGCAAAGATCGAGAAAGCCGTGTCGAAGAAATCGGCGTTAAAGGGCAGCGCGTCGTAACGTCCCGGTATGGCTGAAATCTTGCTGCGATTGACCTGCCGTGCCTGTCGGATCGAATGCTCCGTCATAATATGGGCGTCGAAAATGTCAACCACCTGGCCGCTCGATACCGGGAAGATTTCCGCAAGCCTTTCACTGGTTTCATCCCATCCGCAATGAAGATTTATCCACCGTTCCGGCGTCCGAGCCAGCAAACGCGCGATGTGCCGGAAGTCGTAAAGCGGAAAGATGTCGTACACATAGTGCGAGACAAGCAGCGAGGACGCCATCCAGAACAGGGCCGGCACCGTGCCGAGCAGCAGCGCTCTGGGGTCGAGGGCTGGCAAGAGCCGCCACGCGAGTGTTGCCGCCATAGTGCCCGCTAATCCTGCCAGATACTGATGCCGATTGAATTGCAGAATCTGCAGCACACCTTGAAACCGTGTTCGAGCCGGCGAAGCACTCATAAGAGCCGCCTCCCGCGTTGCCAAAGATAGGGCACGTCCCGGACGTAAAAAGCATTGGCTAGTGTGGGCGAGACGCGACCAAGTGGCCCTTGCTCCAGAAATGTATTCCGCCGCACCTCTACGGCAACCGGTTGGGGATCCCATTTCTGCCGCGTTGCACAGATTCCGATGATGGAGTCCGTTTCCTTCTCGTAATCGAAGGTATAGGGAAGAGGCCCCGCAAATCGACGCGCTTCGGCCAGAGTTGCGAAGGGTGATTGGCTGGGCAAAGCCGCCAGGCCGTCCCTCAGGCGGGCTATCACTTCGAGGTCGGCCTCAGACCGCGGCGTCCGAATCGTCCAATGAATGTCGTGACCTCGCTCTTCAAGGCTTACTTGGCAAAGATCATAGTTGTAATGCGTGAGGAGATTACCAGCAAAGACCATCCATTTGCGGTCCGTGTGGCTGCGCAGGATACGTAACCCTCGCTTTGAATGGCCCGCACTATTGAGCCGGGTGAAAATCCGGTAGCCGCTCAAGAAAAAGTCGCGCCCCATCGCGGCAGGAAGAAAACTGGGCCGTAGACGCTCGGTTTGAACGAGTGCGATGGCTAAGAAAGCGTGGCCTCGGAACAGATCGAGTACTAATCCCTTTGGCAAAAGCGGTTCGAGAACCGCCGGTGGAAACGCATAGGTCAACACCAGTGAATGGCGGAAGAATGCCGAGACGGGAATCGGATGACGTCTTAGCCAATGAAGCATGGCTTGCCTCCCTTGCCGGAGATCCCGACATGATGCACACCCACAACTCCCCAAAGCATCGAGCGATCCATCGACGCCCAGTTTGCCGTGGTATCAGGGCCCGGTTCCGCGAAGGTGCGAAGCACGACAACCGCATCGGGAGCCGCGGCGTGTTCGACAGCGCGCCAAAGTCGGTGTACAAATTCGGGCGATGTTCCGTCGCCGATATTGGAAAGCGCAAACGCATCGTAAGACGATGGCGGAGAACCCTCCAGGAAATCGGCCGCGTCTGCGCAAACGAATTCGATCGGATATGCGGGCGGTCCCGGGTCGACCGGTGGCGTCCCCAACAGCAAAGACGCCGCATATGGATTGGTCCGGTTGGAGTGCATTGCCCAGCCGCGCCGCAGGCGCCTGCGAATCTGTCGCCCGAAGCTCCCGGGGAGCGATTCTACGAACGGGCCGGCATAGCAGAAGCGCAGTAGAAGCGGTGAAAGCAAAGTGTCCAGGGCCGAGCGCAAGGTGTAGGTTTCAAGGCGGCTGTCCCAGTAATCGACCTGCTCGGCGCAGTCGGAAAAGTTAAGAAATTCGGTGAGTCTCTCTCGGCTCCAGCCGGCAAATCTCGCCATTCTGCGGCCAAGCGCAAGCAAATCCTCGACGGCACCCATCTGCCATGGTTTTCCTGCGGCTCTTGATTCCGCATAGTAGAGCTGCAGCGGGTCAATGTCCACCGCCGTCACACGGTGCCCCGCTCGAGCGAGTGCACGTGCGGTGCAGCCGGCTCCAGCAATCGAAAAGACCCGGCTTTGCGGTTTGAAAGCGTGCAGTTCGATGGCGCAGTCTTCGTAGGTCTGGCCGAAGATGACCTGACTCGGCCGGACATGGAACGGACCGCTTCGCCAAGGAGTCGAGTCTACCTCAAGCCTGCGCAACATCATGGCGATCCTCCGGGGCCATCCAGATCAAAACCAGGAATGCGAAGTTTTGCACGAGCATCGCTCCGGGATCGGGAATCAGACGCCAAGCCCAGATTGTTCCGCCTGCATTCATGGCGACAAGAAGCATCGTCTGGGCGAGCGCTGCACCGCGCATTCGACGTCCCGTCAGAACCCATACGGCGATGCCACATTCCGCCAAGCCCAATGCGATCAGTACCGTGTTGGCCGCCGCCGGACCAACGAAAGGTACCGCAGCGATCACAGCCGCGTGGCGGGGTACTCCGCCCAGCAGTTTGCACCACAAGCCTTGATACAACCAGACCAATGCAATCGAGGCGCGGATCAATTTCGGATCAGGCTTATTCGGAAACTTCATGGTCTTATCCTCCCTCGGCCAGAACGATGAGATCGACGACCTTTGACCGCAGTGGTTTGAGCAGCGCAAATCGAGAAATCTTCAGAAGACTGACCAGAAGGGCCAGAGATTTCTCGCGCAACAGGCGGCTCTGTCGCTGGCCCGCAGAGCGGTCGTAGACCCAATACAAGATCAAGCCCATTTGATAGAGCCAGAGCAGCTTTGGCAGGTGCGGCGCCAAGTCCGGCGGTACCCCTACTCCTCGTGACGCGGCAATCGCCCTCGCAAAGTACATCTGGTCCCGCTCGCGGATGGACCGAGTTGCCTCGCTGAATGGCGACAGGCGGTTCTGCGGGTCGGCCGCATGGCGCAGGAGGGCGCCGAGGAAAATGCGGTTGGGCTCGAAGTACTCAAACTTCACGGCCATGAGAGCCTCGAGGCTCTGTTCAAAGCTGTTCGAGCCGGCCAGAGCGGCGTCCATCCTGGGCGCCATTTCTTCAATGGCCTGCTCATAGAAGGCCATCACAAGATCTTCTTTCGATTCAAAGTAGTAGTAAGTCGATCCCAGCGAAACTCCCGCGGCGGCCGCGATGGAGCGCATCGTGGTTTCATCGAATCCCTGCTGCCGGAAGAGATCAAACGCCACGTCGAGTATGCGGGCGCGGGTGGCTTCGGACTTCTTGATTGTGGTGGTGTTCAGCATAGATTTGAACGTGTTCAAAAACAGAATGAACCAGAAGAGGTGGTCTGTCAAGAATTATTTGAACATGTTCATTTTTCTGCAGGCACGAATTCTGGGCATGAATCAAAGTTCCAGAGCGGCAGCCAATTTCAATTGGACGCACTCATCGGCCCTTTCGACGAGCCTTGAACGGCGTCTTGGCGGCAAGCTGTTGAGACCCCACGAACCGGAACCGGAACCGGAACCGGAACGTCCCCCCGTTGCCGATCATGATGTTGTTGGCAGTGACGAAAGGGGCCATTTGGGCAGGATAAAAATTGCCAGCATTGTGGTTACGCAATGGTTCAGCGGGGCCGGTATCTGTCCCCGGGCTAGCAGATCAGAGCTTCAGGCAGTGTGCGTTCTTGAGTGCTTCTGTCTTCTCAGCGCGGTAGGACTTTCCTTTGAGCTTCATGAGGACGGCTCCCCTGAGGAGTCGATCGCGGAATGCCATGGGGAGCGGACCGTCGGGAAAGGAAGGCCAGGCAGCATCGCTCTTGGGGAGGGTCAGTTCCCCGCCTGGTTCCCGATGTGGGATCAGCGGAATTGACGCTGAGGCTTCCAGGCCCGTGACAGACCGTCAAAGTCCATTGAATGCTCGGCGTTCGCCCCGGTTGTGCGCTGCTTGCGTGCCGGTTTCAGCACAAAGGACGGATTGGAAACTTGAAACTCAGGGGTCGGGCATCTGGTTCGGGACCACGCGCTCTACCCCTAGCAAGTCTTTTAAAATCATCTGTTTGAAAAATGGAAGCTGCGGGATCTTGTTGAAACTGAGAGATCTTGCAGTTACACAATCGTCTACATTGGGTTCCAAATCGCCAGCAGTCACTTACGACCGGGCCTATCTCAAGGCCGACCCCCTGGGTTTGCATCCGGGGGGGCGACGATCAGGACCTCCGGAGCAAAGCAGGCTTTTGAACATCGGACAGCGCCATGGCCCCCACCGCTCCATACCAGGTCGATCACCGAACTGTGTGAGTAGAATGAGGCACCGACATTCAACCGAAGAGGAAGTTGAGATTCCAGTGCGATGAGCACAACAGGTGCCTGAGGCATGAGCAAAATGAAACAGACTCATTGGCTCTCGATGTGGAGATTAGTAACATACGGCTACAAGTTTTTCTCGTCAGGCAATAGGGCGTTTCAGCTTGATATCTGTCATTAGATTCGGACCGGGCAAGACATCAGTCCCTTAAGTACAAACTCGAAAGGTGATCAGGTGAAACGAAGATGAAATCCTCCTTGGACCGAAGGGTATGGTTGGCGCTCGTAACTGCCATTTTCATCTTGGCGCTCACCGGGGCGCTATCGTATCGCTGGATGGTCATCTCCGATGAGAGCGAGCGGTGGGTGCGACACACCGACGACGTCCTCGAATGCATCCAGGATCTGAACCTGACGATGCAGAGCAATGAATTCGTCAGCCGTGAATTCGCGCTGACCGGCAATGAATCCGATCTCGCGAGCTATGCTCCAGGCGTGCTCAGGGCAGAACAGGACGTGGAGACCCTTCATACCCTGACGGCGGATAACCCCGTACAGCAGATTCACTTTCCACTCATCAAGTCCCTCACTGCCGAGAGAATTCTGTATGAAGATCGGATCATCGATCTGCGGCGCAAACTAGGCATAGCGGCGGCAGGAGCTTGGGTTGCAAGCGGGGGAGACAGGCCGGTCGAGGATCAGTTTCAAGCGACGGTCGGCAAGATGCGCGACGAAGAGCTGCGCTTACGGGCGCGGCGCGTTCAAGTCACGGAGCACGATTTGAGCCGAAGCAAGTCAATTGTGGTCTTTTTGACCCTCTTGGGACTGCTGGCGGCTATCATTGCATCCCGGTCTATGCTGGTCGGGAGTGCAAGAGGCCGGGTGTCCGAGAAAGCTCTTCGGGAAAGCGAAGAGAATCAACGGATGTTGCTGGAGGGCGTCCAAGATTACGCCATCTTCATGTTGGATCCGCAGGGAAAGGTCGCGAGTTGGAGCGCCAATGCGGAACGGATCAAGGGCTACACCGCCGAAGAGATTATCGGCCACAATTTCTCATGCTTCTTTCTTCCCGAAGCCATCAAGCTGGGCAGGCCAGATGAGGTGCTCCGCATCGCCGCCGCCGCCGGTCGACACGAAGAATTCGGAATGTTCGCACGGAAGGATGGATCGGAGTTCCTGGCCAGCGTCACCGTCATCGCGATGCGCGACACAGCAGGAAGTCTGCGCGGGTTCTCTGAGATCTGCCGCGATCTGAGTGAGCACAAACAATCCGAAGCGAGGTACCGGGGGCTGCTCGAAGCGTTGCCAGACGGAATGGTGGTGGTGGACCATGCCGGGAAAATCGTCCTGCTGAACGCTCAGGCTGAAAAGCAGTTCGGATACCATCGCGATGAACTCCTCGGCCAGCCCGTGACGAACATCATCCCGAAAGGCTTTGCGGAGCGGCTCATCGCCTATGGAACCCGCACCGCGGGTGAAGCGCTGGCACAGCACATCGGTCGAGGGATCGAACTAAACGGACTGCGCAAGGACGGAACTGAGTTTCCCATCGAGATCATGCTGAGTCCGCTTGAGAGCGCTGAGGGTATCCTGGTGACTGCTGCCATCCGCGATATTACGGTGCGGAAGGATGCTGAGAGCCATCTCGCGCAGATGGAAGCCAGGTATCGAGGCCTGCTCGAAGCGGCGCCGGATGGAATGGTGGTTGTGAACCAGGCCGGACAAATTGTCCTCCTGAACGCTCAGACGGAGAAACAGTTCGGCTACCAGCGCGATGAACTCCTCGGCCAGCCCGTGACGAACATCATCCCGAAAGGCTTTGCGGAGCGGTTGATCGCGGACGGGACCCGCACTGCGGCTGAAGCGCTGGCGCAACAGATCGGTACGGGAATTGAACTCAACGGCCGGCGCAGGGACAGAACTGAATTTCCAATTGAAATCATGCTCAGCCCGCTGGAGAGCGTCGAGGGTGTCCTGATAACGGCAGCCATCCGCGACATCACACTGCGCAAGCATGCGGAAGAGCATCTGGCCCAAATGGAGTCCAGATATCGTGGCCTGCTCGAGGCAGCCCCGGACGGGATGGTGGTGGTGAATCCAGCCGGAGAGATTGTCCTGTTGAACGCGCAGGCGGAACAACAATTCGGCTACCATCGCGATGAGCTCCTTGGCCAGAACGTCAAGAACATCATTCCTGAAGGGTTTGCCGAACGGCTCATCGCCGACGCACTGCGCCCCACGGCTGAGGCGCAAGCGCAACAGATCGGTACGGGGATTGAACTCCACGGGCAAAGGAAAGATGGGAACCAATTCCCCATCGAGATCATGCTCAGTCCTCTGGAGAGCGCCGAGGGGATCCTGATCACCGCGGCCATCCGCGACATCAGCGAGCGAAAGCAACTGGCGCGCCAGTTGCAGCAAAGCCAGAAGATGGAAGCCGTCGGCCAGTTGACGGGCGGAATTGCTCACGACTTCAACAATCTTCTCACCGTCATCATTGGGAATCTCGGCCTCCTTGACCTGCTGGTCTCCGACAACCAGGCGGCCCTCAAGCGGGTTCAGACCGCTCAAAAAGCGGCTGCGCGTGGCGCGGACATCACAAGGCGTCTGCTCGCATTTTCCAGCAACGATGGGCTCAAGCCCTCGTTCGTGTCGCTGGGAGACTCGGTTCAGAACATGATCGAGATGGCCTCCCGCGGTCTTGGTTTGGACATCAAAATCACGACAGACGTCGATCCATCCGTGCCCCCCATTTTCGTCGACTCAGCGGGCCTGGAAAGCGCATTACTCAATCTGGTGGTCAACGCGCGGGATGCGATGCCCACCGGTGGCTCCATCATCGTCTCTTCCCTGCTGCTGCATCTCGACGAAAGCCATCCCATCGTTAAAACAGGCGATTTGAAACAGGGCGATTATGTCTGTGTCAAGGTAACGGATACCGGGATGGGCATGTCCCGGGAAACCCTTGAGCGCGCCTGTGAGCCCTTTTTCACCACCAAGAAGCACGACAAGGGCACGGGGCTCGGCCTCTCCATGGTCTATGGATTCGTAAAACAGTCCGGCGGCGTCGTCCGCATCTACAGTGAGCTCGGGCATGGCACCACGATTTCGTTTTATCTGCCCATTCTCGCCGATCAATCGCAAGCAGTTCCAGTTGACGCCACCGGGCCCCTCTACGAAAAGTTGGGCGGTACGGTGCTCGTCGTGGACGACGAACTGGATATCCTCGAAGTCGCCGTCGCCTATCTCGATAAAATGGGCATCACTACCTTTGAGGCCCATGACGGCGCTAGCGCGCTGAAGATCATCGCCCAGCATCGCGAGATTGACTTGATGATCACGGATATCGACATGGCCGGTGGAATGAACGGTGCAGTTCTTGCGAAAAAGGCCCGCATTCTGTGCCCCCACCTCAGGATTATTTTCTCCTCCGGATTTCCCGCCGAGGCCCTGAAAGAAAAAGCTGTCTCCCTGATTGAAGGCCCATTGTTGCGCAAGCCCTATCAGCGGACGGAGTTCACCGCCATGGTTCAACGCGCCATGGAGGCCGGCAGCGCCCAGCCGCCAGGTCTGATCACCCCCGTTCCGCCTGAAAATGTCCAACCGCTAAGCCGGCCGCTCACTGAAGAGAACGAACGCAACGCAGCAGCCAGACAAAAAATCCTCGTCATCGACGACGATGACGACATCGGCGAACTCGTCTCTGCCGCGGCGGAGACCATGGGCTGCCAATGCATCGTGACCACCCAAGCCGCGACGTTCCTTGAAAAGCTCACACCCGATACGACTCTCGTCCTGCTCGATCTGATGATGCCGGGCATGGATGGCATTGAGTTGCTCAGGCTTCTCGCCGAGCGGAATTGCAAGGCCGATATCGTTCTCATTAGCGGTGTTGGCAAGCGAACCATCGAGTCCGCTGGACAGTTGGGGGAGATCCTCGGCCTTTCCATCGTGGGTCACCTTCAGAAGCCGTTCCCGATCGCAGACCTGAAGAAGCTCCTGCAAAGACTTTCCGGTTTCGAAGCGCCACCCATTGTCCACTCCAGTCCGCGGGCCCTGATTCTCAAAGATGAACTGCAGCTTGCAGTCGACAACGATGAGTTCGTCGTTTACTATCAGCCGCAAATCGATATTGCGACCGGCCACATCTTTGGCGTTGAAGCCTTGGTGCGATGGCAGCACCCGAAGCACGGGCTCATTTTCCCCGATGTCTTCATTGGCATCATGGAGCAGTTCGGCCTCATCGACGAGCTTGGCTGGATCGTCGCCAACCAAGGGATGCGTGACATTGGTAGATTCGCGGATTGCGATGGAGCAGCCGTAGCGCTTTCATTAAACGTTTCGGCGAAATCTCTCCACGACCTCAACTTCCCTGACACGCTTATATCGATTGCCGTAAAGCACGGTGTATCGCCCGCGGACCTCACCATAGAAATCACCGAAAGCGGCTTGATCAAGGAACTCTCGAAAACACTGGACATTTTAACCAGGCTGCGGATGAAACAAGTGAAGCTGTCCATCGACGATTTTGGCACAGGCTTCGCCATGCTACAGCAAATTAAAAACATCCCGGCGACCGAACTGAAGATCGACAGGTCCTTCGTCCAGGAAATGACAAGCAAACCCAGAGACCGCATCATGGTGCAGAGGACCATCGAAATGGCCCACGATCTCGGTATGCATGTAATTGCCGAAGGCGTGGAAACGATGGAGCAATTGGATATCCTCCGCACAAATGGCTGCGACATAGCCCAGGGATACCTCTTCAGCCGCCCCATCCCCGCAAAAGAAATGGTGAACTGGCTGCACGCGTATCGCGGCCGTCTCGCGCTTTCACACTAGTGGATTCATCAGAGGTTATTGATCACGCTCGGAATTGTAAGCTCAGAATTTTCTTCGATCGGGTAGTCCTTCAGATTCTCATCTCCGCCGTCGCCATCGATCAGATACCGCCAGTTAGGATATCGATCGCGAATGCCACGTCCCGGTGCAAGCGCCATGGTCGCGGATTCAATATCGAGTAGCTTATTGTCTTCCACCACGCGTATCGTCGCATTTGCATCCAAGGCAGACGCGTCTGCATCAAGCGGCTCGAGGAACATAGAGAGTCCCAAACGTTCAAGAAACGTGCGCGCCTGCGGTACATCGGGACCATCTCCGAAATCGAGGACAAAAGCCTTCAGCCTCGCAAGGCTCATCCCAAGCGAGCGCATCACCTGGCAGGTCGTGAGGAAGATGCTTCCGCTGTCTATGCCTCCAGAGAAGCATACCCCGATCGGCTCCTACGGCGGTATCACCTGCAGCCATTGTGCGATCTCTTCCGCCAATGCCTCGATATATAACTTGCCGATCACATCAAGGTCGGCAGGGAAGGTTCCGGATGCAGGCGTGAAAAATCGCGTGTACACCGGGTTGGGATCAGGGCAGCCCACCTGTTGCAGTTCGACTACGTGATGAGCCGGCACCATGCGCGTATAACTTGGATGAAACTGTCCAGCGAGCCCCTCAGTCTTGAGCCATTCGAAGATCGTGTCAACCCGGAGGCAACGATGAAAGCCGGGCCCTCCAACCGCTTGGCCAGAAAATACCGCATTGGCCTATCCAGGGAGCGTGCCATCCGCACGGTCTTGCCTGACTTTGCGAGAAGGACAAACGAGCCTAATATTTGAAGCAAAGACTCGGCCTGCCCTCAAACAGAAGTCCCCGTGCATCGGCGACGCTCATGTTGTAAATCAGATTTGACTCGGGTGCTGTGAGATCGACGACTCGCTCAATAACGTGGTCTGCAGGTTTCCTCATTCACGTTCGGCTGCTATAGAGAGTTTACCGTGCTTAACAATGAGCGCGCTGCTGCGGTTGGTGCTGCGCTCCGTAAGAAGCACTCATCTAAATCAAGTTTAGATGTCTTAGGGGCAGCACTGGTCGGGCTCAAAACGCCCAAAGTGGGTATGGCCCACCGTAGTTTGTCGAAAGACACTGGAATACCTATGTTGCCATCGAGTGTCTTGGAAAGTTCATCCGGGGCACGTTCTGCTTCCGCAATTCTGGCTGCGCAATCGAAAGTAGAAGTGTCATGACGGTGAAAAAATCGACGAGGGCCTTTGGCCGACGTGTATACGGCGTTGGTATGATGACGCTGGGGCTGGCCTGCCTGGCGTTTGGCGACTTTCTCCCAGGTCAGACAGTACCTGACAACTTTCCCGCCCGCACCGTCCTGGCCTATGTCGCCGGTGCATTCATGGTCATTGCGGCCGCAGCGGTCGAGTGGCGTCGAACGGCGGGCTGGGGTGCGGCGGCACTTACCGGTTACTACGCCGTCTTTGTCCTCCTGCTGATGAACGGCCGACTGCTGTTCACCAATTACGCCGTCTACGGCACCTACGAAGTTATCGCCATGCAGCTGGCGATCGCCGCGAGCGGGCTGATCGTCTATGCGACCGCTGCTCAAATCAATTTACAGATCGATGCGGCCTTGGCCGCGCGTCTTTCGCGCCTGGGTCAGCTGGCGTTCGGGGTTTGTGCGCTGATTTGGGGCGGAGCGCATTTTGTTTATATGAACCTGACCGCCCCCCTGGTCCCAAAGTGGTTGCCGCCCGGGCAAGTGTTCTGGGGTTACGTAACCGGCGTCTGCTTCATCGCGGCCGGCCTTGCGACTCTGACTGGCGTAAAGGCCCGGCTTGCCGCGATTCTGCTGACCGCCATGGTTGCGTCCTTCGGCTTGCTGGCGAATGGGCCCATGCTCCTGGCGGACCCCTCCAGCCATTGGAACTGGACCGAGAGCGCTCTGAATCTGGCCCTGATCGGGGGAGCCTGGGTCGTGGCTGATTCGCTAGTTGAAAAGTGAGATGCGCACGGTCGTGACCCTGTGGGCCAGATAAGCGTTGTCGCCTCCCGAGCCCGGTCGACATCTGCGGAGCAACGGGCAATGGCAACCAACTGAACGGCCTGCGCGTTGGAGAAGCCCCTTGATGCGCAAGTTTTCCATGATGAAACAGTCTGGCCAGCATCGCAGTGCGGCCGATCCCAGAGTCTGATTGATGAACGGCTCCTGGCGATCAAGCGCCTCGACGGCTGAACAATTTGGAAAAGGATCTTCACCGCACTCGCAATCGAGAATCTTTGGAAACGGCTCATTCACGGTCCGCAGCCGGTCAGCTTTCCTCCGGTTGCGTGCATTCCGTGGCTGCTCGAGAACAAACTGACCACTGGCGGCATAGTTGGCGAAATCTGGCCAATACCCTGTCCGGTTCCTCGTCTTGGTCAATGCTCTTGCGATGATGCTTCGTGCTGCCCGCGTGTCCACACAGCCGATCAGTAGATCGAGAGATGTGTCGTTGATCCGGTCGAGAGTCCATTCACTGAAATTCTCGGGCTCTGCCCGCCATCCTGTACCCAGGACAGGTTGATGCGATTGATTCGGACCGTCGCTTTGTTCAGCCCGATATCGTTGGTCGAAAAACGGCGGTTAGCTTCTCTCCGCCGTCGAGCGTGCGGACTCAATATAATTCAATGATTACACCCGGCGTTGCAATCGACATAGGTGCGCAGGGAGACTGATCATGGCCGGAGTAGATTTGCACACGGCTGGAGACCTTTGGTGAGCGGGTAAGTCTGCTTCGAGAAACTGAAAGTGCCAGCAGTGGCTCTCCAAAAAGCACAGGGAAACCCGGTGCCGACTGTCGTGGTTTGGCATGCAGGATTGTACGGACGAACAAGAGCCGAAACTTGTCTACAGATTCTTAGTTGTTTTCAGACATGCACCGTGCTACCCTCATCACCTTAGTGATTTCCCAATACCGCTGTTGCTATAGTGCAGGCGGCCAACCTACAACGGGATAGTTAGCCAGTCCGAAAGAAGGGTGTGTCCAGAATGAAATTCGAACCAAGCGATTTCCCGGCAGGGCCCAGGGTTGTATTCTCCGGATGGGCTGGCATACTGATACCGGTCCTCATGTTCATCTTCTTGATCCATTCAGCGCCAGCGAATGCCGGTACCATGGTCAATTTCTGTGGCATGGTCACAACAGGTACGTCCGAGTTCGGAAGCTGCGCCGTTTCAGGTGGAGCAATGGCGAGTGGCACCGTCCAACAAGAAGATGGTTTCAGCGATTTGGTCCTCGGGAACATCAATCTGTCCGATCCCGGCCCAAATGCAGTGAGCGGCACGGCGCTTCTTGCCCAAAACAACTTCGATTTCCCGATTTTTTTTGTAGGTCCCCCCGGAGGTGAATTTCCGGTTGGAATTCAGCAACAGGTAAAGGTCGATGCATTTGGGGTGTTCACCACTACATTTCCCGAAGTTTCAGATGGCACAGACTTCGTGAACGTTTCATTGTTGCTTACCTGCACTGAGCCGGATTTACCCTGTTCGCCTTTTTCAGCCGAAGCCGGATTTCAGTTTCCCGCCGGTTCTTCGAAATATCCCGGCAGTGGATTTCAATTGGGTCGCATAGATAACGCTGGGCCGGGAGATCTGGAACTCTCTCTGGATTATTCTCTTCAACCCGGCGACTCACTGGATCTAGATTTTTATGGGGGAGTCGTTCCCGAGCCAAGTACGTTCCTCCTATTCGGTACAGGTTTCCTAACCTTACTCGGGACCATCTTGACGAAACAAGCCCGCTCACGCGCTGCCTAATCCATGCAAGGCTGGCAAGGCACAGTGCTCTCTCCTCTTTTCGGCATACGTCCCAGTCTCTTGCGACTGGGACGTATGCCAATCCTCTTCCGGGCAACCGCTACATCTTCACGGCCGCAATCTTTAGCTTTGAGCACCGGATAGCAAGACTGTGCCATGCAGAAGAAGGTGACCTCGTTCCCATCGGTCTCACAAGATCCCGGACTGGATTATGGCCGCTCGAGCTTCGGCATTCCCCCGGCTGCTCCTGTTGGGAACGTATTATGCACCCTAGGGAATTGTTTTTAACCCACTCCTGATGACGCAGTTCGGGATTCGGTGTCTGAGTGCGTGATCCTAGACGGCGGCCCTGCCAAAATCGCCGATGGCGAGTCGTTTGAATCCACAGACCGAATGCTCCATTCCTGGAGGAAACGCCGAAGGAAGTGAGCTTCCAAAGCTGGCGACATGCGGAAAGTGGTCTCTTCGATCAACCGCCGATACGCCTGCGGCGGATCGACCAAACCGGCTTCTCCGGCATCGAGGAGGACTCCCAGAGTTCCCGTGGTGGAGAGGTCATCGCTCCGCAGCTCCACTCCTTCGGCAATCGTCGTCGCGCCCAAATCGGAGGCAACATGGATGAGATCCTTATCGTATCGATCGAATGCCACAGTCCCGTACGGTCCCTCGTCAGTTGGCCTAGCCGGAATGGACACCCGCAGTCCAAGCCGCAGAGGCTACCAGCTTTGCGTTTTGCGCACCCGGGGTCGGATTTGGAGGAAGGCAGTTCAATTCGCCTTGCGTGATAACAGCGTCGACGACTGTTTCAGACGACGCAGCATTCCCAGCGTCCTCGCAAACCGGGAAAGTTGGCTTTGGAATCTTCCCGTATTTGAATTTCACAAGTCGCATCACGGATGCCCAGTATTCATCGGCTTCAATATCCAAAGGCTGAGCGGCGTGGCACGGCGTTGTCGTTCCCTCGGTGGACGGCTTGACACCTGCGCAGGTTGAGGCGACTGACTCACTCGCCGGCTTTGGGATGCCGCAGGGTCCCGAGACTCGCGCACCATTCCTCTGAATGCAATCGCCTTGGGCGCACTCCAGGGGTTGCAGTGCGGGAAAGGCCGGCCGGGAACGAAACCCGTCTTCCCTTCCGTGCGCACGGGTGATTCCCTACAAGGGTCGCGCGGATGGTTCTCGACTGCTCTCGAAGAGGCGAAGATTCATCAGTATGCCTGGCATTGCAACCGCCATACGTTTGCCAGTAGACTTGTTATGGCCGGTGTGGCTCTGCGGACGGTTGCAGAGCTGCTCGGACATAGGGCGCTCCAGATGGTCATGCGGTACGCACATCTCGCTCCGGAACACCAGGCCTCGGCGGTCGATCGCTTGGTCCCTGGCGGCAGCCGAGTGGTGACTAAATCGGCAGTCGGCGACCGGAAAATCTGGAGCGAAATTACCCAAACAAACCCAAACAGAAATACATAGAAAACAAAGAAGTTAATACACGGAGAGGTGGCAGAGCCCGGTTGAATGCACCTGACTCGAAATCAGGCATAGTCGCAAGGCTATCGGGGGTTCGAATCCCTCCCTCTCCGCCAAATTACTAACCAACTTCTCTTCTTTGTGGTAAATAGCAGAAACTAAAGCCTAATGGGTGTGGATCTCGTGCATTGTTTGCATCTGGGAAAGGTCGATGTGCCTGTTTTGCATTACTAAGCTGCCCCCGTATTACCAAACTTTCCGTGATTGCCGCTCCTTAGTCAATCCCCTGCCCTATACCGGCACATGAAATCTTCAATGGGGTTTTCTGCAAGGTGCCAGAGAGTCTCATTCCGGTTTGATCCGCCAAATGCAGTTTTGGAATGTCGCCGCATCGGAATGCCGCCGGCTGCACCAAGTTACAATCGTGGCAGACCGAGGAAGCGCCGCTCGAATGGGAAAGACCGGATCATGGGCCGCCGCTGATCAGATTCTGTGCTCCATGGAATCCGGAAAGGCTGCGTTGTCGCCGGCGGATTGGACTGGAAACCATGGCCGACCCGACGGGCTTGTATCTGAATGTGCGGATTGATACCTGCACGGCACACGAAGTTTAGGAATATTCAGGACCACGGGCCTCCGGGAGGCCAATGCTATGGAAATCTCTATTGCGTGCTGCGTCGAGGACCGGCGGCATCAGGAAGCGTTCTATCAATCCGAGCACGGATTGCAAGTCCGCAGCATTGCGGGGCTGGCTCTTGCGAACGAAGCATCAACAGGCGAAAAGTCTTATCTTCACACGGGTTGACTAGAATCTTCTTGAGCGCCTTCCCATTTATTCAGCCCATCGCTGCACCAATATACGGCCCTTCTCGCTGCCTCAGCGCGGTTCCTTCGACATGAAAACATCGGCGGGCAGTTTGAAACGGGCACTCAATCTCCTCACCTGCTCCAAAGTGAGCTTGCGCTGGCTGGCCAGG